>CANGLU010000028.1 GCA_947455025.1 Hyphomicrobiales bacterium
ATACTAAAATTACGTTAATTCAGAAAACAAAGCCCGAAACCTGTAAAAAACCTGGGAGCAATGGCCCGGAAGCATTCATCAACCGTTTTTCACCAACCGAACCGTCAGAGAGCGTATAAACTCTTACCTCTGCGGCGACAGCGTTACCCATGATGGCAACCAGCCGACCACCCTCTTTTAATTGTTGAAATAGGGATTGCGGCACCTGCTCGCAACGGCCATTCACCAGAATAATATCATAGGGTGCGCCTTGGGCTAGCCCATTTGTTAACTCGCCTTGCTGTACATTTACGCCGCCGCTATTCACCCACTTCAATGCTTCGCGAGCCACGGCACATTGTTCCGCCTGGTCCTCCAGCAACGTCACGTGGCCGCCCAGCCCTGCCAACAAAGCCGTGGTATAGCCAGAACCGGCCGCGATATCCAAAACCCGATCACCGGCCTTAATGTCCGTCGCCTGAATCATCCGCGCCAAAGTCATCGGCGATAAAATTTTACGGCCCACCCCACCTGCCGATAAAACCGCACGATCAGCATAGGCGACCGCTTGTTCCGACAGATCTACAAATAATTCACGGGGAACGACCGAAAAAATATCAAGAATATCGGTTCGCGTGACATCGGCGGTCCGAAGTTGTCCATCCACCATGGCTCGGCGTGCTTGAGAAAAATCAACCATGTGAAAACTCCATCAACCAATGAATGTTCGCAGCGCTTTTCGGCTTCGAAAACGCTTTAAATCACAATTTGAAACGCATAATCCTTAGGAAAAATGGAGGCCTCGCCCGGAATCGAACCGGGGTACGAGGATTTGCAGTCCTCTACGTGACCACTCCGCCACGAGGCCTCAACCGGAAAGTGCCGGCGCGTTTAGATACAAACAGTTTGCGCATCCGGCAATCCATTTGATGGTGCTTCTCAGAAAAATCGACGACTTGTCGACCGAAATTATGACAATTGAGACTTTGTTTAGAATTTTCCTGTCATGTACCCCTTGCGTTTCGGATGCATAGTGATGTATCCGGCACCCGTGATCCTCGATAGCTCAGCTGGTAGAGCGTTCGACTGTTAATCGAATGGTCGCAGGTTCGAGTCCTGCTCGAGGAGCCACTTTTCCCTAAAATCCGGTCAAATCCTCCCTGTTTTGCGAGGATTAAATGAACCGGACGGGCTTTGGTTCCGTAAATCTCACATAATTTGACGGCAACCCTAAGGCCATTATGACCGATTCAACCCTTGTTTGGTTTCGCAACGATCTCCGTTTGATCGATAATCCCGCCTTGATCGAGGCGACCGCATCGAAAAATCCGATCATCTTTGTTTATATTTTTGACGATAGCGGCAAACATTCTAGGCCTCTGGGTGGCGCGCAAAAATGGTGGCTCCATCACAGCCTCACGCGTCTGGCGCAGGATATTTCAAAGCGTGGCGGTCGATTGGACCTCTATCGCGGGGATCCCGAAACGATTATTCCTCGCATTGTGAGCGATATCAGCCCCACCACTGTGGTTTGGAACCGCCGGTATCATCCCTCCGACATCGCGTGCGATACCGCTATCAAGGCCAAACTGGAAGCGGACGGCGTCACCGTCAAAACCTTCAATGGCACTCTGATTCGCGAGCCTTGGACGCTCGCCTCAAAAACCGGCAGCGCTTTCAAGGTTTTCACGCCCTTTTGGCGCGCGGCTCGGGACAATTACCCGATACCGACACCGCTTGCTGCCCCCGATCACTTTATCTCCGCGGTAAAGTCTCCTTCAAAACACACCGTTTCCTTGGACGAACTTGCCCTATTGCCACTCCACCCAAATTGGGCGGGTGGTATGGCGGAAGCTTGGAAACCGGGCGAAGCGGGAGCGGCTGCAACCCTCGATACCTTTATCGAGCATGGCTTTGCAGGCTATTCTGAGAACCGTAACCGGCCCGATATGCCTTCGACCTCGCGGCTTTCGCCCTATCTTCGCTTTGGCGAAATCTCGATCAACACCGTCTGGCAGGCCAGCGAAATGGCCGTGCAATCGGGGCGGACACGTGCCAGTTCCGAAGATCTCCGCGTCTTTCAGTCCGAATTGGGATGGCGCGAATTCTCGTATTATTTGCTCTATCACCAACCGGATATCGCCAAATTCAACGTTCAGAGACGTTTTGACGCGTTTCCATGGCAAAATGACCCATCGCTACTGACAGCATGGCAAAAGGGGCAGACCGGCTACCCCATCATCGATGCCGGCATGCGGGAGCTCTGGCAAACCGGGTTCATGCACAACCGCGTCCGGATGATTGTGGCCTCCTTCCTCATCAAGCACCTTAAAGTTGACTGGCGGGAAGGTGAAACCTGGTTCTGGGACACGCTTTTGGACGCCGACCCCGCCAGCAATCCAGCCAGTTGGCAATGGGTGGCGGGCTCGGGCGCGGATGCGGCCCCCTTCTTCCGGATTTTCAATCCCATGTTGCAAGGCGAGAAATTCGATCCCAAGGGCGAATATGTGCGGCATTATGTCCCCGAAATCGCGCGCCTTTCGCCGAAATATATTCACACCCCTTGGGCAGCCAGCCCCGTTGAATTGGCGGCAGCTGGCGTAAAATTGGGTCAAACCTATCCTCGTCCGATCGTCGACCATGAAACGGCACGTAACAGCGCCCTTGCGGCATTCAAGGCGCTCACATAGTATACGTAAACATGACTAGACACATTCGGACGACTGAAACACGCATGAAGCTTGCTATTATTGGCAGCGGTATAGCGGGAAACGCGGCTGCTTACGCTTTAGCTACGTCGTCCGCCCACGAAATTACCGTTTTTGAGCAAAATGATCGCCCCGGTGGCCATTCGGCAACCGTAACCGTCGATTATGACGGAATGTCAATTCCTGTTGACACCGGTTTCATCGTTTACAATGAAAACAATTATCCCGAATTCACCGCCCTCTTGGCTCATTTGAAGGTTGCGACCCACGCCTCCGATATGAGCTTTGCCCTATCGGTGGATGGCGGTCGATTTGAATGGTGCGGACGGGATAAAAATCCGATAGGCGGCCTGTTTGCCCAGCCCAAAAATCTTTTCTCGCCCAGCTACCTCAAAATGCTGCTCGAAATTTTACGCTTCAATAAATTAGCGCTCGCTGATCTTGAGGCCGGCCGGCTCGATGACGGTTCGCTCGGGCGCTACCTGTTGGCGAACGGCTTCTCGGCGCGTTTTAGGGATGATTATCTCTTACCAATGGGCGCTGCCATTTGGTCCATGTCGACGGCATCGATGCTGAATTTCCCGGTTCGCTCCTTCATCACCTTTTTCAACAATCACCATTTGTTGCGCTATAACGGCCATCAATGGCGGACGGTGACCGGCGGCAGTCGCGTTTATGTCGAGAAACTGATCGATGCCTTTCGCTCCCGCTTGCGGCTATCGACGCGCGTGGTGAACGTCAGCCGAAGCCAGGACCACGTCACCCTCACGCTAGAGGATGATTCGACCGAGACCTTTGACGGCGTCATCTTCGCCTCCCATACCGATCAAACCATGGCGATGTTGACGGATGCCACGCCGCAGGAACGCGCTGTTCTTGGCGCCATCGCCTATAAGCCCAACACGGTCTACCTGCACCGCGACCAAGCCCTAATGCCGAAGCGGAAAAGGGCGTGGGGTTCGTGGAATGTTATCCAAGGCAAAGACAGAAGCGCCGATCTGTGCGTGAGCTATTGGATGAACCGACTTCAAGGCATCGATCCGTCGCGTCCGGTCTTTGTGACGCTGAACCCGCCTGAACCACCCGCCGAGCATCTCACCTTCGGGCGTTACGTCTATGACCATCCG
This sequence comes from Hyphomicrobiales bacterium, assembly GCA_947455025.1. Taxonomy (GTDB): domain Bacteria; phylum Pseudomonadota; class Alphaproteobacteria; order Rhizobiales; family Beijerinckiaceae; genus CAIUPE01. The sequence goes on from CANGLU010000028.1 coordinate 3,815, forward strand.
CAATTTGACGGTGCGGCGATTGAGGCGCAGCCGAAGCTCGAAAGCATTCAAGGCCGCCACCGCGCGTGGTTTTGTGGCGCCTGGGCGAAACATGGCTTTCACGAAGACGGATTAAAATCGGGCCTTGATGTCGCCCAAAGCTTAGGTGCCCTCCCCGATTGGCGTCCGATGCCAGCCTATGCCGAGGCCGCCGAATGAAACCGGCTAAGGCGGGAGAATTTGTCCCGCCTAACGCAGCGGCGTGTTTTTACGTCGGCCCTGTGATGCATGCGCGGATGAAGCCCGTTCAGCACCGTTTTTCATACGGCGTGTTCTCCATCCTCGTCGATCTCGCCAAGCTCGACGAAGCCGATCGTCTCAGTCCGTTTTTCGCCATCAATCGATTTAATCTTTTAAGCCTGCACGAGCGCGATCATGGCCCGCGTGATGGCACCTCGCTATCGGCCTATGCGACAGAGCTTTTTAAAACCGCAGGCGTTGATCTGACGAACGGCAAGATTCTGCTGCTGTGCTATCCGCGCATTCTTGGCTATGTGTTTAATCCGCTCTCTGTCTATTTTGGCTATGCAGCGAATGGCGAGTTGAAGGGCGTGCTCTATGAAGTACGCAACACCTTCGGCGAAATGCACACTTATGTGGAACCTGTCGAGGAAGGCATGCTCACGTCTTCCGGCTTACGCCAAGAGCGCGCCAAACGCTTTTATGTATCGCCCTTTAATGCGCTAACCATGACCTATTTTTTTAGGGTAAGGCCGCCTACTCAATCCATCGCCGTACGTATTTTGGTAAAAGACGAAGAAGGTCCCGTTTTGGCCGCGAGCTTTCATGGCGATATGCGGCCATTCACCACGCAAAACCTGCTATGGCTCTGCTTGACGATGCCGCTTCTTACCCTCAAGATTATCATAGGAATTCATGTTGAAGCGTTCTGGCTCTGGGTAAAAGGAATGCGGCTTGTTCCTCGTCCCGCGCCTCCGCCTAAAATAGGTCTTCCCGGGGACAAATGACCCGCTTCATTTCGTTTGGCGTTTATTGGTAAAAGAGAATTCTATGTTGGATATACCGTTAGAAAAAACGGCCGCCTTACACCTGACCCAAGAGACGGTAGCAAACCATACCGATGGTTTACCGTTTCTGGTTCGCCAAGCCTTGCGTTTTGCTTGCCGCATCGAGGTTGGAACGCTGACCGTGACGCTTCCGGACAACCGCATCTTTACCTTTGGCGGCACCCAACCCGGACCCAATGCCCAAATGGTGATGCATGATTACGCGTTTACCAAACGGATGTTCTCATCAGGCGATATCGGTATCGCGGAATCCTTCCTTCGCGGCGAATGGACAACCAAAGATCTAACGACCTTTCTGCTGCTCTTTTGCGCCAACCATCATCTCATCTCATCGATGCTCGCCGACAAGCCGTTCATTCGTTATTGGCAATTGTTCAAATATTGGTTGAACCGAAACACAAAATCCGGCTCGCGCAAAAACATTCACGCACATTACGATTTAGGCAATGCCTTCTATACAAAATGGCTCGATCCATCGATGACCTATTCCTCGGCTTTGTTCACGGCCGATGGCAAAGATCTCTATCAAGGCCAGCAAAACAAATACGCGGCCCTTGCCCGCGAATCCAACATTCAGGCAGGCCATTCGGTTCTCGAAATCGGCTGCGGTTGGGGCGGGTTTGCTGAATATGCGGCCAAAGAAATTGGCTGCACTATAACAGGGCTAACCATCTCGCAAGAACAATATGACTTTGCCAAAAAACGAATATTTGAGGCCGGTTTAAACGAAAAAGTTGAGATTAAATTTCAAGATTATCGCGATGAAAAAGGCCTCTATGATCGCATCGCGTCGATTGAAATGTTCGAGGCGGTGGGCGAGCAATACTGGCCCGTTTATTTCAACACGCTTTCCGAACGGCTCAAACCTTCAGGCGTTGCAGGACTTCAAGTCATCACCATTCAGGATCGGTTTTTTGAATCCTACCGCTTGGAAGTCGATTTCATCCGCCGCTACATCTTCCCAGGCGGCATGTTGCCCTCGCCTTCGATCATGAAAAAGCTGGGTGAAAAGGTCGGTATGGCCATCAAGCATGAACGCGTCTTTGGTGTCGATTACGCCGATACACTTTCAGCATGGCGCGATAAATTCAGAGCAGCTTGGCCCGAATTAACACCCTTGGGTTTTGACGAACGCTTTAGGCGGATGTGGGAATATTACCTTGCCTATTGCGAAGCCGGATTCCGCGCGGGCAATATTGATGTGAGGCAGATTATCTACGCGAAAGCCTAATCGGGTTAGGGTTTACTGGCGTTTGTCGAGTCCCAACCCGTCATCTTGGCCACAACCGCGAAATAGGCCGAATAAGGCAGCATGTTCAGCGCTTTGAGGATGAAGGCAAAACGGCGCGGGAAGGTAATTTCAAACCCGCCTTTTTCGAACCCATCGCAAATGCGGCGCGAAGCCTCGTCAAGCTTCATGAGAAACGGCATCGGATGATCGTTTAACGCGGTCAACGGCGTCTCGACAAATCCGGGATTAACCACCTGCAAGGTAATACCCAACAAATCAGTGTCGAATTTCAAGCTTTCCGCCATCGCAATCAAAGCGGCTTTGCTGCCCGAATAAGCCCCTGCCCGCGGCAATCCACCATAGCCCGCCACAGAGGCATTAAACGCCAGCTGTCCGCGCTTTCTAGCGGTCATCTTCGGTAAAATCGCCGATAGACAATTGATCACGCCATAGACATTCACATCAAAGGTTTTGCGAAATCCGTCGGCGTCAAAAGGCGCGGCGCGCAGCGGAAAATAAATGCCCGCATTCAAAAAGCACAACACGATCTCGCCATGCTGCTGCTCAATGCTTTCGACAAGCGCCAAAATGCCGGCAGAATCCGTTACATCACCAATGGCCGGAACAATTCGCCCCGCGAGACCGGAGGCCTCCGCAACAAGCGTTTCGAGATCGGGCATACGGCGGGCGGTTGCGATAACCGTATAGCCGCGCCGCGCCAATTCAATGCAGGTGCCACGCCCAATGCCTGAGCTCGCCCCTGTCACCCACGCTACCCCATCCGATGCCGAGGCTCGATAGGTTTCTGTCACATCAATATCCGACGAAATTCTGGAAAAACCGCCCAATTGGGCCCGTCAACCGCAGGGGCGCATCATTGACGACAAAGCAAATGCAGTCTTCGCCCTGATCAGCCTTTGGACGATGGTTTACATCGCCATCGGCGATCGCAATATCGCCCCGCGCATAATGATGGCTTCCATCGCTAAACGCGCCCTTTAGAACGAGAGTGACTTCCGTACCATCATGCGTATGGGATGGCATCGTGCGACCCGCTTTGATCCAAAGCAGCGACGCCTCGCATCCCTCGATATCCTTCAACTCATATTCTTTTAAGCCGGGCAAGCGCGTGCGCCATTTCAACTTCGACAAATCCGAACCCACAAACGCGGCGATTGGTCCCGGTACCACCTCATTGGCATTCGATATCCGTTCCTTCGGAACATCAACGGGTTGCGCAAAGATACGATTGAGCATTTCGTCCCGACGCGAAAGGGGCGCAGGCTTCGTCTCCACAATTGCATCCGAATGCAAAACTTCCATCGCCTCGACAAAACCACGATTATCCGGTTTCATCATCAAATGCGCGGCAATCAGGCCATGCAAAGGCGCAGGCAATTGCCCGGCCGCATATCCTGCAAGCAAGGCGTTGAGGGCACCTTCCTCATCTGTCATGTTAGACGCTAAGGTCAATTCGACTGCTCCAACTACGAAACCACGTTATTTCTACGGAATCATCCAAGGATCGGATTGATTTACATTAAAAATTGTTCCGTTAAATTTACAGGCGTCTTATTGGCGCACCTTATACATTCGGTTAACAGGCCACTGATTCGACCGCCAATCGCCTATGAAGAGCAAAATTCGCTATGAAAACCGCCAATACCGTCATCGACGCCATCGGAAATACGCCCCTTATCCGGTTAAAGCGCGCCTCTGAGCTCACAGGCTGCACCATTTTAGGCAAAGCCGAGTTTATGAATCCAGGCGGATCGGTCAAAGATCGGGCGGGGCTTGCGATGATCCGTCACGCCTTGACCACAGGCGAATTGCGCCCCGGCGGAACGATTGTTGAGGGAACGGCGGGCAATACGGGCATTGGCTTAACCTTGGTTGCCAACGCGCTGGGGCTCAAAACCGTTATCGTCATTCCGGAAACGCAATCGATTGAGAAAAAAGACGCGCTCCGGCAAATGGGCGCGGAGCTGATCGAAGTGCCCGCTGTCCCCTACGCTAACCCCAATAATTATGTGAAGCTCTCCGGCCGTTTGGCGGAGAAATTGGCCAAAACAGAAAAGAATGGCGCGATTTGGGCCAATCAATTCGACAATATCGCCAATCGACAGGGCCATATCGATACCACTGCGCCGGAAATCTGGACGCAAACGGAGGGTAAGGTCGACGGGTTCATCTGCGCGGTTGGCACAGGCGGCACCTTAGCCGGAACAGGCATGGGATTGAAAAGCTTCAATCCTGCCATCAAAATTGGCTTGGCCGATCCGATGGGAGCCGCGCTCTTTTCCTACTACACAACCGGCGTCCTTAAATCCGAAGGCTCTTCAATTACCGAAGGAATTGGCCAAGGCCGCATCACCAAGAATTTGGAGAATGCGCCAATCGATATCGCCTTTCAAATCCCCGACAGCGAGGCGATACCAATCACTTTCGAGCTCTTGGAGCATGAAGGCCTGTCCCTTGGTGGTTCATCCGGCGTCAATGTCGCGGGCGCCATTCGCCTCGCCAAAGAGCTCGGGCCCGGCCATACCATCGTCACCATCCTGTGCGATGGCGGCTCACGTTATGCGTCCAAACTCTACAACCCCGATTTCTTGCGGTCTAGGCACTTGCCGGTGCCTGCATGGCTTGAGCGCCAATCCTCCCTTCAACCGGATTTCCTATAATGCCAACCGATCTATTGTTTCGTGATGACGCCTATCTCCAAGAATGCTCGGCCATTGTAACCGCCATCAACGAACGCGGCGGCATTGTAACGGATCGGACCGTCTTCTACGCCACAGGCGGCGGGCAACCGGGCGACACGGGCATCATGCGCTTGGCCGATGGTTCGGAGATCACCATCGCAACGACCGTATATGGCGATGTCAAAACCGATATCGTGCATGTTCCGTCCGAGAATTCGACGCTGCCCAAAATTGGCGATACCGTCACTTTGTCGCTCGACTGGACCAAACGGTTTCAGCGGATGCAGATCCACACGGCGCTGCATCTCCTGACAACCGTTTTGCCCTATCCGGTCACGGGTGGTTCAGTGGGTGATGGCGAAGGCCGTCTCGACTTCGATATTCCGGATGCAGGCCTTGATAAAGACGAATTAACCGCCGAGCTTAATCGCCGCATCGATCAACACGCGGCCGTATCCTATCGATGGATCAGCGACGACGAACTCGAAGCCAATCCGGGTTTGGTCAAAACCATGTCGGTTAAGCCGCCAATGGGCACAGGACGCGTGCGCTTGGTGGAGATTGACGGGTTAGACCTGCAACCCTGCGGCGGCACCCATGTGCACAACACCTCGGAAATCGGAAAGATCAGCATCACGGCGATTGAGAAAAAGGGAAAAATCAATCGTCGCGTCCGTATCGCGTTCGCCTGAAGAAAGAAACGCCATGACAACGCCTTTATTCGTAACAACCGACTGGCTCGCCGACCATCTTCACGATGCCAATCTGTCGATCATCGATGCGAGCTGGTATCTTCCCACCATGAACCGCGACGGCAAAGCCGAATATGCGCTAGGCCATATTCCGGGTGCCGTTCATTTCGATATCGATACTGTGGCCGATCGATCCAATCCCCTGCCCCATATGTTACCCTCGCCCGCTTTTTTTGCTGAGACGGTTGGTGCTATGGGTATCTCGGATAAAGATCATATCGTTGTTTATGATGGCGCAGGCCTCTTTGCCGCAGCACGCGTCTGGTGGACCTTTCGCACCATGGGCGCCACCCATGTTTCGATCTTGGAAGGTGGCGCGCCCAAATGGCGCGCGGAAGGCAGAGCATGGACGGATGCACCAACCGCAAAGCCGAAAAAGACCTTTCATCCTGCTTTTAAACCGGAAGGCGTGGCCGATCTGGCGCGCGTCAAACAGGCGCTTGAAAGCCACGCGGCCCAACTCGTTGATGCCCGTCCGGCGGATCGTTTTCGCGGCGAAGCGCCAGAGCCGCGTCCGGGTCTAGCGTCCGGCCATATGCCCGGCAGCTTCAATGTGCAATTCGGGGATGTAGTATCCAACGGCAAACTCAAGCCCGCGACAGAATTGCGCGAGGCGTTTGCCAAAGCGGGCGTTGATATCAGCCAGCCGATCATCACGAGCTGCGGCTCAGGCGTCTCCGCTGCGATCCTCGCGCTTGCGCTAGAAAGCGTGGGCCATCCCGCCAAAGCGCTCTATGACGGCTCTTGGGCGGAATGGGGTGGACGAGCCGATTGTCCGGTCGCCAAGGCCTAGTGAAGGATCTGGCTTAGGAACAATTTCGTGCGTTCGTGTTGCGGGTTTTTAAAGAACGCATCCGGCGTATTGGCTTCAACAATCTGTCCCTGATCCATAAAGATCACGCGATTGGCAACTTGCCGCGCGAAACCCATTTCATGGGTGACGCAAATCATTGTCATGCCTTCCTCCGCCAAAGACACCATTGTGTCCAAGACTTCCTTCACCATTTCCGGATCAAGCGCCGAAGTCGGCTCATCAAACAACATGATCTTGGGGCTCATGCACAGCGATCGCGCAATAGCCACGCGCTGCTGCTGGCCGCCCGAAAGCTGGCCGGGGAATTTGTTCGCCTGCTCGGGAATTTTAACGCGCTTTAAATAATGCATCGCGATTTCATCGGCATCCTTCTTGGGCATTTTCTTCACCCAAATCGGCGCGAGCGTCAGATTTTCCAAAATCGTCAAATGCGGGAACAAATTGAAGTGCTGAAACACCATGCCCACATCGCGGCGAATTTCATCGATCTTTTTGACATCCGCCGTTAGCTCTGTGCCATCAACGATGATCGAGCCTTTTTGATGTTCTTCCAGCCGGTTGATGCAGCGGATCAGCGTCGATTTTCCCGAGCCCGATGGTCCGCACACCACCACGCGTTCGCCGCGTTTGATGGTCAGGTCAATGTCGCGTAACACGTGGAACGCGCCATACCATTTGTTCATGCCTTTAATCTCAATCGCATTCTCATGCTTGAGTTGGCCGGGCTTTAAGCCGAGGGGTCGTTCAGCGCTCATGATGAGAACTCCCTAATGTCGATTGTCGGTGGCAAGGCGGCGTTCGACGGACATCGAATACCGCGCCATGCCGTAGCAGAGGATGAAATAGACGATGGCTGCAAACAAATAGCCGGCGAAGGGCATACCAGAAGTCCGCCACACCGGATCGTTTAAGCTAGCCTCAATGACTTTCAAGAAGTCAAAAATATTGACGATGGCAACAAGCGTTGTGTCTTTCAAAAGGCCGATGAAATTGTTCACAATTCCCGGAATGACGATTTTGAGCGCTTGCGGCAAAATGATCTTGATCATCATTTGCCAATAGCCAAGGCCCAATGCTTGGGCCGCTTCATATTGTCCGCGCGGAATGGCTTGCAAACCGCCGCGCACCGTCTCCGCCATATAGGCCGAGAAGAACAAGGCAACGCCGACCAAAACGCGCAGCAGCGAGTCAGGCCGCCAGCCTTCCGGCACAAACAGCGGGAACATCACATTGGCCATAAACAGCACGGTGATCAGCGGCACGCCGCGGATAAACTCGATCATCACCACGCTGCTCGAACGCGCCACCGGCATATGCGACCGACGCCCAAGCGCCAGAAGAATGCCCAGCGGCACAGAGACAACAATGCCAACGGTTCCGATCACAATCGAGACCAAAAACCCGCCCCAATAATGCGTTTGTACCGTCGGGATACCCAGCGTTTCCGAGCCGGACAGAAGACAAAAGCCAACAATCGGGAACACGATAAAGAAATAGATCATGCCTAAATCTTTACGCGGGATACGCTGGACCAAGAGCCAAGCAAGCCCGATGACTTCAAGCGCAAAAAACAGCTCCGGCCGCCAGCGCAAAGTCTCCGGATATTGTCCGAAGACAAAATAATCCCAATGCGCGGCGACAAAGCCCCAACACACACCAACGGGATGGCCTACAATATCGGCGACGCAGGCTTTGCTGTCATTCGCCACCCAAACCGCATTGAGGATCAGCGTATCAACAAGCCCGGGCACAATTTTATAAAGCCCGAATAGGATCAATAAGGTCACGACCGAATTGAGCACCGAGGAAAAAAGATTTTCCTGCAACCAATGCACAATCCCCGACGTCCGCATGGGCGGAGGAGATTGTTCGTTAAAATGTGTACGGACGAAATGCACTTCGGCACTGGTTGTCATATCAGCGCTCCACCAAGGCCACGCGGCGATTGAACCAATTCATAAAGGCCGATGTCAAAAGGCTTAAGGTCAAATAGACCAACATCGTCACCGACACCATTTCAACCGCTTGTCCCGTTTGGTTAAGCACCGTGCCGGTGAACACGCTGACGAGATCGGGATAGCCAATCGAAACGCCGAGCGACGAGTTTTTCGTTAAGCTCAAATATTCGCTGTTGAGCAAAGGCACGATCACGCGCAAGGCCTGCGGCATGATCACGAGGCGAATGGTTTGCGCATGGCTCAAGCCTAAAGATTGCGACGCTTCCGTCTGCCCTTTGGAGACAGCAAGAATACCGGCGCGCACATTCTCCGCGATAAAGGCGGCCGTATAGGTCGTGAGCCCGATCACCATGGAGACAAATTCGGGTGCCAGCGACATCCCGCCCGATGCGTTAAACCGCCCTTGCACGGGAATATCAAAACTCAAGGGTGCGCCCATTACGATAAAAATCAGCGATGGAACGATCACGATAAGTCCGAATGAAAGCCATCCCGTCTTAGGTCGAATCCCCGTCCGCTCTTGAACGCGCCCCGCCCACCAAGCCAGCCCGATCGATCCCAACACCAACACGACAAACGCGATGAACGGGTAGATAAAATCATCACCCAATACGGGGCGCGGTGTCAAAAGCCCGCGCGTATTGAGCAAAATATGCCCCGGAAAAATGATTGAATTTCTGGGCTCCGGCAAAAGGCCCAAAACGCCGCGATACCAAAAATAAAGGATCAGCAGCAAAGGCACATTGCGGAAAATTTCGACATAGACCGTTGCAAGATTAGCAATCAGCCAATTCTTGGACAGCCGCAATATTCCGATCAACACACCTAAAATGGTCGCAAGAACGATGCTAACGCCCGATACTAGCAAAGTATTGAGAAGCCCAACCCAAAAGGCCCGGCCATAAGAAGAAGCAGCACTATAGGAAATAAGTGTTTGACTGATGTCAAAACCAGCCTCGACATTCCAAAAGCCGAAGCCTTGCGCAATATTGCGCTTCTTTAGATTGGCCACCGTATTGTCATAGGCAAACCAAAACAGCGCAACAATCAAAGCCAAAAGCACGAGCTGAAAAAACAGGCTGCGTATGCGCGGATCGTTATAAAAAACGACCTTTGCTTCTGATGGGCGTCCACCATTAACGACGCTCATAGCTGCACGCTCCCTTGGCTTAAATCAATCAAGAAAAACCGGCGGAGAACCTTGTCTCCGCCGGTCATGTTTCGATTAACGAATTGGCGGTGCGTATTGCAAGCCACCCTTTGACCACAAGGCGTTAGACGCACGGGCCAACTGGATTGGCGTGTTTGGTCCGACATTACGTTCAAAAATTTCTTCGTAATTGCCAACGCCCTTAACAATCTGCACAACCCAAGCATTCGAAAGGCCGAGCGACTCGCCGAACTTGCCTTCGGTGCCGAGAACGCGCTTCAACTCTGGATCGTCAGACTTCACCTTTTCATCAACGTTCTTGGACGTGATGCCGTCTTCTTCAGCCGTCAACAGCGCGAAGTGAACCCACTTCACAAGGTTGAGCCACTGGTCATCGCCTTGGCGAACCAATGGTCCGAGTGGCTCTTTCGAAATGATTTCGGGCAAAATGACATTGTCATCAGGCTTCGACATCGAAAGACGATCAGCTGCAAGGCCGGAACGGTCAGTGGTGTATGCATCGCAACGACCGGTATCAAACGCCTTAAGCGCTTCTTCCGACGTGCCGAGCGTCACGACTTTATATTCGAGCTTGTTCGAGCGGAAGAAGTCGGCAAGGTTCAATTCCGTCGTCGTGCCTTGTTGCACGCAGATGGTTGCACCAGCCAATTCCTTAGCGGACTTCACGTTCAGCTTCTTGTTTACCATGAAGCCCTGACCGTCATAGAAGTTAATACCAGCCCAGATCACGCCGAGCGTTGTTTCACGCGACATTGTCCAGGTTGAATTGCGGATCAACACGTCAACTTCACCCGAAGCAAGCGCCGTAAAGCGATCCTTCGATGATAGCGGAACAAACTTCACCTTCGTCGGATCATTGAAAATGGCGGCAGCAATCGCGCGGCAATAATCAACGTCGAGACCCGTCCAGTTGCCCTTTTGATCAGGCACACCGAAGCCGGCTGTACCAGGGTTTGCACCGCAAACCACTTGGCCCTTGGCCTTCACATTGTCGAGCGTTCCGGCGCTAGCGGCCGTTACAAGCCCGAATGAGGCGGCGGCAACAACAGCCGCAGCAATAATTTTCTTCATAGGATCTCTCCAGTTCGAATGACCAAACCGACGCCAATCTTACAAGGCACAACGGTTCCATGCCACTGAGGCATAGCTGCTATTACCATTTGACTTTGGTCCTTTGGTCAAGAGGATTAAGGCAGCAATACGCCACTTTTTTATGCAATTTCTTGACGGGCCTAACAAATCGACGTCCTATAGTGCCAATTCCACCTCGTGTTCCGGGATAAAACTATGAAAAAGATGACACCCCAAACGCTCGCCGGCCTCTCTGACCGCACCAAACTCGTTTATGCAGGCCGCGATCCATCGGAACAGTTCGGGTTTGTGAACACGCCAATCTATCGGGGCTCAACCGTTCTTGCGCCGACGATGGAAGAATTGCTCAACCGTTCAAACCGCTTTGTCTATGGCACGCTCGGCACGCCAACCAGCGAAGCGCTTGAAAAAGCCTGGAGCGCGGTATCGGGCGCCGAGGGCACGGTTTGCGTTCCTTCAGGCCTCGCAGCCGTCACCGTTGCCATCTTGTCCTGCGTCAATTCAGGCGATCATATTTTGATAACCGACAGCGTCTATCGCCCTACTCGTGAATTTGCCGAAGGTTTTTTAAAGCGCTACGGCGTCGAAACAACCTATTTCGACCCGATGATCGGCGCCGGCATCGAAGCGCTGATCAAACCAAACACAAAAGCCATTTTTACCGAAGCTCCCGGCTCGCAAACCTTCGAAGTGCAGGATATCCCTGCACTCGCCGCCATTGCCAAAAAGCACGGCGCAACACTGCTGATGGACAATACATGGGCGACACCCTTCTTCTTCCCGCCGCATGAAATGGGCGTCGATTTAGCGATTGAAGCGGGAACAAAATATCTATCCGGTCACTCGGATTTATTACTCGGCCTCGTCTCCGCCAATGAGCGTTCTTGGAAAGCGTTGCGCAGCACCTATCTCCAATTGGGCCTCTGTGCCGGTCCCGAGGATATGTTCTTGGCGCTTCGCGGCATGCGTTCCATGCTGCTGCGGCTAAAAGAGCAGGAAAAAGCGGCGCTTAACATGGCCCATTGGCTAAAAGCGCGTCCGGAAGTTGAAAAAGTACTGCATCCTGCATTGCCCGATTGTCCGGGCCACGACATATGGAAGCGGGACTTTAAAGGCTCGTCAGGCCTCTTTTCCATCGTCCTGAAACCTGCATCGCAAAAGGCCGTGGCAGCGATGCTCGATGATTTATTGCTGTTTGGTATGGGCTATTCATGGGGCGGCTATGAAAGCCTCATCATTCCGTTCGACCCAAGGCCTTATCGCACCGCCACCCAATGGAATGAGAAAGGCCCATCGCTGCGCATTCAAATCGGCCTTGAAGACATTGAAGATTTGAAGCGCGATCTTGATGCAGGCTTCGCGCGGTTGCGCGCCGCCAATGCCTAACGGAATGATTTAAGGAACAAGCCAGCGCATCTCAGGTGCGCTGGTTGAATCACGCCAATCAAACAAAGCGCGGCGATGCCCGTCGCTGCCAAGCCATAACCATTCAAGCCGCGAAAAATGCATTTGCACGGCACAAAAATGTGGCCGTCCGGCGTCGGTTAATTCTCGGCCCTTTGGTAGGGTGAAGTCGCCACCCGCCACAATGCTGCTGCCGGGCGCAGGCTCGGTTGCATAACAATGGCGGCTCATCGCTTGCGAGCTCGACCACGCCTCATCCGCAATCGGATCACTCACATGTAATGTGGCATGGCCATTGAGCCGTATCTGTAGCTTTTCTCCGACATCATAAAACAAGGCAGACAGCCGGGGATCGCGCTGAAGCTCTTTGTGTTTCTCCGACCTAATATCGGTGTGAAATCGAAGCGAGCGGCCAATACGGTCAAAATGGCGTAACACGACGGTCCGGCTTCTGGGGCTCCCGTCGAGGCCGATGGTTGCCACCGAAGGCGTATGCATCGCAGCCCGACGATCGGATGCTGCCGACGCCAAAATGTCAAAAGCGCGCGCTAGACTCGCCTCAAGATGGTCGGAAAATACCGGGCTAGGATCGTTCAAAGACAAATACCTCGGAGGCGATGAATGGCGACTCCAGCTGGATTCGAACCAGCGACCTGCCGCTTAGAAGGCGGCTGCTCTATCCAGCTGAGCTATGGAGTCTCAACCCAGAGCCTAAACCGATTCAGTGCGTCCAGGAACCAATTCGGTTGAACTTAAAGTTGTCAGAATATGAAATCATGCGCCGTTTGGCCGTTTGTGGCTCTTCAACCTGAGCCGCAATGCCCTGGCGCGCCGCATAGGCAATGGCTTCATCGCGCGTATCAAACCACAATTTAACCTGCTGACGCGTATCAGACGAGCCAGACCAGCCCATCAAAGGATCAATTGTAACGGGCGTATCGGATGGAAATTCAAGCAACCAACGGTCAGTTTTGCCCGTTCCAGATTGCATCGCGGTTTTGGCAGGACGATAAATGCGCGCGGTCATCGTGCTTTCCGTTAAGCTTTCCAAGTGCCGGATGGTCGGGGCTGTAAGATTCGAACTTACGACCCTCTGCTCCCAAAGCAGATGCGCTACCTGGCTGCGCTAAGCCCCGTTCCGTCGGCCAAGAGGGTTTAGGCGGTGTTCGCGTAAGGTTCAAGCTGAAATTTTGAATTTTTTTTCACAAACCTTGCACCATGCCCATAATTCGGCCAGAAGCGGGGTATGCTTATACTTTCCGACCTTACCTATCGGCTCGGGCCGCGCCTTTTGTTTGATAAGGCGTCAGCGACCATCCAAACGGGCTCCCGCGTAGGGTTTGTCGCCCGAAACGGCACTGGGAAAACGACCCTTTTCCGCATGATCCGCAACGAAATTGCACCTGAATCAGGCGCAATCACGCTCGGAAAAGGGCTTCGGATCGGGGCGGTGGCCCAAGAAGCGCCCGGCGGCCCCGAATCGCTCATCGAAGTCGTGCTGGCCGCCGACACCGAGCGGGCCGCGCTCTTAAAGGAAGCCGATAGCGCTACCGATCCCGCCCGCATCTCGGAAATTCACGTGCGTTTGGCTGATATCGGCTCCCACGCGGCCCCTGCCCGCGCCGCCACTATTTTGCACGGCTTAGGGTTTGACGCCGAAGCCCAAGCCCGCCCCTGCTCCTCCTATTCGGGCGGATGGCGCATGCGGGTGGCCTTGGCCGCCGTTTTGTTCACGGAACCGGATTTGTTGCTGCTCGACGAACCAACCAATTATCTCGATCTTGAAGGCACCCTCTGGTTGATGGATTATCTGGAACGATATCCCCATACCGTGCTCGTCATTAGCCATGATCGCGATTTGTTGAACCAATCGGTTGATCAAATCCTCCACCTCGATCAGGCCAAGCTGACTTTGTACAAAGGCGGCTACGACAATTTCGAGAAGCAGCGTTCCGAGCAACAGGCCATTTTGCAGAAGATGCAAAAGAAGCAGTCCGACGAGCGCAAACATCTCGAAGCCTTCATCAACCGCTTTAAGGCAAAAGCCTCAAAAGCCAGCCAAGCCCAATCGCGCGTCAAACGGCTTGAAAAGATGAAGACGATCACGCCGATTGTCGATCTCGACGTGTTACCGTTTCATTTCCCATCACCCGAGCGGCCTTTATCACCGCCGATTGTTGCGATGGAAAGCGCGAGCGTTGGATATGGCGACAAACCCGTCCTTAGCAAATTATCGCTCTCGATTGCGGAAGATGACCGCATTGGGCTTTTGGGTTCAAACGGCAATGGTAAATCGACCTTTGCCAAATTGGTCGGTGGTCGTTTGGATGTCATGAGCGGCGCCTTCCGCTCATCGTCCAAAATGAAAGTGGCTTATTTCGCGCAACATCAACTCGATGAGTTGAAAGAAGGCGGAACGCCCTTTTCCCATGTGCGCGAATTAATGCCCGATGCGCCCGAAGCCAAGGTTCGCTCGCGTGCCGCGCAAATGGGGTTTCCGGGACAAAAGGCGGATACACCCGTCTCCAATATTTCAGGCGGCGAGAAAGCACGCCTCCTAATGGGGCTTGCAACTTTTGGTGGTCCGCATCTTCTCATTCTCGATGAACCGACCAACCATCTCGATATCGATTCACGCGTCGCCTTGATGGATGCGATCAATGAATATGAGGGTGCTATCATCCTCATCTCGCATGATCGCTTTTTACTTGAGGCCTGCGCGGATCGGCTATGGCTCGTCAACAGCGGCACCGTCAAACCATTTGATGGCGATCTTGATGCCTACCGAGCCCTCGTTCTCGAGGGGCCGGAAGCTTTGGCATCCGCGAAATCGAAACAAGAGCGGATGGAAGCTGCAGCCCGCGAAGCGCCTGTTAAAAAAGTCCACCCCAACACCATTCGCAAAAAGATCGAAACGGTAGATGCGCGCATCGCCAAGATTTCCGAATTGATCAACCGCGTCGACGAGATTTTATCAAAGCCCGAAACCTTCCAACGCGACAAAGGCAAAGCCGCGCAATTGGCGGCGCAACGGGCCGAGCTAGCCAAAGCACTCGAAACGGCGGAAGAGGAATGGCTAGCCTTGTCGACGGAGTTAGAGGCGGCGCTGTAACTCGTCAGTGCCTCCGACGGTATCAATACCTGGCGCGGCTTGAAATTTCTTATGAGATTTATTATTTTGTCGGAGTGGTGGCCAAGCTTTCGCCCGGCCACCTTTTAGCTAACGTCTTCTCGTGACCCGGATCGACACATGCAGGGCCGTCCGGGTCACAATCAAGACAAGCTTGATCGAAATAGGGATGAAACCCATTTCAATCTCTCCGTCTTTAAGAGCGAGGCTATCGCCTTAGTCGGGGTGGCCAATCCTCCCCGATAGCGTGCTGCACCACGCTGCCTGCTTCCACCCTCAAACCGATTGTGAGGGAAGAGTAAAGCGCGAAGCCTTCAGGCCGAACCTGTCACATTGAACAGTGAGCGCGTTGGGGTATCACCTCACCACACGCCTCAAACGATTATCTGAAAAAAGATAAACCGCTTTGCCGCTCGTCTCCATATAGAGCATCGTGGTCTCGCGTTTCGAATTTTGGCTTGCCCCGCTCATCACGCTTAAGGGCGCTTCACCATGCAGCGCAACGATCTGGCATTCGCTCAAGCCCATCAACGCGTCATCTGGCTTGCCTTTATAGGGTGCGCTGTCAAAGCTAATCGTCTCCGTGCACTGTCCCGTCTCATCGACGATGGCACCAAAGGACGAGGTAGTAGCACGTGCCGTCGGTACAGCGGCGACCGGCTTGGCATTTTCTGACATACAGGCCGAAAGCCCCAGCCCGACGATGATCGTTACAACCCATGCTTTCATCATGCCTTTTTCTCCCATCGTCCGTTGTCATTTTGCTGCCAATAGGTACTGTCCAACCCCCGGCTGCGTACTTCTTTCCAAGCCTTGCGAGCGTCAGCCAAAGCGGCATCATCATTGCCATCAAACAGCAACACCACGCGTTGGTAATTCGAGACCAATTCAGGAAATTCCGCGCCTTCAACCAAGAACAATATGTCCGGACGATTGGGCTCTTCCATCGAGGCGGTTATAACAATTGGCTCAACTTCAACATGCGGTTCGGACGCGACCGCATGCGGCAGAAAACTCTCCTCCGCATAGGTCCAAAGCGCTTCATCCAGAAACTGAACCTTCTCCGGCGTTTTAGCCCTTATCACTGCACGCCAGCCCCGTTCCAAGGTCTTTTCCAAGAGGGAGGGAATGACCTTTTCGAGCGGCTGCCGCTCAAGATGATAAAACAAAATATCCGTCATGCGGGTTATTCACACCGTTTCGATTGGGCCTAACGCATCAACCTTCGTAATAATCAGCAACAAACCGATCGAGCAGTCGCACGCCCCAGCCCGATGCCCAACTTTTATTGATATCGCTTTCGGGCGAACCCATCGCGGTTCCGGCAATATCGAGATGCGCCCACGGCGTTTCACCGACAAAGCGCTTTAAGAACTGCGCCGCCGTAATCGATCCGGCGTAACGACCGCCGGTGTTTTTCATATCGGCAAATTTCGAGTCGATCATTTTGTCGTAAGAGGGCGCCAGTGGCAGCCGCCACACGGTTTCACCCGTCGCGATACCTGCCGCATAAAGCCGCTCGGACAACGTGTCATCGTTCGAGAAGAGACCCGCATTCCCCTGCCCCAACGCCACGAGCACAGCACCGGTTAACGTCGCCAGATCGATCATCAGCGAGGGCTTAAACTGCTCCTTCACATACCACAGCACATCCCCAAGTACGAGACGGCCTTCGGCGTCCGTATTGATGATCTCAATCGTTTGTCCAGACAGCGAAGTGACAATATCACCCGGGCGCTGCGCATTGCCGTCGGGCATATTTTCCACCAACCCGATCGCGCCAATCACATTCACTTTCGCCTTGCGAGCGGCCAGCGCATGCATGAGGCCGACCACACAGGCGGCCCCGCCCATGTCCCCCTTCATGTCTTCCATGCCGGCGGCGGGCTTGATCGAGATACCACCGGTATCAAACACAACGCCCTTGCCGATAATCGCGATCGGTCCGCCCTTGGCCGCTTTATTAGCCTTTGCGCCATTCCAGCGCATGATCACGACGCGGCTTTCTTTCGATGATCCCTGCCCTACGCCCAGCAAAGCCCGCATGCCGATCTTGGCGAGTTGCTTCTCATCAAGCACTGTTATCTCAACCCCGAGCTTGGTGAGTTCCGAAGCGCGGCGGGCAAATTCAACGGGATCGAGAACATTTGGCGGCTCATTGACGAGATTGCGCGCCAAGATCACGCCATCGGCAATGCTCTCGCCCGTCTTGGCCACTTTTTTGGCGTCCGAATGCGCCGACATTCCGATTTTGACGGAAACAGCTCCCGATGCCCGCTCTGTGTCCTTTTCCCGCTTCTTGGTTTGGTATTTATCAAACCGATAGGCGCGTAGCCGCATTCCCAAAGCTAAATCGGAAGCCGCTGCGCCATCCACCCGCCAATCGGCAGGGCCGAAAAATAGTATATTCACGGCCTTCGAAGCGCCAAACCGTCCCGCTATCACCCCGCCCAAGCGGACATAATCGGTTTCCTTGCGCTCTTTTTCGCTTCCGATGCCAATCAAGATGACCCGCTCAACCTCAAGCCCATGGGGCGCGGTAACCGTCAGCGTCGCCCGTGCTTTGCCTTTGAAATCCTCGGCCTCAATCGCGCGTTTGAGCGACTGGGTAGCGATTGTTCCAATCAGCTTGCGCGCGGCATCCGGAATATGGCCATCATCGGCAATAAACAGAATTAATGAACCGCTTTTTGCGATTTCTGGCGCGGAATAGGCAATTTTTAGGGCGTCTGACATTGGCAACTCCTGGCGCTTGGCGCCTTTTTCGATCAAGTTCTGGCCGAAACCGCAAAACTATGGAAAAGTAACGAGCGGCGAACCTATAAGAATCTCTGGTTGATCTTTTATACTGGCCCTTGCTAGCACTGCAAACGACCACCTGCATCCCAAGGGTGCCCTTTTGAAAGCCGAGTTTGATTGCCGATGGCCGTTCTCGATCGTTACATCATTCGGCTAATCGGCTTTTCGGGGTTTTCCGCCCTGTGCGCGCTTACCCTCGTCATCTGGATCAGTCAGGCGATGCACGACGTCGACCTGATCACGACACAAGGCCAATCGCTCCTCTCCTTTCTGATTGTCACAGGCCTCACCTTGCCGGCCATGGCGGCCATTATCGCGCCGGTCGCGTTTTTTATCGGCATCATCTTGGCCTTTAATCGGCTCAACAGCGACAGCGAATTGGCCGTTTTAAATGCAACGGGCCTATCGCCGATAAGGCTCATGCGCCCCATGATGATCGCTGCCTTTTTAGGCATGATTTTGTGCGGTCTATTAACAACATGGGTCGTTCCGTCGAGCATCCAGACCTGGCGCACGATGATTACCCAAATCCGCTCCGATTTCCTGACGAAAATCGTCAAGCCCGGCCGTTTCAACGAGCTCGAAAAGGACGTTATTTTTCACTATCGCGAGCGCTCTGGCGATGCGCTGCTGGGCATCTTTATCCAAGACAGTCGCGACCCCGATCTCGTCCTCGTTTATGTCGCCGAGCATGGCCGTATCGTTGCCGGTAAAGAGGGCAATTATCTGGTGCTCGAAAATGGAAGTGTTCAGCACGAAACGCGCCGCGACCAGGATGCCAGCATTGTCGCCTTTCAACGCTATGCGCTCGATCTCACCCAATTGGCGCCCGGCAATGAAGAGCTCGTCTTTCAACCGCATGAACGCCTGACACCTGATTTGCTCACCGCCTATGTCGAGAACAAGGAAACCTCGGCCAACGAAATCCGCATCGGGGCCGAATTGGCCGACCGTCTCTCTACGCCTCTGTTCACCTTTACCTTCGCGGCCATTGCCTTTGCTTTTTTAGGCCGCCCGAGGACAACCCGAAGCATCACCATGACCGGCATAATGGCCGCAATCATCAGCGGTGCCGTGATGAGAATTGTTGGATTTGCCTTAATTGTAGCTGCGAAGACATCGCCTTATATCATTGAAATATCAATTTTATTTCCATTAATGTCAGCCTTGATCATCATTATCGTCAATCTGACGTTCACGAGAAAAATTTGCATCAATCCCATCTTCCGCCTCGCCAATGAAATATCGGCGCTGCGTCTAAACGGTCGTAGGTCCTGACATGCAAATCGGGATTTTGAGCCGTTATCTCTTCCTCAAATTTGTAAAAAGCATCGTGGCAGTTTTCGCCATCGCGACATTCTTGATCTATGTTCTCGACATGATCGAATTGACGCGCATTTCGAACGATGCGTCGGCCCATTCGATCCTCATCTCGGCGGGCCTCGCTCTGCTTCGTACCCCCGTTGTCGCCGAACAGATTTTACCCTTTGCCGCCTTGTTTGGGGCGCTTGCAGCCTTTTTATCGCTCGGTCGAAGCCGAGAGCTTGTTATCGCTCGGGCAGCCGGAATGTCCGTCTGGCATTTTCTCTTACCGGCCGTTTGCGCCGCACTCCTTTTGGGCTTAATCGCAACCTTGGCTTTCAATCCTCTTTCCGCAAAGCTGAAGACCATCGCGGATAAGGAAACCGTCCACACCCTTGTGCAAGGCGCCAACGAGCCGATGCACAATGTGTGGATCCGCCAAAAAAGCATTGATGGCGAGGCCATCTTGCGTGCCGGCACTGCCAATACAAACTCGGCCGAATTTCAACACGTAACCGCCTTCGAGTTTGATAAGCAGGGCAATTTTGTCCATCGTGTCGAGGCGTCAAATGCCCTTTTACGGGATGGCTACTGGCAAATGAGACAGGTCAGGATCCTAAGCCCCGGCATTCCGGCGGAAATCCACGACACGTACGATTTGCCCACCTATTTGACCTCATCCCAAATCCAGCAATCCTTGTCGGAGCCTGAAACAATCTCGTTTTATGAGCTTTTGTCATGGGCGCGGGCAACGGAGGCGGCGGGGCTCGATTCCGCGCGCTATTTTCAACAATATGACTCGCTTTTGGCCCGCCCCATCTTAATGGCAGCCATGCTTCTTCTAGCCGCTACCGTGAGTTTGAGGTTTTCGCGAACAGGGGCGCAATTTATGTCGATTTTGAGCGCTATTGGCGCCGGATTTGCCCTGTTTGTCTCAAATAAGGTTTTGGGAGATCTCGGCGCCGCCGGAATGCTTCCAACTTTATTAACCTCGTTCCTCTTTCCTTCGATCGCGGGTTTGCTCTGCACCCTCGTTTTGCTGTATCAAGAAGACGGTTAACAGCGTTGCGAGGACCTCATTCTTTTGGGTGCCAAATTGGCAGTTTGCCTCGCCCAATTGGCGAGATTGGCCTTTATCTTCGTCATGATTTTGGCGGGAACGCTTTCGCTTGCCCAAACAACGCTCGCCAAGCAGCCATCAGCTGCCAATAATGCTGCAGCTAATCCCGATAAATTGACCGTTAATGCCGACGAACTTGTCTACGATACAGACAAAAATACGGTTTCGGCGAGCGGCAATGCCAAGCTCTATTACCAAGGCAAAGTATTAGAAGCAGACAAAGTCATTTATCACTCGGATACGGGGCATGTTTTCGCCGAAGGTCATGTCATATTGACCGAGCCGGATGGGCAAATACTTCACGCCACATCATTAGAATTGTCTGAACAGTTTCGGGACGGTTTTATCAATTCGTTTAAACTTGATACGCCCGACAACACCCATTTCGTAGCCCCTCGCGGCGAACGCATATCAAGCACGCAAACCATCTTTGAAAAAGGCACCTTTACGGCGTGCGATGCCTGTAAAGAAGATCCGTCTAAACCGCCTTTATGGCAGGTCCGCGCCCGAAGGATCATCCACAATCAAGTGGAAAAAGTGATTTATTACGAGGACGCCATGCTCGATATTGGCGGCGTACCGATCCTGTATATGCCTTATTTCTCTGCGCCCGATAACACGATACCGCGGCGCTCCGGCTTTCTGACACCGCAATATTCCGCGACAACAACATTGGGGCAAGGATTCGCAATCCCCTATTATTACGTCATCAGTCCTGATCGGGATATGACGGTTACGCCCACCTATTATTCGCGCCAGGGCCTTTTATTGGAGGGTGAATATCGGCAAAAGCTCGATAATGGTGACTATCTTGTTCGTCTCGGTGGTATTTCGCAAAATGATCGAAGTGCATTCCTAAGCTGGCCAAATGGCGCGGGCGATATCCCCGTGCGCGGCTATGCCGAAACGGTAGGAAGGCTTAACATCAACAGCCAGTGGAACTGGGGATGGGACCTCGCTTACAGTTCCGACAAATGGTTTTATCAGAACTATAAAATCGATTCACCCTCCGTTACCTCTTTGGGAACCATCAAGCGCGAGTCAACGTCAACCGCGTTTCTACAAGGCAATGGCGATCACAGTTTCTTCGATGGTCGAGGGTATTATTTTCAATCTGTCTTGACCGAAGACAATCAGCTCCATCAACCCTTGATTTTGCCGGTCGTCGATTATGATCGCCGTTTCCATCTCAACGGCCCGATTGCCGGAGAACTCGCGCTCACCACCAATCTAACCGATGTGTCGCGTCTTGAGGCCGACATCGGCTCCCTTAACAGCAGCTGCGTTTCACCCTATACGTCGGCCAATTGTTATATGCGCGGTGTTGGTGGGAATTATAGCCGCTACACGGCGGAGATTGCTTGGCGCCGGAGCTTCATCGATCCGGTCGGACAATCATGGACGCCCTTTGCTTCCTTCAGAGGCGACACGGCCTACACAACGCTCTTTAACAATGGCGATGTGAATTCAAGTCAATCCAACTTGATTGACGCAACCAACACCGGACTAGCACGCAGCATGCAAACGGTTGGCATGACGTATCGCTATCCTTTCATCGCAGCGAGTAAATTTGGCAACAGCGTCTTCGAGCCGATTGTGCAGGTCATTGCCCGCCCCAATGAAACCAATATTGCGCAATTACCCAATGAAGATTCACAAAGCCTTGTGTTCGACGATACCAATCTTTTCGCCGTCGATAAATTTTCCGGTTACGACCGAATTGAAGGCGGTACACGGGCGAATCTTGGCGGCCAATTTACCGTGAACATGAACAATGGTGCACGAACGAATTTTCTCGTCGGACAATCTTATCAGCTCAACGGTATCAATTCGTTTGCCCAGCGGGATTTGGCCTTAGCGGGTGCGGATTCGGGCCTCGACAAGACGGGTTCCGATTATGTCTCGCGGCTTCAATTCATCCCGACAAAAGATCTCAATTTTACATTACGCGGTCGGTTTGATCCGCAAGGAATGGAGAGCCGTCGCTTTGAAGCGGAGACGAATGCTCAATTCGGTCGGGTAGGAACAAGCCTCATTTATGCCAATTATGATGCGCAGCCAAATGCCGGAATTCTGACCCGCCGCGAAGGTGTGGGTGCGAGTGCAAGTTATGCGTTTGACAGCCATTGGAGCCTATCGGGTGGTGCGCTCTATTCGCTCAGCCGCTATTTGACCGACTCGACAGCACCTCATGATTATCTCGCTTCCTATTCAACGGCCGCCACCTATCACGATGAATGCACGGACTTCTCGGTTCAGTTCATCGGTAAGGATCCACTCGCAACGGGTACAACCGATTCTGGCCAGACGATCTTCTTCCGCTTGGCGTTGAGAACACTCGGAACGATGGAAACCAAATCGTCAACCGGCACCGGCTATTAATGGCTCACCGTGTCGATTGATAACCTTCCTCCCTTAAGAGACATCGTCGAAAAATACGGCCTAGCGGCGAAGAAATCGCTCGGCCAAAATTTTTTATTCGATCTCAATCTCACATCAAAAATCGCTCGGTCGGCCGGCGACCTTACCAACATGACGGTCGTCGAAATTGGTCCGGGTCCGGGCGGGCTGACGCGGGCTATTCTGGCGGCGGGTGCCAAGCGCGTGATCGGCATTGAAAAAGACGAGCGATGCCTGCCAGCGCTCCATGAAATCAGCGACCACTATCCCAATCGCCTTTCAATAATCTCAACCGACGCTTTATTAATCGATTGGGGCGCTTTATCGATCGAAAGCCCGTGCTGTATTATCGCAAATCTACCCTATAATGTCGGAACTTTGCTGCTGACGCACTGGATCGGAGGCTCCGATTGGCCACCGCCATTTGAGTCCTTTACCCTCATGTTTCAACGCGAAGTCGCTGAACGGATCGTCGCAACGCCGGAAAATCCCCATGATTACGGGCGCTTAGGCGTTTTGTGTGGCTGGCGCACGGACGCTAAAATACTCTTCGACGTCCCGCCACAAGCCTTCAACCCGCCACCCAAAATCATATCGTCGGTCGTAAAATTAACACCTAAAATCAATCCATTACCGTGTAATGTTCATTCACTGTCTAAGGTAACCCAACACGCTTTCGGGCAAAGAAGAAAAATGCTGCGACAAAGCCTAAAAGGATTGGGTATCGATCCGATAACGCTTTGTAATAACGTAGGAATTGATCCCACTGCTCGGGCGGAAACAGTCCCTGTCGACAAATTTGTCGCGCTGGCTAACCAACTCGATCAACAGTAATCAATCGACTTCCGCAATTAATTGACCAACAAATTGGTTAAGTCCTGTCTGTCGCTCGCGACGAAGTCTTTCTGCGGCAAGAATAATGCGCAAACGGGAAAATGTTCGGTCTAAATCATCATTGACCAATACATAGCTGTATTCGGTCCAGCGAAGGATTTCCTTCTTGGCATTCAAAAGGCGCTTTTCGATGACCTCTTGGCTGTCTTCAGCGCGCCTTTCTAACCTTGAACGAAGTTCTGCCATTGAAGGTGGAAGTATAAATATACTGACAACATCGTCCGGAGCATTGGCAACCAGCTGTCGGGTGCCCTGATAATCAATATCGAAAAGAATATCCTTGCCGGATTCAAGGGCCTTTTCTACCTCTCGACGCGGTGAACCATAATGATTGCCGTGAACTTCTGCCGATTCAAGAAGATCACCCCGTGCCTTCATCGACGAAAACTCATTCTCGGAGATGAAATAGTAATGAATACCTTCAACTTCGCTCGCCCGACGCTCGCGCGTTGTAACCGAAACGGACAAAGAAAGACTTGGTTCTTGTTCACGAAGTAATCGGGTCAACGTCGTCTTACCAGCTCCCGACGGAGACGATAAAACAAACATAAGTCCTCGCCGACTAACGGTTTCATTCGCAAGATGGGCAATCATTAGGTCGTTAATCCTTCATAGCGTTAAAATACAAAGCGCTATACGCTGCTCTGATTATTTATTCACGTTGATTGAGACCAGTTTTAATCGGCAATATTGGGTTGGTCTACCGCACCATCGGCCCCAGGCTTCTTTTTAGCTGCCGGCTTAGCGGCCTTTGCCTTAGGCGCAGCGGTCTGAGGCGATACCGGCACTTTTGGGGCATCCGAAGGCTCAACAGGCGCGGCAACTTTAGGCGCCGCAATTGCCGTTCCCTGCCCTGTATCAGCCGGCTTATCCGATTCAATTTGACGCCATTTCAAGACGTTCTTTTGATGTTGTTCCAAGGTCTCGGCAAATACGTGCCCACCGGTACCATCCGCAACAAAGTATAGTTCTTTTGTTTGTGAAGGATTAGCGACCGCTTCAAGCGCCGCTCGGCCAGGATTGGTAATCGGACCAGCCGGTAAACCTGGAATTAAATACGTATTATAGGGCGTTGCTTGCTGCAATTCGGCTTTCGTAAGCCCGTGCCCTAACGAGCCTTTTCCACCGACAAGGCCGTAAATCACCGTAGGATCAGATTGTAACGGCATCTTAGCACGCAGCCGATTGAGAAAAACGGCTGCAACACGGGGTCTTTCGTCCGCTTTGCCCGTTTCTTTCTCCACAACCGACGCAAGCGTCACTAAATCCAGCGGACTTGATAACGGCAAATCCGTACTGCGTTTCGCCCAAATTTCGCGAACAAGCTTCGCTTGATCCTGCGCCATATGATCAAGCATCTGAAGGCGCGTCATGCCACGGGCAAATTTATAAGTTTCCGGCAAAAGTGTCCCTTCTTTTGGGACATCTTTGATATCACCCGACAATTCGCTCGAATTTCGTAAAATATCGACAATCTCATCGGAGGTGCGACCTTCCGGGATGGTCACTGAATGGAGAATGGATTTACCTTCGATCAGCGTATCGGTAATTTGTTCTAGGCTCGCTTCTTTGCGGAATAAGTATTCGCCGCCTTTAATTTGCGAACTTTTTCCCGTCAGCTGCCAGTAAAGTGTTAACAAAAAGCCCTTGTCCGTCACGCCTTCTCGTTCAAGCTGGTCAACAACGTCTGCCATACTTCCACGAACAATGACGACCCGATCAGCGGTTAGCGTACCGGGCGCCGAAATCTGACGCTGCGCAAAAATAAAAGTAGCAACCACAATAAACAGGGCAATAACCAAAAACGACAGCAAGCCGCTCACAAAATTTGTAATGGGGCGTTCCGGCCGCTCTTTCTTTTCCGGTTCCGGCGGAAGCGGTACGGATTCCGGGTGAATAGCTGCAGCCGGGCTCTTCAATACGCTACGACGCATAAAGCCGCGTGCTTTTGGCCTCTCAACAGGCACGTCGTTTATGGGGGCGCTACCGTTTTCTTCCGACATCAAGCGAAACTTTCCAACGATAGGCGAATAGGACTTGGCGCGCTCACTTTACGCGCGTCGATGTCACTAATGCTCGAATTTTCGGAAAACGAGAGAAGCATTGGTTCCACCGAATCCAAACGAATTCGACAATGCCACATCAACCTTTCGCGCACGAGGTAAATGTGGGACCAAATCAATCGACGTCTCAACGGACGGATTATCTAAATTCAAGGTTGCCGGAACAATTTGGTCTCGAATGGAGAGAATCGAGAAAATCGCCTCAATCGCCCCTGCGGCACCCAAAAGATGCCCGGTCGCAGACTTCGTCGACGACATCGACACATGAGCCGTGTCGTTCCCCAACATCCGCTCAACCGCTCTCAACTCGATTTCGTCGCCTAAAGGCGTCGACGTTCCATGCGCGTTGATATAGTCCAGATCATGCGATTGGAGCCCCGCTCGTTTGAGCGCCGCCATCATGCACCGATAAGCGCCATCGCCGTCCTCAGCCGGTGAGGTAATATGGTACGCATCGCCAGACATGCCATATCCGATAACTTCGGCATAAATCTTTGCTCCGCGAGCCTTCGCGTGCTCGAGTTCCTCGAGAACAACGACACCTGCTCCCTCTCCCATAACAAAGCCATCACGGTCTTTGTCATATGGGCGAGAGGCCCGCAGCGGATCCTCATTAAACCCGGAGGATAATGCGCGACAGGCTGCAAAACCCGCCAAGGACAAGCGATTAACCGGCGATTCCGTACCGCCCGCCACCATCACATCGGCATCACCCAGCATGATGAGCCTCGACGCATCGCCAATTGCATGAGCGCCCGTCGAACATGCCGTCACAACAGAATGATTTGGGCCCTTTAAACCGTGGCGGATCGATATCCACCCCGAAGCCAGATTGATAATTGCACTGGGAATAAAAAAGGGCGAAACGCGGCGTGGGCCTTTTTCGTAAAGCGTTACCGATGTTTCATAAATTGTTCCGATGCCACCAATGCCCGAACCGACCATGACACCCGTCCGGTAGCGTTCGTCCTCAGTCGTTGGTACCCAACCTGAGTCTTCGAGGGCCTGTGTCGCAGCGGCTAGACCAAATATAATGAATTCGTCGGCCTTCCGCTGGTCCTTCTTATCCATCCAGTCATCAGGATTGAACGTGCCATTGGATCCATCACCCCTCGGCACTTCGCAAGCAATTTGCGAAGCCAAATCCGAGACATCAAAGCGGGACACCTTAACTGCCCCGCTTTGGCCAGCCTTCAGCCGAGACCATGACGTCTCAACTCCGTTTCCCAATGGGGAAACCATGCCCATACCTGTAACGACGACACGCCGCATGGAGTGACCCCGATATCCTATAAGGAAAAGGAAGGTTGCTTAATGAAATTAAGCCGATTTTTTCGTGATGAAAGAAACGGCATCACCAACGGTGCGGATCGTTTCGGCCGCATCATCGGGAATTTCTACATTGAATTCCTCCTCGAATGCCATAACGAGCTCAACCGTATCGAGGCTGTCGGCGCCAAGATCATCGATGAAGTTCGCTGTATCAACCACTTTATCAGCTTCTACGCCGAGGTGCTCGATAACGATCTTCTTAACGCGGGCTGCGATGTCGCTCATAACATGTCCTCACTGTCTTCTATCTGGCGGGCACAAACCTATTGGCGTAACCGCGCGTTCCTAAATTAAATCTCTTTACCGGGGTATGCTCAATCAGTTCGAAGCCAAACCAAAGAGGACCCTAAATCGATACCGGTTCAAACGATGCCGCGGCCGCTACGTCAAGCCCCGATCGCCAAACTTTAACACTCGTTAGCACAGAAATAATAGCTTTGCGAGTGCTCAGCTACATTATTTAAAACTTTCAAAAAATACTATAAAGTATTTAAATCATTGCCATTCCACCGTTTACGTGCAATGTTTGTCCCGTAATATAGCCTGCCTCACGGCTACCTAAAAATACAGCTGATGCGGCAATCTCATCCGCCGTTCCAAGTCGTCCCATTGGCACTCTCTGCAGGGTCGACTCACGTTGTTTTTCATTCAACACATCCGTCATAGGGGTCTCAATGAAGCCCGGGGCGAGGCAATTGACCGTAATATTTCGGGTTGCCACCTCGAATGCCAATGATTTCGACATCCCGACGATTGCCGCTTTCGCTGCCGAATAATTAGCCTGTCCCGGATTACCTGTTGTGCCAATAATCGAGGTAATCGAAATAATACGACCATAACGGCGCTTCATCATCGATTTGGCGGCCGCTCGCGAAAGGCGAAAGGTCGCTTCAAGATTAACACGCATAACATCCTGCCATTCCTCATCCTTCATACGGACAAAGAGATTATCCCGCGTAATGCCTGCATTGTTCACGAGGATATCAAAACCGCCCATAGCCGCTTCAGCGGCCGGAACGAGCGCCTCAACGGATTCCGCATCGGAGAGATTGGCTGGCACCACAAATGCTCGATCACCCAGCTCATTTGCCAATGTTTCCAATGCTTCCTTGCGGGTTCCCGAAAGCGTTACCGTCGCCCCGCGCGCGTGGAACGCTCGCGCTATCGCGCCACCAATGCCACCCGTCGCGCCCGTTACAAGGGCCGACTGACCCGTCAAATCAAACATTGGAATCTCCTATATTACAGAACAACTTGAGTACGAAACGAAACAACATCATCAGGATTAGACACCGAAAATCCTTCGGCTTCCGCCGCGATCCGCTTAACAAGTCCGGTAAGCACCTTACCTGATCCGACTTCGATAAATCGGTTGACGCCTTGACCCGCCATCCATTCAACACTTTCGTGCCACCGCACAGTGCCGGTAACCTGAGCAACCAATGCCTCCCGCAGGGCTGCAGGATCTGAGCCTGCCTTTGCCGAAACATTGCCTACGACGGGAACGATAGGCGCGGAGATTGAAACCTTCGCTAAAGCCTCCGCCATGGCGTCGGCCGCAGGTTGCATCAAAGAACAATGAAAAGGAGCAGAAACCGCAAGCATAACGGCTCGCCGCGCCCCTTGAGCCTTCGCAAGCTCCATCGCCCGTTCGACCGCGGCCTTTGAGCCTGAAACAACCACCTGTCCGCCGCCATTGTCGTTGGCCGCCTGGCAAACTTCTCCTTGGGCGGCCTCAGCCGCCACACGGGCTGCAATTTCGAAATCCAATCCCAAAAGGGCTGCCATTGCGCCAACACCCGGAGCCACAGCGGCTTGCATCGCATTACCCCGAATGCGCAACAATCTTGCCGTGTCCGCCAGCATTAGACTGCCTACTGCGGCAAGCGCCGAATATTCACCGAGCGAGTGTCCAGCAACAAAAGCAACGTGCTTCTTTAAATCTAGCCCCGCTTCTTGCTCCAAAACCCGCAAGGCCGCCAAACTAACAGCCATCAGCGCTGGCTGAGCGTTTGCGGTAAGCGTAAGCTCATCTTCCGGTCCTTCGAACATAAGCGTTGAAAGGTTTTGGCCTAAGGCCTCGTCAATTTCGGAAAAAACATCTTTTGCGACCTTAAACTGACCGAAAAAAGCCTTACCCATCCCAACACTTTGGCTGCCCTGCCCCGGAAATGTCAAAGCTATGGTCATATTCAAGTTTCCCTATATCAAAGGCCTATTTGGCGCTCGTGAGACACAAGCGCAGACGATAAGTCAAGCTTATTCCTCATATCTAAACGCTTGTTATTCATTTAAGCAGGCTGGCGCGAAGGCTGTTAAGCGCCTACATTTCCAGACGATTCACGGATCTTTTGAAAGCTAATCCCATGCGCATAGCGACCTGGAACGTCAATTCGATACGCCAAAGGGTTGACCATTTGGTAGCTTGGATCAAAGAAACAGCGCCCGATATTTGCTGTCTTCAGGAATTAAAATGCACCGAAGAGACGTTTCCGCGCCTGGAGGTCGAAGCCTTGGGCTATAATATCGAGCTTCTTGGACAAAAAACCTTCAATGGTGTGGCGATTCTTTCTAAATATCGGATCGATGACGTGGTCCGCGGCCTGCCCGGCGATGAGAGTGATGAACAAGCACGGTTTATAGAGATTGGCATTTCAACCGGTAAGGGCGCATTGCGAGTCGCTTCCATTTACGCCCCAAATGGAAATCCGCTGGGTACAGACAAATTTCCTTACAAATTAGGCTTTCTAGATCGATTAATTCGGCGAGCACGTGAGCATCTAGCGAACGAAGAAGACTTCATATTTGCCGGCGATTACAACATCATTCCAATGCCAGAAGATGCCGAAAATCCTGCACAATGGGTCAATGACGCGCTGTTTCAGCCTGAATCTCGCGCAAAATGGCGGGAGTTAATGAACCTCGGACTAACCGATGCGATCAGGGCTACAAACGCAAATAAGCAAATCTATACATTCTGGGATTACCAGGCCGGAGCCTGGCAAAAGAACAATGGCATCCGGATTGACCACCTGCTGTTATCGCCTTTGTGCGCCGATAGGCTGGCTGGCACTTCGATTGATAAGCATGTTCGCGGATGGGAGAAGCCGTCCGATCACGTTCCAGTTAGAATAGATATCAATCTTTAACGGGCAAACGAAGATAGGGCTTTGCTGAGATCATCGCGTGGCTTGGCCGCGATCATCATCGCCTCTTCCGTCGTGATAATCTGCTCGCGTTGTAGCAGCGCCAATGCCGCAATCACGGGATTAACGGAACTATCTACCACCGCCACTCCCGAAGCTGTCGTCGTAGCCTCCGGCTTGTCATGGCCATCAAGTGTTTCGCCAAACAACAACACCATAATGGTCTTTCCGACGATGTTCATCAAAATCGAGAACAATATCAATCCAGAAAACATGGTAAAAACAGCAATGACACGGCCAAACAAGGTTACCGGATATAAATCTCCATATCCCGTGGTCGTTAGCGTAACCAAACACCACCAAACAGCAGTTGGAATAGATTGGAAAAACCGCTTATCTTCCGGAATTTCAACGCCCGTAATAGGATCTTTCGGCACAAACACCTCAGCCTGTTGGCCCGTTTGTACCGCAATTTCATCCAATGCCGCCTGACCTTCAGAAATCGTAGAAGGCGCGTACAAAACGCCTTCCGTGTAATACATCAAACTTGATGAAATCATCGTCACCGCAAAAAGCGTGATGAGGTAAATATTCAAGTTCAAGATCAAAGGGTTCCGCTTTTTCGCCATTTGCGAACCCATCATCTCCATCGCTTGGCGAGCCAGCTTTAAAACGCGCATGACACGGAGAACGCGCATCACGCGTAAAATTCGTGTTCCGCGCAGTGCAGAGGTGTTCAGGAAAAGAAGCAGTGAAGGCAAGATGGAAAGAAGATCGACCAAGCCCCAGAAACTAAATACAAATTTCAATCTGTTCTTAGCAAAATAAAAATTGCCAATATATTCGAGGACGAAAATTCCCAATGTGAAGTTTTCGAAAATAGCTACCGCATGTTCATGATGCTCAACAAAGTCGGACAATGTTTCAAGAGCAATGCCTAAACACGAAACAAAGATAACGAGAGCGATAAAGGTTTGGAAATGTCGATGCCAAACAAAAGTATGGTCCGTGAACATCCGATCAAGGAAATCATGAATTTTACGCATTACCACTCACCCCACTATTACGGGGCGATTAAGCGTATCTGCAAAAAGCTTGTCAACGACTGAGCGTTTAATTTTACAAAAAATATATGGCGGTTTCAGGAATCTAGCGCAACGGGGCTAATATGGGCTCCGCATGACACAGAAGCAGTATAGTCGCCTCAGCTTTGAGGATCGAGAAGCCATCAGCCGTGGGTTGGCCGCAAGTTTATCATTTGCTGAGATTGCTCGGCAGG
>CANGLU010000029.1 GCA_947455025.1 Hyphomicrobiales bacterium
AAATTTCGGGGCGAAAAGCAGGATCTTGAGGAGATGCTGGGCAATTTGGTTGATAATGCCTGCAAATGGGCGCGTCGACAGGTTGTCATAAAGGCGTCGGCCTTTACAGACGCCAATGCCCATCCGTTTGTGGTGTTTGACGTATCGGATGACGGCCCCGGCCTGCCGCCCGAAAAGCGTTCCGAAGTCATCAAGCGCGGCGAGCGGCTTGATGAAACCGTTCCCGGAACGGGGTTGGGTCTGTCGATTGTCGCCGACCTTGCCAAGCTTTACGGCGGCGAATTGACGCTGGATAGCACAGAAAATGGTGGATTAAGAGCGCTGCTTCGTTTGCCGACGGTGTAGTTTTTTGGTTAGATTTGGCCTGAAAAAAGTCCGATTCGCTCCTTAGTATTCGAATTGAAATTTTTGAAACCAAATAAAGTGGCCGGGCTTGCTACACAAGAAACCTCATTCGGAGCTAAATTGACCATGACATTTAAATCTTTGACTGGGCTAATCGTCGCAGCCGGTCTTTCATTCGCTGCTGCTGGATGTTCTCAGACAACCGGACCCAATGAGTCCGGTGGTACGATTCTTGGCGCCCTTGCCGGTGGGTTGATCGGTTCCCAAGTGGGCAAAGGCTCGGGCAATACGGCG
This sequence comes from Hyphomicrobiales bacterium, assembly GCA_947455025.1. Classification (GTDB taxonomy): domain Bacteria; phylum Pseudomonadota; class Alphaproteobacteria; order Rhizobiales; family Beijerinckiaceae; genus CAIUPE01. Next base: position 640 of record CANGLU010000029.1, read on the forward strand.
GCTATCATCGCAGGTACGATGATCGGCGGTATGGTCGGCAATTCGATCGGTCGCGGCCTTGATGAGGAAGCCAAGCGCCAAGCCTATGGTGCGCAATCTCTCGCTTTGAACAGCGGTAAGGCCACCAAATGGAACGCGCCGAGCGGATCTTATGGCTTTGTCGAGCCGGGCCCCGTCTATGCCGAAAACAGCCGGACCTGCCGGACCTATACCCACAAGATCTACATCAATGGCCGTCCGGAGACGGGCACAGGCACCGCGTGCAAGGCTGGCGATGGCACGTGGGATATCGTCAATTAAGCGGACTTGATTTTCTCATTTTGACAGATTTTTGAATGGCGCAGGGCGGATGACCGTTTTGCGCCATTCTTGCTTCACCTTTTCGCGTGACGCGGTGGCGTGCGCCCTTTAATAGCATGACAGAATGATTTGGCTCCTGATCGCTTCGCTAACGGGTTTTGTAATTTTGGGGCTGCTTTGGCCGCTTGCCCAAACCGTTGACGATTCCCGCAGCGTGGATGACGGCGATTTTTATCGCGGGCAATTACAAGAAATTGAACGGGATCAGGCCAGAGGGCTGCTTGATGCCCAATCGGCCGAGGACGCTAAAACGGAAGCGGCGCGCCGCTTATTGGCAGCTGCCAAAATCAGCGAGGCTCAAGCCGACCGTGCTTCGATGGCGTTACGGCGAAAAATAGCCTCGCTTGTTGCGTTAATTGGCGTTCCTGTATTGGCGCTCTCGCTTTATGCCAAGCTTGGTTCGCCCACGATGCCGGATCAACCCTTTGCCCAACGCGTGGTGCCCGCGGATGAAAATGCGGACCTTACGATAATGGTGGCAAAGGTTGAGGCGCGTCTATCCGAACATCCCGACGATGGGCTTGGTTGGGGAACGATTGCCCCGGTCTATCTTTCACTCGGCCGCTATGACGATGCGATTAAAGCCTTTGGAAACGCGCTTCATTTGATCGGCGAAACAGCCGATCTGCGTTCTGGTTTAGGTGAAGCCAAAATGGCGGCTGCGGACGGCGTTGTGACAGCTGATGCGCTATCCGATTTCGAGAAAGCCTATGCCAATGACCCGAAAAATGAGCGCGCGCAATATTACCGCGCCATGGCGGCTGAACAGGACGGCGATAAGGCAAAGGCGTTGACGCTGTATCGCGCTTTGCTTGAAACATTGCCACCCGACTCTGAGCCTGGCCAATTGGTGGCAACGCGGATTGCGGCGCTCTCGGGAGAACAAGCCAAGCCTGTTTTTGATCCGAATGCGGGCCAATCGGCGATGATCCGCCAAATGGTCGAGCGCCTTGATGCGAGGCTTTCAACCGACGGTTCCGACCTTGAAGGATGGCTTAAATTAATGCGGGCCTATCAGGTGCTGGGTGACGGCCCAAAAGCGAGTGATGTTTTTTCGCGTGCCAAACTAGCCAAAGCGAATGATAGCGACGCTCTAGCCAAGCTTTCGGCTGCGGCGAAAGAATTAGGGATCGCAAACTGATGGCGATGACACGGAAGCAAAAGCGACTAGTGTTGATCGCATCGGCAGGTGCGGTGTTAGCCATTGCTGCGGGTCTTATTCTGTTTGCGCTCAGCGATAAGATTGTTTTTTTCTACACGCCCAGCGACATCACAAAACAAAATATTGCCGCCGGCAGCCGCGTGCGAATTGGTGGCTTGGTTGAGAATGGCAGTGTCGTGCGTGACGCCTCAATGAATGTGACGTTCCGCGTAACCGATACGGAAACATCGTTGACCGTGCATTACAAAGGCTTGTTGCCGGATCTGTTCCGCGAAGGACAAGGCGTTGTGGCCGAAGGTGTTTATCAAGGTAATAGCGATGTTGTTGCCGATACCGTGCTTGCCAAGCATGATGAAAATTATATGCCTAAAGATGTCGCCGATGCGTTGAAGAAAAAGGGCGTGTGGCAGGGAGGTAAAACCCAATGATGGTTGAGCTGGGTCATTTTGCCCTCATCATGGCGTTTGCGACGGCGCTGATCCAAACCGTGATACCGATGTGGGGAGCCATTGCGCGAGACCCTGGCCTCGCCGGAATGGCGCGGTATTCCGCCTTCGTTACCTTTGCACTCGTTCTTATCGCCTATCTCGCTTTAACGTTTGCCTATATTGGTTCGGATTTTTCGGTTGCGAATGTTGCGATGAATTCGCATTCAACCAAGCCGTTGATGTATAAAATTTCCGGCGTATGGAGCAACCACGAAGGCTCCATGCTGTTATGGGTGATGATCCTTGTGCTGTTTGCGGCTCTCGTTGCCTTGCGTGGCGGTGGAATGCCCGAGCGGCTGCTGGCGAGCGTGCTATCGGTACAAGGTGCGATTGCAGGCGCGTTTTTGCTGTTTATCCTGCTCACCTCCAATCCGTTCGCCCGCTTGGCTGATGTGCCGTTAGAAGGGCAGGGGCTTAACCCTATTTTGGAGGATCCGGGTCTCGCGATCCACCCGCCGATGCTTTACTTGGGCTATGTCGGCTTCTCCGTTGCGTTTTCATTTGCCGTTGGTGCCTTGGTGCACGGACGCATTGACGCGGTTTGGGCGCGCTTTGTTAGGCCTTGGACGTTATTGGCTTGGATCTTTTTAACGCTTGGCATCGCCATGGGCTCTTACTGGGCCTATTATGAATTGGGCTGGGGCGGCTGGTGGTTCTGGGACCCTGTTGAAAATGCCTCGCTGATGCCATGGCTGATGGGCACGGCGCTGCTTCATTCGACGGTCGTGATGGAAAAGCGCGATGCGTTGAAGGTGTGGACAATCCTTCTTTCTATTCTGACATTTTCACTTTCGCTTTTGGGCACGTTCCTGGTGCGCTCGGGCGTGATTACCTCTGTCCATTCCTTTGCGAGCGACCCTGCACGCGGTGTGTTTATCTTAGGCATACTCACACTATTTATTGGCGGTGGCCTTTCGCTCTTTGCATGGCGTGCCCCGAGCTTGAAGCAGGGCGGATTGTTTGCGCCCGTTTCGCGCGAAGGCGCTTTGGTTGTCAACAATCTATTCCTTGCGACATCAGCCGTCGCGGTGCTGGTTGGAACATTGTATCCGCTTGTGCTTGAGACTCTCAATGGCAGTAAGATTTCCGTCGGTGCGCCCTATTTCAATTTGACCACGGTTCCGCTGTTTGTGTGCCTTTTGATGCTTGTTCCCTTCGGCCAATCTTTGGCTTGGAAGCGCGGCGATTTAATGGGTGTTAGCCAACGCCTGTTAGCGGCGTTCGGGATAGCGCTTCTGGCCATGATGGCGACCTTTGCAATAACACGGGGTGGTCCCGTTGCCGCACCTTTAGGCTTGGGTCTTGGCGTTTGGCTGATCGCAGGATCGGCCACGGATATGATCACCCGCTGTTACCGCCGTGGATTGTCGGTGAGCGCTGTTTTTGAACGTGCCTTAGGATTACCCCGTTCGGCATGGGGAACCGCTCTGGCACATGCAGGGATGGGAATCACGGTGATCGGCATTTCCGCAACCGCGTGGGGCGTTGAATCATTGGCGGTTGTTGGCAAACATCAACCCCTATCCGTTGGCCCATACACCGTATCGTTAGAGCAGGCGTTTAAGCGAAAGGGTGAGGGATTTCGTGAAGACGTTGCCCAATTTTCGGTGATGGAGGGCGCTGATGCCCGTGGCCTGATCGAAACATCAAAGCGCGTTCATACGGGTCGCGAAATGCCGACGACAGAAGCTGGAATTGTGACCTATGGTCTGGGCCAGCTTTATGCGAGCGTGAATGAAATCCTTCCCGATGGCCGTGTCAGTATTCGGTTTTACTGGAAGCCTTTGGTTACCTTGATTTGGGGCGGCGCGCTCATCATGGCGTTGGGCGGTGCGATGTCGCTTGCGGATCGCCGCGTGAGGATTGCGCTTTCTGCTAAAGCCAAACGACCCTCGGCTGTCAAAGCGGAGGCCAAAGCGTGAAAAGGCTTTTGGGGCTCGTTATCATGATGCTTGTTGCGGCAACGCCCTTATTAGCGGTCGAGCCAGATGAAATTTTAAAAGACCCAAGGCTTGAAGAACGCGCGAGGACACTTTCCTCCGAGTTGCGCTGCCTTGTGTGTCAAAACCAATCGATTGATGACTCGCATGCACCCTTGGCACGTGATCTGCGGGTACTCGTCCGGCAAAAGCTTGTGGCGGGGGATAGCGATGACGCCGTCCGGGCCTTTCTCGTGGATCGCTATGGCGAGTTCATTCTTTTAAAGCCCCGTTTTTCGTTTGACACTTTGGCGTTGTGGTTAAGCCCCTTTGCCTTGCTCATCGTGGGCGGTGGGATGCTGCTTCGGACATCCCGTCGCGCAACCCTATCCAAAGTAGAAGCATTAGATCGCGCAGAACAGGCGCGGCTGAATGAGTTGCTTAAGGCGAAAGACCCATCCGTCGGTTGAGGTTACCAAAATGTCATGCGGCCTTGAAACTGCGGTAACCTGATCTTCTTTAGACCAAATTCATATATTGGGCTGAATAGTCCAAATGAAGACCGGAATGGAGAGATGATATGACATTTTCAACCGTTTTGTCGCCCAGTGGGCCAAAATACCGTACAAAGCTTTTATCAAGCATCGCAGCCTTGAGCCTTATCGGCCTCAGCATGACGATGATGGCGGATTTTGGTGCCGTTAAAGCATTGGCACAAAATCCTTCACCAGTCATCACGCAGGTGATGCCGTCTTTTGCCGATATTGTCGCGAAAGTCCGCCCTGCCGTTGTATCGGTTAAAGTTAAGCTTGAAGCGACCGCGATGAATGAGGAGGACGGGCAGGAATTTTCAATGCCGGATCTTCCGCCAGGCCATCCGCTTGAAAAATTCTTCAAGCAGTTTCGGGATCAGAATAAGCAAGGCAAGAAAGGCGCGCCCAAGCAATATGGTATGGCGCAGGGTTCCGGCTTTTTCATCACACCGGATGGTTACGTCGTGACGAATAATCACGTTGTCGAAAATGCGATTGAAGTAACGCTGACAACGGACGATGGAAAAACCCTAGACGCCAAAATTATAGGCCGCGATCCAAAGACGGATTTGGCTTTGCTCAAAACCGTTGAGAATGGACCATTTCCAACCGTTTCGTTTGCCAATGCTTCGCCACGCGTTGGCGATTGGGTCGTTGCTGTAGGTAACCCCTTTGGTCTTGGTGGTACGGTTACGGCAGGCATTGTATCGGCACGCGGACGTGATATCGGCTCCGGTCCCTATGACGATTATTTGCAAATTGATGCGCCCGTTAACCGCGGTAATTCCGGCGGCCCAACCTTCAACCTCAACGGTGAAGTGGTGGGTGTGAATACGGCCATCTATTCGCCATCGGGTGGCAGTGTCGGTATTGCTTTTGCCATTCCTTCTGAGACGGTTTCGAGCGTTATCGGGTCGCTGAAAGATGGCGGCTCGGTGGCACGTGGTTATCTTGGCGTGCAGATCCAGCCGGTAACGGCCAACATCGCCGAGAGCCTCGGTTTGAAGGGCACGAAAGGCGCTCTGGTGGCTGATGCGCAGCCTGGCACGCCAGCCGCTGAGGCGGGGCTAAAGCCGGGCGACACGATTACGGAAGTCAATGGCGAGATGATGGCCAGCCCGCGGGAAGTTTCGCGGCGGATATCGCAAGTTAAGCCCGGAGACACAGCGACCATTACCTATATTCGGAACGGCAAGGAATTGACGGCTACAATAAAATTGGCCGCCATTCCCGAGCAAAAAGTTGCAGCGGCTGATCCTGCAGCTGTTGTGAAAGCATCACCCGCTTTCGGGTTAACACTGGCGCCTGCCAAAGACGGCTCAGGCGTTCTCGTGACCGATGTTGATCCATCCGGCGTTGGTTATGAACAGGGCATGCAAAAGGGCGATGTAATCCTAGAGATTGGGGGCAAACCCGTTGTTAAGCCTGCTGAAGTCCGCTCGGCGATCGATGAAGCCCGCAAGGATGGCCGGAAAGCCATTATCCTTCGTGTAAAAAATGAAGAAACGACGCGGTTTGTTGCCTTAGCCTTCCCTAAGGCCTGATATGATGGCGGTGGCTTGGGCCACCACCTTTTCTCTTGACCAAAACTGTAAAATAAGTCGACATTTTATCACGATGAAAATTTTGATTGTTGAGGACGACGCCTCCGCTTCTACCTATTTGGACAAGGCCTTCCGCGAGCAGGGCCATGTGGTCGATATCGCGTCCGATGGGCTGGATGGTTATGCACTGGCTTCCGATGGGCAATATGACGCGATCATTGTTGATCGCATGATACCGCGCATGGATGGCTTGTCGCTTATTCATGGTTTGCGGGAGCAAAAAATTGATACACCCATTTTGATTCTATCAGCGCTCGGACAAGTGGACGATCGGGTAAAGGGGCTACGCGCCGGTGCGGATGATTATTTGGCGAAGCCCTATTCGTTCTCGGAATTATTAGCGCGGGTTGAAATTCTATCGCGTCGCGGCCGATCCATTCCCGCCGAAGATACTGTCTACCGGGTTTCTGATCTTGAGCTTAATCGATTAAGCCGCCGCGTTACCCGCTCTGAAACCGAGATTGATTTGCAACCGCGTGAATTTAGACTTTTAGAATATCTGATGCGTCATGCGGGCCAAGTTGTGACACGGACGATGCTTTTAGAAAATGTATGGGATTATCATTTCGATCCTCAGACAAACGTAATTGACGTTCATGTTTCAAGGCTGCGTGCCAAGATTGATAAAGGGTTCGACAATCCGCTGATCCATACGGTTCGCGGTGCCGGATATACGGTCCGTGACAGCGCTCGGTAGGCTCTTTCGAACAACAGCGTTTAAGTTAGCGCTGATTTTTCTTGTTATATTTACGATCTTTGCCGGGTCGATTTTGGGATATGTTGCCTTCAGTGCGCGACACCTTCTTGAAGAGCAAGTTAATCTAACCGTTAACGAAGAAATTAAGGGCCTCTTGGCCCAGTTCAATACCGGCGGTGTGCTTCGTCTTGTTCGCCAGATTGAACGCCGTTCGCATCAGCCTGGCTCTTCCCTTTATCTCGTAACGACGGCCGCGGGTGAAACCCTTGCCGGAAATATTTCGAGTGTGGATAGCGAGGGCTTGCTAGAAGCGGGATCGTATCAACTTTATTATCGAGTCGTCGAAGAAGGTGAACCAAGGCCGCATCGCGCCATCGTCGAGACGGTTATATTGCCTGGCGGATTTCGGTTGCTTGTTGGACGCGATCTGGATGAAACGGATCGATTCCATACAATTATTTTGCGGGCAGCGGGTTGGTCTATTCTGCTAATTTTGGCTTTGGCCCTAATGGGCGGCTTATTCGTAGCACGCCGTGTATTAAGCCGTGTTGACCATATGACGGAAACGACGCGCACGATTATGGCCGGCGATCTTTCTGGCCGTTTGGCCGTAACCGGAACGAATGACGAGCTTGACCGCTTGGCGCAAAGTTTAAATGCCATGCTCGATCGCATCGGCGAATTAATGGCGGGACTGCGTGAAGTTTCAGACAATATTGCACATGATTTGAAGACCCCTTTAACGCGGTTGCGAAACAGCGCCGAAGAAGCCTTACGGGTTGGCGGTTCGTCGACCTCTTATCGTGACGCTCTGGAGCATACGATTGAAGAGGCAGACGGTCTTATTAAGATCTTTAATGCTCTTCTCATGATTGCAAGAGCCGAAGCCGGAAATGTCCTCGAGGGAATGACCATTGAGGATGCCAGCGAGATTGCACGGGATGTCGTTGAACTCTACGAGCCTTTTGCCGAGGAAGCTGGCATCCATCTCGAAATTGACGCCGCCGAAACGGCCCCGATCCACGCCTCGCGTGAACTCATTGGACAAGCTTTGGCCAATCTGATTGATAATGCCATCAAATATTCATCTCAGAATACCATGACCGACATGGATCGCTCGGTTATCGTGTCGGTAAAAAAAGAAGAAAAGAGAGTTCTGTTAACCGTTGCTGATCGTGGGCCAGGTATACCTGAAGCCGATATGGAGCGTGTTTTGGAGCGATTTGTTCGGTTGGAAACATCGCGTACGCGAGCGGGTTCAGGACTTGGGCTATCACTCGTCGCTGCGGTCGCGCGCCTTCATGGTGGAACGCTTAAACTCGAAGATCATAGGCCAGGCCTGAAGGCCATTATGTCTGTTCCGAGCATTCCATGACCGAGCCACGTCTGATTGACCTCCTTACAACGGCACCGCAGATATCGGACATAAAAAAGACCCGTCTTCGATTTTCAGGCCTATTGGAACGAGTTGATCCGAGTGATGCAGCTTTCGATGAGTTGACGAACTTACTTGAGGCTTATCCCAAAGCGTTTAATGTATTGATGGGGATTGCATCACACTCGCCCTATCTCTGGAAATTGGCGCGAAATGATGTTCAACGTCTGGTTCGAATCTTAACGACACCGCCAGACGCGCTCTTTGATGATCTAGTTGCGACGTGCAACGACGCACCAAGTAAATTCGTTGATCATGAAGTGGGCCTAATGCGCTGCTTAAGGCGGGTGAAGCAGGAAGCAGCATTGTTGATTGCGCTGGCTGATCTTGGTGGCGTGTGGGCCCTTGAGCAGGTTACGCAAGCTCTTAGCCGCCTTGCAGATGCCGCTCTAAAAGCGGCTTTGGATTTTTCTCTGCAAGTCGAAGCATCGCTCGGCAAAATCAATCTATCCGATGGAAATAAAAACGGAAGCGGCATTGTTATTCTCGCACTAGGCAAGCATGGCGCGCGGGAACTTAATTACTCCTCCGATATTGATATCGTTATCCTATACGATCCTGAACGCGCCCCACTGGGTGCAGGAACAGAAGCTGCCCCCTTTTTTGTAAGGATTGCAAAATCAGTTGTTAGGATTGTCGATTACCATACGCCGGATGGTTATGTTTTTCGCGTTGATTTGCGATTGCGACCCGACCCTGCATCAACGCCTATTGCCATATCGGTTTATTCGGCCTTTGCCTATTATGAAAGTGTCGGCCAGAATTGGGAACGCGCCGCCATGATAAAGGCGCGACCTGTCGCTGGTGATACCGTGATAGGCGAATTGTTTTTGTCCGATCTGGCACCCTTTATATGGCGAAAATATTTTGATTTTGCGGCTATCGCCGATATTCATGCGATGAAACGACAAATCCATGCGGTGAGGGGCCATGACGCGATTGCGGTCGCGGGCCACGATATCAAATTGGGTCGAGGTGGCATTCGAGAAATTGAGTTTTTCGTTCAGACGCAACAATTGGTCTTTGGCGGTCGTCGCATGGCGTTACGAGGGCAAAGGACGCTTGAAATGTTGCAAGCCCTTTGTTCGGATGGCTGGATCTCTGCGGATGCGCGTGACGACCTTGCTTTAGCTTACCGCTTTTTGCGGGAAGTGGAACATCGTCTGCAGATGATCGCCGATGAACAAACACAACGACTGCCTTCAGATGCGGACGAGCTAAGCCGCTTCGCGCGGTTTTGTGGCTTTTCTGGATTAGCGGCTTTTTCGAAAACATTAACTGCAAACGCCAAGCGCGTTGAGCGTCATTATTCCCGATTGTTTGAGGAGGGTGCCAATCTTGCCGTTGGTGAAGGCAGTCTTGTTTTTACGGGTACGGTAGATGACCCCGATACAATTGATACCTTGCGCCGAATGGGCTTTTCGGAGCCGGAAAAAGCAACAGAAATTATTCGGGGCTGGCATTTTGGACGTAGAACTGCCGTGACGAGCCCAAGGGCTCGCGAGGTTTTAACGGAACTTGTTCCTTCGATGTTAAAGTCGTTCGGAGAAAGTGCCGATCCGGATGGTGCGCTTAATACGTTTGATCGGGTTCTGGGTGGTATGCCGGCCGCTGTTGAGCTTTTTTCGATCTTACGCGAGCATCGTCCAATTCTTGCCCTCTTCGCCGATATTTTAGGTTCGGCCCCACGATTGGCCGATATTGTTTCGCATCGTCCCCATCTCTTGGACGCCATTATTGATCCCGCGTTTGTTGAGCCAACACCTCGGTTGGATGTTTTAATTGAACGCATTTCGGCTTCTATTGGTAGCCATGACTTAATTGAAGACTTTCTTGATCGCCTTCGTGAAACGGGACAGCATGAAATGTTTCTCGTTGGGGTAAGGATGCTTTCAGGCGTCATATCGCCTGCCATGGCTGGCGAAGCCTATTCCGCCATTGCGGAGGCGATCATACGGATTACCTTGATCGAAGTCGAAGCGCGGTTTGTGCGCGATCATGGGAAGGTAAAGGGTGGAAGGCTAGCTGTTTTAGGAATGGGACGGCTAGGCTCGCGAGAAATGACGGCCACATCAGATCTTGATTTGATTGTGCTCTATGATTTTGATGCGGCCGGCGGTGAAAGCGATGGTGCCCGACCTCTTGACCCGGTGGTTTATTATGGGCGGCTAACCAATCGATTGATCAGCGCACTTACAGTGCCGACGCGCCAAGGTACCTTATACGCCGTTGATATGAGGCTCAGGCCTTCAGGCAATAAAGGACCGGCGGCGACGCAATATTGTGGCTTTCTTGACTATCATACAGGCGGTGATGCTGAAACATGGGAACATCTCGCCTTGGTTCGCGCAAGACCGGTGGCGGGTCAGAAAGAGTTTATGGCTATCGTCGCCAATGATCTGCAACATATTATTTCGATGCCGCGAAACCTGCAACGAACGATCACCGATGTGATCGACATGCGAAAATTGATTGCGCAGGAAAAAGGGGACGCCAATCCCTGGGATCTAAAGCTCGCCCGTGGTGGATTGATGGATATTGAATTTATTGCTCAAACGCTCGTGCTTAGGCACGCCAATTCTGCCGTTTCACTCAGGCAATACAACACGGCTGACATATTGGTAGCTGCACGCGAAGAAGGCATTGTGGCGAATGAGGATGCTGTTTGCCTTTTGGAGGGCTATGGCCTGATGCGCGATTTAATGCAATGGCAGCGCGCCATGGTGGTGGGTGAGTTTAATCCGGCGACTGCCGATCGTTCCTTTCTCAAAAGGTTGGCGGCTATCATTGGACTGCCGGATTTTCGTTTGCTTGACAGTCATCTCAAGCAGACACAGGCCAAAATACGAGCGATCTTTGAAGCGGTACTTGTCGCCTAATTCCTGCCGATTTTGTCTTGCTTCACGCGGCCTGTTCTAGCGGAGCATCGATCCGGATCGGAAGTCTAACAAGAACCGTCGTTCCCGAACCTTCTGTCGAGCGAATTGTCAGTGTTCCACCATGAAGCTCGGTGAAGGATCTCGCAATCGCTAGGCCCAAGCCAGCGCCTTCCGTAGGCTTTCGTGCATCAAGTTCAACCCACTCGAAAGGACGCCCTAATTTAGCAAGTGCATCTTTTGGAATACCGATCCCATTGTCTTCGACATAGAGATTAACGGCACCCGATACCTCACGGGTCGTAACCGTGATACGGCCACCCTCTGGGGTAAATTTGATCGCATTCGAGATCAAATGCGAAATGATGCGTTCTAAAGCGCGTTGATCGGCGAGTAACGGTGTTTCGGCCGATAGATTTGCAATGATCTTTTGCGATTTCGCTTCGGCCAATTCTTTCATCTGATCAATTGTCGATTGTGCGACATCGTTCAAAATAAGAGGATGCTTGTTAATTCGAATACGACCGGCTTCAAGTTCGGCCATATCAAGGATATCGGCGATAATGGTCAGCAATGCTTGCCCGCTGCGTGAGATATCATGGCTATAATCTTTGTATTTTGGATGACCAAGCGATCCGTAAATCTCAGCATCCATGATTTCAGCAAATCCAAGGATGGCATTAAGAGGCGTGCGGAGCTCATGGCTCATTTTTGCAAGAAATTCTGATTTCGCGCGGTTGGCGGTTTCGGCTTCGGCTTTTTGTTCTAAATATCGCTCGGCAAGACGGGATAATTGTTCGGCCTGTGTTTCGAGCGTTACACGGGAGCGCCGAAGATCAGAAATTGTTGCGGTCAATTTTCGTTCGGATTCGAGGAAACGCTGCTCTTCGGTTTTAAGGGCGGTAATATCGGTTCCAACCGATACATAGCCGCCGTCTTTCGTCCGACGCTCATTCACCTGGAGCCAACGGCCCTCGGGCAACAGCATTTCGTAACTCTTCGCGCTCGTATCCTCATCGTTTAAATGTTCGCGGCGCATATTGGGAATGAAATGTGCAAGATACGGCTTAAGGGCTTCATAAGGCGTGCCACGACGGGTTAATTCCGATGGCAGGAAATGAAGATCCTGAAATTTTGAATTGCACATGACGAGGCGGTTATCGGCATCCCATAGGACGAAAGCTTCGCCAATGGTTTCGATTGCGTCGTGGAGGCGAAGATCAGCGGTAGCGCGCTCAGCGGCTGTACGGCGTTGTTCCGTGATATCAACGACGATACCAACAAGATGGGCCGATTGTGTAGCATCATCATATACCAATTCAGCGCGGGCGCGTACCCAAACCCACTCTTGTTTGGCATCAAGGATTCTGAACGCATGATCAACCGCATTGGTTTGTTCAGCCGCTAATTGATCTGCAATGGCGTATAAATCTCGATCGTCAGGATGAACGCGGCTGTTTACTTCGCCGAAGGACAGAAATTCAGCCTGCCGTTTCAAACCCAGCATATCATACATCGAATCCGACCAATAAATCGTTCCACGTGCGATATCCCAATCCCATAGCCCGCATCTTCCGCGGTTGAGGGCAAGATCAAGTCGTTCACGCACTTTGTCGACGATCGCGTCCGATTGCCTTACGCGATAGGCTTGCCAAAAATAGGCGATGCCTAAGCCAATTATCGTGAGAAGGGCGGCCCCCAACATCGACAGGAGTGAGCCTGAGCGCTTATGCCAGCCGATTAGATTTTGATCGACAGGTGTGTAAATCGCCAATTCACCGAGCGGTGCCGATAGGCGTGTTATCGACAGGAGCATGCGTCCCGAGTCAGCTTCCACGATAGTGGAGACCACGCCGAAGGGAGCGTGTGAAAATTTCAAAAGGTCAAAGGTTGGAAGATTGGTCGGAAGGATAGCATCACTTGGAATGACGGCTTTCATGATGCCGTTTGTATCGGTTAATGCAATAATACGGCCTGAAGAAACCAAGGTAGGAGGAAGAGCGGCCATCAATATGGCCTGCGGATTTTCAATCGATAATGAGTTATGTTCGCCAATAGTTCTTATGATCTCGTCACGCGAAAGGGCTGTTGCTAAATTAACTTCATTGGACAGTGCATTGATGGCATCTGTTTCCGATGTCTGGATTTCTACCCATGCAGATGTACCTAGGATCGCTACGACGGCAATGACGAGTACAGGCACCAATTTACGAAGCCATGGTTCTGCAGCCATGATTTTCGAATAGGCTGGGTGGGCTACAGAACGAGCCATTCCCTGAATCGTAGCCGCACGCGAGCGCGTGCTGGTCGTGCGTGCACGAGCCATCATTAACCTCTTTGGCTTTTAGACTTGATAGACCGAAGGAGAATGGCCGTCAGCCAACCCCCGAATCAGTGCGATAAGAATCGCGTTCGACTGATTTGTCTAGAGGTTAATAAAGTATTGTTTGAATTTTTTTATTCAAATCTAATCAATCACGGTTGCCGCGTTAACAATTTGAATCAAAAGGTTAATTTTCAGCCAGCGTGCGCATGACAATATCTCCAACGTCGGGCGATAGCTTTTCTTGCTGCTCAATTTTTTTAAGGGCGGCATGCGCCAAAGAGCGGCGTACAGGTTCTAAGGAGCGCCATGTTTTGAAGGCGCCTAATAGACGTGCTGCGACTTGGGGATTCGAACGATCTGTCTCAATCACGATCTTTGCGACAAACTCATAGCCGGCACCATCTTTTCGATTGAATTGAGACAGATTGGCAGCTGCAAAAGTCCCAACCAATGAGCGTAATCGATTTGGATTTCTCATTGAAAAACCGGGATGTTCCATTAGTCGAAGCACACGCTCTAACGTGTCATCTTCCGGAATCATCGCCTGCAATGAGAACCATTTATCGAGGACAAGGGGATCGTTTCCAAAGATTTTTGCAAAATGGCTAAGCGTCTCTTCACGTTCATCCCTAGGGTGTTGAGCAATGGTAGAGAGGGCGCCAAATCGATCCGTCATGTTGTCGGCGTTCCGATATTGCTCTAACGCCAATTTAAGTCCTACGTCCGGATCTCCGGACGAAAGGATATCGATCAATACATTTCTTAATGAACGCCGCCCTGTGCCTTGTGCATCGGGTCGATAGCTTTCCGTCGTAACAAGGTTTCTACAAATCCCGTCGATTTGCCGGCCAATTTGTTTCCCGATGAATTGCTTTAGACCGAGCCTCGAGTCTCGGATCGAATCCGGATCGATGTTGACCGATATTTCGCGTGCTATGTCATTTTCGCTCGGCAATGTTAGCAATTGCGCGATAAAGGCGTAGTCTTCACCTTTTAGAACTTGCGAAAGCGCCTCAGCAAAGCGAGAATCAAATTCTGGTCGATTTCCAGAACGAATTTGATTGGCGCCCGCGATTAAGAGTTTCATGGCATAGCCCTGTGCGGCCTGCCATCGATTAAAGGGATCACTATCAAAAGAAAGAAGCGCTAAGCGGTCGTCATCGGATGTTTCTACTTCCAATATGACAGGGGCAGAAAATCCTCTTAATGCTGATAAAATTGGCTTTTCAGAAACATCCTTAAACGTCAGTTCGCTGCTGCTTTTATCAAGAACAAAAATATCGCTATTAAAATTCGGATGAGACGCCCTCAGAGGCACTTCAACTCCCTCACGGTTGATAAAACCGAGAGCGATTGGAATCACGAGAGGCTCTTTTATTGGCTGCCCGGGCGTAGTCGGTGTAGCCTGGCTAAATGTCAGGCTATAATGCTTTGCTTCGGGATCATAATGTTCAACGATAGATACGCGCGGGGTCCCAGCCTGTTCGTACCATTTCGCGAAGTGAGCCAAATTGCGATTACTGACTTCGGCAAAGCAGGCCAAAAACTCTTCGATCGTTGCAGCAGTTCCGTCACATCTTGATAAATAGAGCGATATACCTGCACGGAAATTCTTATCGCCGATTAAAATTTTAAGCATACGGATGATTTCCGCACCTTTTTCATATACTGTTGGCGTATAAAAATTATTTATTTCCCTATATTCTTTAGGCCTTACCGGATGGGCAAGGGGACCTGAATCTTCGGTAAATTGTTGCGAGCGAAGTGTTTTGACATCAGCAATACGCTTTACGGCACGTGAACGTTCATCGGCGCTGAACTCTTGATCTCGATAAACCGTCAATCCTTCTTTTAAACAAAGTTGGAACCAGTCGCGGCATGTAATTCTATTTCCTGTCCAATTGTGGAAATATTCGTGTGCTATGATTGCTTCGATATTCGCGTAATCCGCATCCGTTGCTGTTTCAGGGCTTGCCAAGATATATTTATTATTGAAAACATTAAGGCCCTTGTTTTCCATAGCCCCCATATTGAAATCGGAAACGGCTACAATATTAAATATATCGAGATCATATTCGCAGCCAAAAACTTTTTCGTCCCACTTCATCGAGCGAATGAGAGCATCAAGTGCGTATGATGCTCTATTTTCTTTACCGCTTTCAACATAGATGCCGAGGGTAACATGCCTACCCGAGCGCGTCTTAAATGAACCGCTAACGTTACCGAGATTTCCGGCTACCAATGCGAAAAGGTAGGAAGGTTTTGGGTGTGGATCATGCCAAACGGCATAATGCCAACCATCCGGTAAATCGCCCGTTTGAATTTTATTCCCGTTGCCAAGAAGAATTGGGGCGTCTTCCTTCCGCGCTGTGATCCGCGTGGTGTAGGTAGCCATTACATCGGGCCGATCGAGGAAATACGTTATTCGGCGAAACCCTTCAGCCTCGCACTGGGTACAATAGATGCCCGAAGATTTATAGAGCCCCATCAGCTGGGTATTCGCCGCCGGATCAAGTAGTGTAATGATGGTGAGTTTAAACGGTACGAGTGGTGTTTCCCGTATAGTCAATGATTTTCGCCCGATGGTGTAGGCAGACGCCGACAACAGGACACCATCGATCGCGATGCTTTCGAGCACCAATTCATCGCCATCAAGTATTAATGGAATATCCGTCTTGCTTTTGGCCAATCTAAGGGAAATAGTGGCTATGACACGTGTGCGCCCGTCATCAAGCGTTACATCTAGATGGACATCATCGATGAGCCAATTTGGCTTTTGATATTCCGACAGACGAATGACTTGGGGGGTATCGGTACGCATCGAGGGGCCTTCTTCAATAAGATAGAATCTATGATCTGCTGTTTAAATTAACTTATTATTAATTAAGCAAAATTTGTATGATGTTTATCGTACCGGCTCAGTATGGCTAACGATCCTTAGAATATCGCCATTATCTTTTCGTACCCTATGTTCCAATTGATCAACGGCTTCGTGGACAAACGTTACATCAAGATGGGGGGCCACCCGGCAATGATAATTAACAATTAAGCCGTGATCTGTTACCCGGACCCTGACATTGTGAATATCGGTAATTGTTTCGCTTGAAAGGGCATGTTTGATGAGAGAGTTCGCGATTTTTTGACGATGTTCCTCGTCAACGTCACGACCGATCATGCTCGATATGACCAGCGGCTCAATATGGGTCTCCACTTCTGTTTCTCGACCAAGCTCTTCCTGTATGGCGTTTTCGAGTTGACTGGCAACGGTATGCGCATCGTTTAAGGACATTTTGCCGTCAACTTCCAAGTCAAGACTGACCGATAATTTACCTTCAATTTCCTGAACAGTAACGTGATGGACGGGAATTCTTCGACGTGCAGCAATAATAATAACACGTTCTAGAACGGTTTCTTCATCCAGTGTCACGGGGGTTGCCGTTACCGTCACACTTGCTTGCGAAAATTCGGTTCGTATTGCCGTTATGATCAAATCTTTGAGAATGCCTACCCGATCGAATGGCATTGACCTTGCGACGCTAATCTCAATCTCAATAAAGAGGTCGGCACCAACTTGTCGTACTTTTATATCTTCCACATTGACAACACCTGGTACTGCCAATGCCAGCTTTTTAATTTGGCCGGCAGATCCTATTGGTGCTGTGTCTAATAGAGTATTCAGCGTTCGTTGCGCCAAACGATAGCCTGCTATCGCGATGAAGATCGACACTCCGACGGCCACCAATGCATCGGCTTGGGGGTATCCAAGGGCAGACGCACCAAATGCAGCTAATACCAGTGTCGAATTGATTAAGTCGGATGAAAAATGCAGTGCATCAGCTGCCAAAGCTTCGCTATGGGTCTCTTTTGCAACTCGCCTGAGCGATGTAAACCGCCAAGCATCAATACCAATTGATAGGACGAGAACAAGAATCGCTAGCCAGTGGATTTTAACGGTTGATTGTTCGTCCCAAAGGCGTCTAATTCCCTCAATGGCAACGGCGCCGGACAAAAGAAATAAGAATGCGGTTTCAACCAAGGCTGCAACCGATTCTACCTTACCGTGTCCGTAATGATGGTCCTCGTCCGCGGGCTTCGCTGCGGCGCGTATCGCGAGCCATGTCATTGTGGTAGCGGCAACATCCAATAGGCTATGAGCGGCATCTGAAATAAGGGCGAGTGAACCTGTTGCCAACCCAGCCCACCCTTTTCCGAGCGTAATAATGACGCTGGCCGCGATGGACGACAGAGCCGCATTTTCTTTGGCATCAGACATTTGGTATCCCTTTTTATCACCGCCTAGCTGGCTTGAACCTCACGGTCAATGATTGAACGTGCACACATTGCTAACGTGGCGTTTGATATCGCTCTTGCAACATTATGATGTCGCGTCCATGCTAAAAGT
This sequence comes from Hyphomicrobiales bacterium, assembly GCA_947455025.1. Classification (GTDB taxonomy): domain Bacteria; phylum Pseudomonadota; class Alphaproteobacteria; order Rhizobiales; family Beijerinckiaceae; genus CAIUPE01. The sequence goes on from CANGLU010000029.1 coordinate 18,442, forward strand.
GGTTTTGGCGTTGGGGAGGCTATATCATGATGGAATATCTTCATACGATGGTTCGTATTGGAAATATTGAACAATCACTTGATTTTTACTGCAATAAGATGGGCCTCGTCGAGACACGTCGCTATGAGAATGAAAAGGGTCGGTTTACGCTCATTTTTTTGGTAGCTCCGGGCGATGTGGAGGTCTTTTCGAAGAATGCTGCTCCCGCATTAGAGCTAACCTATAATTGGGATGAACATGATTATACCGGCGGACGAAATTTCGGCCACTTGGCCTATCGGGTAGATAATATTCACGAATATTGCCAAACCCTTATGGATAAAGGCGTTGTGATTAATAGGCCTCCCCGGGATGGTCGAATGGCGTTTATAAAGTCCCCGGATGGTATTTCTTTCGAAATTCTGCAGCGCGGCGAGGCGCTTCCGCTATCTGAGCCATGGATTTCGATGCCAAATACGGGAACTTGGTAAGATATTACACCTTTTCACGGATTGTTGCGATGACCATGATCGAGTTCGGCCAGATAGACGGTAAGCCCGTCTTTGAAGTAACGATCCGGAATAATTCCGGCGCAGAAGCCAAAATTTTATCCTGGGGGGCCGTTCTTCGGGACTTCCGTGTCCCATGGAACGGGCGGGAACAGCGGGTTGTATTGGGCCTTAATAAGCTCGAAGAATATGTTGCTCATTCCCCCCATTTGGGAGCAATCGCCGGTCGATTTGCGAACCGAATTCGCGATGGCCGATTTTCAATTGATGGGGAGCAATATCAGCTCGAACGGAATTTTCTAGGTAAACATTCGTTACACGGTGGAGCGTCTGGATTTGGTCAAAGGCTTTGGAATTTGGCTGATTTTGACGAGAATTCGGTTACTTTGGTTCTTTTTTCAAAGGATGGCGATGGTGGATTCCCTGGTAATTTAACCGTAACCTGCCGTTACAGTTTAACGGATAAGGCAACGATCCGAACCGAGCTTATGGCGACGACAGATGCGCCTACAATTATCAATCTTGCCCTTCATTCTTATTTTAATCTCGATGGTTCGGCGGATATCTTGGACCATGAATTAATGCTCCCAGCCGATTTTATCTCCTGTCTGGATCATGAGCTAATTCCGACCGGCGAAATTCGACAAGTTTCTGAAACTGCTTGTGATTTTCGGTTGCTGAGGCCGATCAGGGCGCCAGGAAAAGATGGCCGGCATTTTCCCTATGATCAGAATTTTTTTCTACGGACCGCCGGTCGTGATCTACGGCATGCCGCAACGGTATTGTCACGGAAGAATGGGCTTTCCATGCAGGTTTTTACAACGGAACCCTGCATTCAATTTTACGATGCTGTAAACTTGAATGTTCCCGTCTTAGGTATCGCCGATCAGCCCCTTAAGCCCCATTCTGGGCTATGTTTGGAGCCCCAATCAGTTCCGAATAGTCCGAATATAGCTCATTTTCCAAGTGCGATCTTGCGTCCGGAGCAGATTTACCACCAAATTACGGAATACCGGTTCGGATAATGCGTGTGGGACCGAACGGGGAAGGGGCATCTTGCCTCTTTAGCTAGTACCTTATTTGGTGCAGGATAGATGTTATGAAACTTACGACTCACGTTTTAGACACCGCCCATGGGCGTCCGGCAGCGGGAATGGCACTAACCTTGACGCGGCTTTCGGATGGCAAACTTTTGCGACAGGCTATTACAAACGCAGATGGGCGGGTTGATCACCCCTTGTTAGAAGGGGATGAATTCCAATTTGGGGAATTTGAGCTTCTTTTTAATGTTGCGGATTATTTTCGAAGCTGTGGCATTTCGCTTCCCGATCCCGCATTTTTAGATCAAGTTCCCATTCGTTTCGGTATTTCTGAACGACGTCATTATCACGTTCCTTTGCTTGTTTCCCCATTTAGCTTTTCGACTTATCGGGGGAGCTAAACCATGCCGCGGTCGACGATCAGTTTCATTCGAAGAGGTCAAAGGGTTGATGTCGGTAACATTGATCCTAAAACGACGCTTCTCGATTGGTTGCGGCTGCAAGAGCGATCGACTGGAACAAAAGAAGGATGCGCAGAAGGAGACTGTGGTGCTTGTACCGTGGTTCTAGCTAGGGAGCGTGATGGAAGATTGGTCTATGAGCCCGTCAACGCCTGTATACTACTGCTGGGGCAAGTCGATGGAACCGAAATTATAACGGTAGAAGATTTGGCATCATCAGGTGACCTGCACAAAGTACAAAAGGCAATGGTTGAAAACCATGCATCACAATGCGGATTTTGTACGCCAGGAATTGTAATGAGCCTTTTTGCACTATCGCATTCGGGCAAAGAAACGATCAATCGTTCCGATGTTAATCAAACGCTTTCTGGAAACCTTTGTCGGTGCACGGGCTATCGGCCGATTATTGATGCGGCGCTAGAAATATGTTCAAATCAATCCCCCGATCTGTTTGATGGCAGAGCGGAGAAAACCCTAGAGCTGTTCAAACAGTTCCGCTCGCTTGAAGATGTTTTTGTTGGTGATGACGATTCTTTTTTTGCGACACCAGCGGCCGAGTCATCTCTCGCATTTCTGGTGCAAAAATATCCCGATGCGACCCTGATTGCCGGGGCAACCGATGTGGGGCTCTGGATTACGAAGGGTTTGGCACCCATCAAAAAGTTGATTTGGCTGGGCCGTATTCGAGCATTAGCCGCGGTAGAAGAAACAGAAACAACCTTAAGTTTTGGCGCGGGCGTGACGCATGAAGCTGCTGCGCCATATCTTGAGTCAATTGACCATGACTTTAAAGAAATTGTAAGCCGTTTTGGCTCAAAGCAAGTTCGATCCTCGGGGACAGTCGTTGGTAACATTGCGAACGGTTCGCCGATTGGTGATTGGCCACCCTGTTTCATTGTACTTGATGCCGAAGTGGAATTAAGAGCCGGATTGGCAATGCGGACGGTTGCTCTTGAAGATTATTTTATCGCTTACAAAAAGCAAAATCGTGAACCAGGCGAATATTTAAGGCGTGTCATCCTTAAAAAGCCGAGTGAAAATGATCATATCCGTCTATTCAAAATTACAAAACGTCGGGATGAAGATATTTCCGCCGTCATGTCCGCGTTTCGGATTACGGTAGAAGAAGGCCTTATAACTCAGGCCCGCATTGCTTTCGGCGGAATGGCTGGAACACCAAAACGTGCGCGCTCTGCCGAAGCGGCTATTATTGGGCTCCCAATTAAAGATATAGCGACATGGCGTGCGGGAGCGGAAGGTTTGTTGTCGGACTTTGCCCCACTCTCGGATCACCGTGCCTCGGCTGACTATCGAATGCGGGTTGCCCGTAATCTTATCATTAAAGCATTGGCCGAAATTGCTGGTGTCCCGTCGTCATCGACAAGGATCGTTGGTCTAAGGGAGGCTGCTTATGCCGCCGAGTGACGTGACAGATCTGACCAAAATGCCACTGAGACATGTTGGTAAATCACTGGTTCATGATTCAGCAGCGCTCCATGTTCAGGGAGCGGCCATCTATATCGATGATATGCCGGAGCCTGAGGGAACGCTCCATATTGCCATTGGGGGATCACCGATCGCACGGGGTAATATTACGTCTCTCGATCTTGATGCGGTCAGATCCGCTCCGGGCGTTTTTGCTGTACTGACCGCTGAAAATATACCCGGTAAAAACGACGTCTCACCCGCGATGGGCGACGATCCTATGTTCGCAAGTGATCGCGTTGAATTTGTTGGTCAAGCGATATTTGCAGTCGTTGGAACCACAAGAGATGCCGCGCGCCGTGCGGTTAGATTTGTTAAAAATTCCTTCGAAGAAGAGTTGCCGTCTGTAACGGTTGAGGACGCTATCGAACGTAATGAAACTGTTCTTCCAAACTATGAATTTGGCCGAGGCAATACCGATGAGGCATTTGCAGGCTCTCCAGTTTCTTTGTCAGGTCAGTTTCGCATCGGTGGGCAGGAACATTTTTATCTTGAGGGGCAGGTGTCGCTGGCTATACCGGGAGAACGCGACGAAATTCTTGTTTATGCCTCCACTCAACATCCGACAGAAGTGCAGCATGTTGTGGCGCGGGTTCTGGGAATTTCTGATGCTCAGGTTACGTGCGAAGTTAGGCGTATGGGCGGTGGGTTTGGAGGAAAAGAAAGTCAAGCTACACAATGGGCAGCTATTGCGGCGTTAGCTGCCAAAATTACCCGCAAACCTTGCAAGCTAAGGCTGGATCGCGACGATGATATGATGTTGACAGGAAAGCGCCATGATTTCCGCGTTGATTGGGAATTAGGCGCTGATAATGATGGCACCATACGCGCCGTTGACATTTCCTTACTGGCTCGTTGTGGCTATTCCGCTGATATCAGCCAGGGTGTCGTTGATCGGGCGATGTTTCATTCGGACAATTCTTACTTTATCCCCGATGTAAAAGTTTCATCCCGTAGGTTAAAGACAAATACGGTTTCCAATACCGCATTTCGTGGATTCGGTGGGCCACAAGGAATGCTGGCAATGGAGCGCATGATTGATGCACTTGCATCCGCCACTGGCCGTGACCCGCTCGACATCCGCAAAGCTAATTTTTATTCTGATGGCCGAGATAAGACTCCTTATGGAATGAATGTCGAAGACTACGATGTTCTTCATCAATTGGTTTCACAACTAGAGGTTAGTTCAGATTATCGCGCGCGGCGAACGCAGATCGATGCGTTTAATAAGGAATCGCCACTTATCCGGAGAGGCATTGCTCTAACGCCCGTAAAATTCGGAATTTCATTTACCCTCACGCAGATGAACCAGGGCGGGGCTTTGGTTCATGTCTATTCGGATGGTTCCGTTCATCTGAACCATGGCGGTACTGAAATGGGGCAGGGGCTATTTCTAAAAGTTGCCCAAATAGTTGCTGAAGAGTTTGGTATCTCACTGGACCGCGTTCGGATCATGCCAACATCGACCGGCAAAGTTCCCAATACATCGCCAACGGCGGCATCGGCTGGTACCGACCTTAATGGAATGGCGGCTATGCTTGCCGCCCGTGCGATTAAAGGACGGATGGCTGCATTTGCAGCTCAATCCTATGGCATAAATCCTGATGACGTTATATTTCGGGATGACGTGGTTTTGGTAGGAAGCGAAACAATCAAATTTTCAGCTTTAGCTAAAGCTTGCCATGGCGGTCGAATCCATTTGTCAGAGGCGAGCCATTACAAAACGCCAAAAGTCGTCTGGGACCGCCCAACAGCAGTCGGTCGTCCGTTTTATTATTTTGCTTACGGAGCAGCGTGTAGCGAAGTAGCCATCGACACTTTGACAGGCGAAATGAAATTAGAGCGTGTCGACATTTTACATGATGTTGGAAAATCATTGAATCCCGCGATCGATATTGGCCAAATCGAAGGCGGTTTTGTTCAAGGCCTTGGATGGCTCACAACAGAGGAGCTCGTTTATGACTCCAATGGTCGCCTAAGAACCCACGCTCCTTCGACTTATAAGATACCTGTAGCATCTGACATTCCTGAAGATTTTAGGGTTTCCCTTTTTGAGGGCGCAAACCGTGAGGATACGGTCTATCGATCTAAAGCAGTAGGAGAGCCTCCCGTCATGTTGGCGATCTCAGTATTTTCCGCGATCCTGAACGCCGTTCAGTCGTTGCAGCCAGGAACCCCTGTCCCTCTTAATGCGCCAGCAACGCCCGAGGAAATTCTAAAGGCAGTCCAAGCGCTTGGCGGCGGCGGCGGATTCTGAATTATAACTTTAACAAATACATAATTGAACATTTGGCTGCTTGATCAGATGAGCCAGTTAACTCTCTGGATGAACAGGTTGAATCGGAACATTAAGTGATCAACTTTTGGACTCAAGCCATTGAGATACTCGATAAAGATGGCATCGTAGCCATTGTTTCGATCGTCAAGGCCGATGGATCAACTCCGCGTGATGTCGGTACGCGAATGGCCATTACCAAGCAGAGTGGCGTCATTGGGACCATAGGCGGGGGCGCGCTTGAATTCGCGGTATTCAATGATGCCATCAGATTAATGTCGGAAATTGGATGTGATCGCCGCGAGCGGGATTGGCCTTTGGGACCGCAGCTTGGTCAATGTTGCGGTGGTCGAGTTCGCACCCTAACCGAAATTTTTCACAACAAAGATAGACCTGTGCTTATTCAGAGAAGCGGACATGAGATTGTTGCGGACCGAACAAGTGTTATGCTTTTTGGTGCTGGGCACGTTGGAAGGGCAATTGTGCTCGCCTTGGCTCCATTACCGTTCAATGTTCAATGGGTCGATAGTAGGCCTGATGCCTTTCCGCCATTAATCGTTCAAACGGCTCGAATGATCATTTCCGAGTCGCCGGCGGAAGAAGTTAGGAAGGCTCGAGAAGGTAGTTTTGCACTCATCATGACCCATTCCCATGCGATGGATTATGAAATTGTTGAAGCGGCGCTTAAGAAATCAACTCTCGCCTATGTTGGGTTAATCGGTTCGGAAACGAAACGAAAGAGGTTTGAAAGTCGTCTCCGAGCGGCTGGACTTGGAGATGATAATATAGCCCGTTTACATTGCCCAATAGGCATAGCGGGAATATCCGGCAAGGAACCTTCCATAATAGCGGCATCGGTGGCTGCTGAACTTCTGATACGACAAGAGGGCTTGCGTAAACCGTGCGAACAGGCTTCATTTCGGCAGGAAGTTTCCGAGATATAAGAATAGCGGATAGATGATATGAGCGATGATGAATTCTTTCTTGCACGAGCGATTAAATTGTCCCGCGAACGTATGGAAGCAAATCAAGGTGGTCCCTTCGGTGCCGTTATTGCCCGCGACGGTGAAGTGCTTGCCGAAGGCTGGAATATGGTAACATCGTCGAATGACCCTACGGCTCACGCCGAGGTCACGGCTATTCGCCGGGCATGTGAGGCTGTGGGACATTTCGAACTTAAAGGAGCGACGCTTTATACCAGCTGTGAACCATGTCCCATGTGTTTAGCATCAGCCTACTGGGCTCGCTTATCGCGAATTGTCTATGCCAATACACGCGATGAGGCAGCAGCCATTGGATTTGATGATGCGTTTATCTACGACGAAGTTCCAAAGGCGCCTCGTGATCGTTCCTTAGAAATGGAACATCATCCCCGACAAGATGCGACAGACGCATTTGCAGCTTGGGCTGCAAAGCCTGATAAAATTCAATACTGAGGCATACTATGACTGCTTTCGCTCTCGACTGGCTTAATCTCTTAATCCGCTGGTTCCATCTCATTGTTGGGATCGCGTGGATTGGTGCTAGTTTCCATTTTATATGGCTCGATTTTTCTTTGAGGGCACGTCCTAATCAATCGGCAGGGGTTCTGGGTACATCCTGGTTGGTGCATGGTGGTGGCTTCTATCATGTCGAGAAATATCTTGTTGCGCCCAGCACACTGCCTGATGACCTTCATTGGTTTAAATGGGAGGCCTATCTTACCTTCCTGACAGGCTTTGCGCTCTTAGCGGTTCAATATTATTGGAACGCTACTGCGTTTCTGGTTGATCCGACGGTCCTGGCTATGACAGGCGGCGAAGCCGTTATTTTTTCAATCCTGTTTCTACTTAGCGGCTGGTTGGCCTACGACAGGTTATGTCGGTCGCCCATTGGTGCGCATACGGGTTGGTTGGCCTTATTCGTCTATATTTTAATTGTTGCCGCAGCCTTCGTCTTTACCCATGTATTTTCGGGGCGAGGTGCCTTGATTCACACGGGCGCCATGATCGGCACGATCATGGCCGCGAACGTCTTCAACGTCATAATTCCCAATCAGAAAAAGATTACAGCTTCTTTATTAAAAGGCGAGGCTCCAGATCCGAAGCTTGGAAAAATTGGAAAACAGCGTTCGCTCCATAATAATTATCTAACATTGCCCGTGCTTCTTTTTATGGTCTCCAACCATTTTCCGTTTTTATATTCTCATCCAATGAGTTGGCTCGTTGTCGCGTTGGTTGTGCTGACGGGCGGAATGATCCGCCATTTTCTTAATCGTGTTGATGCCGGCGATACGCCTCAAAGTGTCGCATGGGCGTTGCCTGTAGCTGCAATTGCTCTACTTGCCACCATTTGGTTGACGGCTCCGGTATCAGTCACGGTTTCCGCTAAAGTAACGGACGCAGAGATTTTAAAGATAACTCAGACACATTGTATCATGTGTCATCAAGCCAATCCGACTCATGAGGGTTTTAAAGGGGGCGAGCCGCCCAAAGGTGTCGTGCTTGATACGCTGGAAGGAATTAAAAAGAATTCAGCCCAGATATTAATACAGGCGGTTCAGGGAAATGCTATGCCTCTTGGTAATGAAACTGGCATTACGGATAATGAGCGAGCCAAGCTCGGCGCTTGGATTGCGTCGCAATGAATGCCTCACTATCACTTGATGCGGTTAATGCATTAACGGCTAACGAATTTATTTCCCGATTTGGTGATATAGCGGAGCATTCAAAATGGGTTGCCGAAAAAGCTGAAGTGGTACGTCCATATCCTGATCATGCAGCTATGGTGTTAGCGTTTCAACAAGCTGTGTTGGAGGCCGATCGTGAACGTCAATTACAGTTGATTTTAGCCCATCCAGATTTGGCCGGGCGCGCTGCGCTGGATGATCAAATGGCCGATGAATCAAAGCGAGAGCAAAGGGGTGCTGGGCTTGATACTTTGAATAAAGAAGAGTTTGAGCAATTTCATAATCTCAATAATACTTACCGTGCAAGATTTGGTTTTCCTTTTATTTTTGCTGTTACGGGTGCGAATAAGCATCAAATATTAGAATCTTTTTCTAACCGTGTCGGAGGAACGTTGGAAGAAGAGCGCTTGACAGCTCTCGCACAAATCTTGCGAATTATTCGGTTTCGATTAGCAGCAAGGGTATCGTTGTGAGTACTGAGTCGAAACTTCGTGAAGAAATTTGTCGAATAGGTGCGAGTCTTTATACTCGCGGCTATACCGTTGGAACCGCAGGGAATATATCCGCACGATTATCAGACGGTTTTCTGATAACGCCAACGGATGCATGTCTAGGACATCTTGATCCAGAAAAAATTGCGAAATTAGATCTTAATGGCGAACAGATTTCAGGTGATCGTGCGTCAAAGACAATTAGACTTCATCGTGCAATTTATGAAGCTGACGTAAATTTGCGGGGTGTTGTTCACACACATTCTACTTATTTAGTGGCCTTATCCCTTTTACAAGGCGTCGACCCCGCTAATATCTTGCCACCTATTACGCCTTATCAAATTATGAAAGCTGGTCGTATTCCTCTCATTCCCTATAAGCGACCAGGCGACCCATCCGTTGTCGAAGGCGTAACGCCCTATGTGCCACTTGTAAGAGGTGTGTTGCTCGCGCGTATTGGGCCTACATTTTGGCATGATAGTATTTCAAATGCGGCTCACGCACTTGAAGAGGCGGAAGAAACAGCAAAGCTTTGGTTTTTAACACGTGGATCACGTTTGCCGGCGTTGAGCGATATAGAAATATCAGAGCTGAAATCTTCTTTTTCAGTCAAATGGTAAGGTCATAGATATGTTATTAGGTGTTATTGCCGACGATCTGACGGGCGCCACAGATGTAGCCCTCATGCTGGCCCGGGAGGGAATGCGCGTCATTCAAACGGTAGGTGTACCTACGTCATCAACGCATTTTCCGGATGCCGACGCAGTAGTGGTCGCGATGAAATCTCGAACAAATCCGCCGAAAGAAGCGGTAGAATGGTCGCTTACGGCATGTGACGCATTATTAGATGCTGGCGCGCAGCAAATTTTATTTAAATATTGCTCGACATTTGATTCAACAAATAAAGGCAATATAGGACCCGTTATTGATGCATTAATGCATCGTCTTGGAGCTCCCTACACCATTGCCTGTCCAGCTTTTCCCGCAAATGGCCGATCGGTTTTTCAGGGGCACCTTTTTGTTGGGGCAACATTGCTGTCAGATAGTCCAATGAAAGACCATCCATTAACGCCGATGAACGATTCTAATTTAGTTCATGTTCTTCAGCCACAAACGGCATTACATGTTGGCCTTGTTCCATTTGCGACGGTTGAAGGTGGGCCAGATTCTGTACGTGAAGCATTTGAAATTTTGTCTAAAAATGGTCCGGCAATTGGGGTTGCGGATGCAGTCACCAACGATCATCTGCGTGTGCTCGGAAAGGCATTTTCTGGACAAAAACTGTTAACTGGTGGATCCGGTATTGCTATAGGGCTTGCTGATAATTTCAGAAGGGCCGGATTGCTTGGTAAGAATTCCGGAGCGGCTACTTTTGTTGCGCCCATTGGTCATTCTGCAATTCTTGCTGGCAGTTGTTCGGCTGCCACGCGTGCGCAGATTGCTGACGCACAGGCCAAAGGAATTGAATGCTTTGCGATTGACCCGATAGCACTGGCTGAAAACCGTTTATCAGCATCGAGTATTTTAGAATGGGCAGCTCCTCGTTTGGGAAAGAAACCGGTACTTGTTTATTCAACAGCCGAACCGGATATCGTTCGCGCCATTCAAGAACGGTATGGACGCGATGAAGCGGGTGCTATGGTGGAGCATTTGCTTGGTGATGTCGCGATTGGTTTGGTCGAGTTGGGTATAACACGTTTGGTTGTTGCGGGGGGTGAAACATCGGGGGCGGTAGTTTCGGCGCTTGGCATTTCAATGTTGGAAATAGGGCCTGAAATCGATCCGGGCGTGCCATGGACATTAGCAGCTGACGGGAGATCTTTGGCATTAGCGCTAAAGTCTGGGAACTTCGGCGCCGTGGATTTTTTTATGAAGTCACTAGAAATGCTTTGATGATGAAAGTTGTGTCAAAACACATTTTTTTGAACAGTAAATTAATTCGTTTGTAGTCTGGTCCGCGCCAATCGATTTCGTGCTCTTTCATGATACCCTGTATAGAGGCCACCTCCTATAATGAGGGCGGCACCTAGCGCACCAATACCTGCGGGAATTTCACTGAATACGATATAGCCCATAATGGCGGCCCAAATGACAACGAGATATCTGAGAGGCGATAAAATCGAAACGTCAGCACACCGATAGGCTGTTACCATGAGGGAGTTTGCAATTGTAACGATTATTGCGGCACCGCCGAGTAAACCAAATTCGAAAAGTGATGGCATATGCCAAGATTCTGTTAAGCCCAAAATCAACCCGCCGCATGACGCAAATATTGTAGTTGTTAAAATAACGACGGCGGGAGGGACGTCAGCTTTAATTTTGCGTGTTACGAGATCACGCAGTGCAACAAAGGTCGCTGATGCTAGTGCCGACAGGGTGAATAAAGTAAAATTATTTCCGCCAGGCTGGGCAATCATTAAGACACCACCAAATCCAATAAAAACGGCAATCCAGCGTGGCCAATCGATAAGCTCTATGCGCAAAATTGCGCATAATATTGTCATAATTATAGGTGTAGCTTGCATGATCGTTGTTAAATCGCCAATCGGCAGTTGCGATATTGCGGTGACATAGCAAAGGGAGACCAAAAATTCGAATGCGGCGCGTAACAAAACGATGGGTTTTGCAGCCGATGGAATTCGACGGATATCACCAAAGCCTATGATCAGCGATATAACGCACGCAATTGCAAAAATACCTCGGACAACCAATAGTTCGCCAAGGGGCATTGTCTCAGTTGCTAGCTTAACGAATGCATCATTGATGACGAATAACGCGCCACCAATAATCATCGCCGTGACGCCTTTTTTTGTTTCTCCTGCCGGTCGCATTATTTACTCATGCTTTACTTTAGGAATGGCCGGCAAATCGTGACATTCGAAATGGCGAAAGATCGAAGGGTGATTGTATATCCATTGCGAGGTCAGCCAGAATTTCTCCCATGGCACTCGCAAATTTAAAGCCATGTCCTGAACAAGGTGACGCTACAACAATTTGGGGTGCATCCGGCATTACATCAATGATAAAGTCTTCATCCGGTGTCATTGTATATATGCAAACTTTTAATTGTAATGCCGTTCCCATGGCTGCAGGCAGGTAAGTTGCCAAACAGTCACGCATGCCCTGTTCATCAGATGGCCGATTTTCTCTAATCAACGTTTCTGGATCACAGGCTTCCCGACCATGGTGAGGTCCTCCTACCTTAAGGCCTGGATGACCATATAATGGAAATCCATAATAATGGCCCTCAGGGATTTTGAGTGTGAAACTTGGAAAGTTTCCTCGTTTGAAAAGCTCCGGTTCAAGTGGACGAAACCACCCGAAAACTTGCCTGTAGGGTTGCGTAACCGCTTTTAATGCCGGTACAAATTTATTGATCCAGGGGCCAGGAGATAAGACCAGGCGCCCTGCCTCATATGTGCGGGCATCTGTTCGAACTTTTACGCCACCTGTTGCTGTTGGCTCAAAAGAAAGTACCTGTTCTCTTGGATGGATTTCTGCCCCTGCGTCGAGTGCAAGTGCTGTGTAAGCTAAAATTGCTTTCTCGCTTTTTACATAGCCGCCATCTGGTTGAAATAGGCCACGGTAATCGTGAGGCAAGTGAAAAGCGGGATACCGTGCCATAATCTTTCGAGCATCTAATACTTCATAAGGTAGATTATAGGCTTTGCACGCCGCTTCCCCGCGCTCAACGATGTCTAGCCCAGGTTCGATGATATCAAGTGTTCCCGTGATGGTAAGCAAGTCTTCACCAATCTTCTGGCCTATTTCACGCCATAATTGATGGGCCCTTAAAACCATAGGTACGTAAGATTGACCTTCGAAATATCCTAACCTTAACATCCTTGTTTCGCCATGAGACGAACCCATTGAATGTCCAATGTCGAAACGTTCTAATCCGAGTACACGTTGACCGCGACGGGCTAATTCATAGCAGGTTGCGGATCCCATTCCGCCGACACCAACAACAATTACATCAAAAACAGTGTTACTCACTTTTCATCATCCATTATGAATTATCCACCTGTCACACTCATATGGCGAGCAACAGACGGCTTAGTGATATTTCGTTCGATGGAAAAATCATGGCCTTTTGGTTTACGTAAAATGGCTTGATCGATCGCATCCGATAATAACGTATTTTCCGATGAAGCGCGTAAGGGGGCTCTAAGATCGGAGGCATCATCTTGGCCTAGACACATATAAAGCGTGCCCGTACACGTGATCCTAACGCGATTACAGCTCTCGCAAAAATTATGCGTCATGGGCGTAATGAAGCCAATTCTTCCGCCCGTTTCCTTGACGCGAACATACCGTGCGGGCCCGCCCGTTTGATAATCAATTTCGTCGAGTGTATAGCGATATTGAAGCTGTGCACGTAATTCCGAAAGCGGCCAATATTGATCAAATCGATCCGGTTCGATATCGCCCATCGGCATAACTTCGATAAATGTTATGTCCATTCCCCCGTCATGCGCCCAGTTAATCATAGCTTCGACTTCGTCTTCATTTATGCCTTTGAGCGCAACCGCATTGATCTTGACGGAAATTCCGGCCCTTTGTGCTGCTGCAATGCCTGATAAGACTTTGTCGAGGTCACCCCATCGTGTGATCGAACGAAATTTTACCGGATCGAGCGTGTCCAAAGAGACATTAATTCGTTTGACCCCACAATCTGCCAACTCCGAAGCAAATTTTTCGAGCTGGGAGCCATTTGTCGTCAGTGTTAATTCTTCAAGCGGCCCGCCTAATCGACGGGAAAGTGATTTAAATAACTTCATAATATCTCGGCGTACCAAGGGCTCACCGCCTGTAATTCGGAGTTTTTTGACTCCTTTATCAATAAAGACCGAACAAAGCCGGTCGAGTTCCTCCAATGTCAACAAATCTTGCTTTGGCAAAAAATTCATATCTTCAGACATGCAATAAACACATCGGAAATCACAGCGATCCGTCACCGAGACGCGCAAATAGGAAACCATTCTTCCAAATGGATCGACCATTGGCGGTAGCTGAACGGAAGGATCGGTAATGAAGGTCATAAGACCAGTTACTCCAAATATTTGAGCAGAAAACTGTAAACTATGATAGCAGGGAATGACGGATCGGCGAAGCTGATTTCCACTTTGATGATATGATGAGCAAATAAATGGAATTGCAAAATGAATGTTGGCCAACCGAAATTAGGCTGTCACCAGATAAGCATTCTTTAAACATACGGTTTGAAGATGGCTCAAATTATGAATTAACCGCCGAATATCTTAGGATTGAAAGTCCGAGCGCCGAGGTTCAAGGGCATAGTCCTGCCGAGAAAAAGACGGTAACGGGCAAGAGTAATGTAAAAATTCTGGCGCTCGATCCTGTGGGTAATTATGCGGTTAAACTACGCTTTGATGACGGCCATGATACCGGAATTTACACTTGGCGTTATTTTTCAGAACTTGGCGAAAAATTTGAAACCAAGTGGAATGAATACCTAGAAAAGTTAAAGCTGGAAGGACTTCACCGCGATTAAGGTTCGATGATCACCTTCGCACCTACTGGGACCCGTTCATAGAGGTCGATGATGTCGTCATTTGCCATACGGATACAACCGGAAGAGACAGCTGTTCCAATCGTTTCAGGTTCATTGGAACCGTGAATTCGGTACAAAGTGGCGCCAAGATAAAGTGCGCGGGCGCCGAGGGGATTATCCGGGCCGCCATCCATATGTTTAGGGAGATCTGGCTGTCGTTTCAGCATTTCTTCCGGCGGTGTCCAATCGGGCCATTGGCGTTTCATTGAAACTTTAAGCTCTGCCGACCACTCAAAGCCTTCCCGGGCTACGCCAATGCCGTATTTGATCGCCCGTGATTCCCCTAAAACGAGATAGAGCCGCTTTTCTGACGCTTTTACGATTACCGTTCCGGGTCTTTCGTCACTAGGGAACCATGTTTCAAACCGACGTATAGGAGACTGTGCTTCAGGCATCGATGCAACGATTTCATCATATGTTTTGATATCTTGTTTGCTCGTTGCAAGCGCGCCGTGGGCTGAAATGAGCGTAACGGCAGAAAAAAAGATAGGATATACGCGCCGCCAAACCATCATTTATTGCCTTTTTGAAACAATTTTCGTTCGATTATAGCCCGATTTTGATAAATTCTTGGGCAGCGCCCACATTCATCACGATTCGAGTCGCTAACGTTAGCATTCATGAATTACCTCTAAACGGTAATGATCTTCAAGCAAATGATCGGGTAAACCAAAAATCTATTGGCCGCTTTATGTTGACTACCTATCCGAGGATGCCTAGAACGGCGTTCGACCGGGCGCGTAGCACAGCGGTAGTGCGTTCCCTTCACACGGGAGAGGTCACAGGTTCAATCCCTGTCGCGCCCACCATTAAACCATTGATTTATAATGGTTTTTTCGGTCGTTACGCTCATCAAAATTTGCCGCTTTTCAGTTTGACACACTGGTGACACACTGAAGGCAAAATCGTATGGCGACGATCCGTAAACGCGGTACAAAGTGGCAAGTTCAAATTCGCCGCAAAGGGCACCCGCAAATCATCAAGGCGTTCATCTTGAAGGAAGAAGCCGTTCGTTGGGCGCGGCAACGTGAACTTGAGATGGATCGCGGTGAGGTGGAGGTAGTGAACGCCAACCAGCACCACACTTTATCGGTTATACTTGGCCGTTACGAGGCCGAGGTTACCGTACACAAGCGTTCTCATTTGTCAGAAGCGGCTCACCTAAAGCAGATCGGGCGTCATCAGATCGCCCAACTACCAGCTATTTCCATCAAGGCCGAGGATATTGCCAAATTTCGGGATGATCGGCTTAAAACGGTTAGCAACCCCACAGTTCGCAAGGAGCTGACGCTTCTTGGTAGCATCTTCAAGGTCGCCATGCAGGAGTGGGGTTATAGGAGAGCGGACAATCCTGTTTCAAGTGTACGGAAGCCGCCGTCAGGTAGGTCTCGTGATCGCCGTCTGGATGCCGAAGGCTTTGCTATGCTCCAGCAGGGCATCAGTACATGCCGAAATCCGCTCATGGCTGAGGCGATCCAGTTCGCAAAGGAAACTGGGATGCGACGCGGTGAAATTCTTGCTCTGGAGTGGTCCAATGTCAATCTGACCGCCAGCTTGGTGTTCCTGCCAATCACAAAAAATGGATCATCGAGAACGGTGCCACTGTCTCCAGCTGCTCGACAGGTGCTTGAGCGGCTCAAGTCTATGCGTAGCGGTGCTTCAACAAACCCGATCAATACTAACCTTGTCTTCCCGATCTCGGCAAATGCCTTGCGAATGGGATGGCAGCGGCTCTTGAAAAGGTCGGGTCTAAATGATTTTAGGTTCCATGACCTTCGCCATGAAGCCATTAGTAGCTTCTTTGAGCTTGGCCTCACGGTTCCCGAGGTTGCGCTGATTAGTGGCCACAAGGATGCTCGGATGCTGTTCCATTATACTCATCTGAGGGCCACTGACGTCGTGGCGAAGTTGTCGAAGTAACAATCGGCAATACTTAGTACAAAGTAATATTATGGCTAATGGCCATCTTGTCTGTGACGGCTTCTGGTCAAGTCCGAAAATTGCTGTAAATTCGCTTCAGCCCGATTGATGACGGCATGATTATAAAGCCATTGTTACGACGTTGCTGACAACGTCACTCTCGCTTCGCTTCACAAGCCACTCCTTGAACTCATCCATGTTGATATAGAGGC
>CANGLU010000030.1 GCA_947455025.1 Hyphomicrobiales bacterium
CGACCAATTCGGCCGACGTTCGAGCCGTTGCGCCCGCTACAAATTGCTTAATCAGCTCTACTTGAATACTTGGGAGGAGTCGACTTTTTCGCCTTTCGATAACCATCTGACATAAATAACCTTTTTCAGCTATCTAGGCCAGCCCCAAAATTTAAGGTAGGCCCCGTTTCTTGTGTCACGTTTTAGGACGAAACGCGGTACAGAAAGCGGGGTTGGTCTCGAGCCTATAGCCGCCAATCAAATCAATGCAGTAAGGTACGGCAGCAAAAACGGCATCAAGGCAGGTGCGAATCGCTGATGGTTTACCAGGAAGATTGATGATCAGGCTTTGTCCCCGAATTCCAGCCGTCTGTCGTGAGAGGATAGCGGTGGGTACTTCTTGCAAACTGGCTGTGCGCATGAGTTCTCCAAATCCCGGCATCATTTTGTGACAAACAGCCTCGGTGGCTTCGGGCGTATTATCACGGAGCGCAGGGCCAGTTCCCCCTGTGGTTAGAATGAGAGCACAGCCTTTATGATCAGCTAGGTCAATTAAGGCATTTTCGATCAAGATTTGCTCATCTGGGATAACAACCGTTATTGGATTCCAGGGCGTTTTTAACAGCTCGCTCAAGGCGGTGATAATTCCTGGGCCACCTTTATCTTCATATTCACCGCGATAAGCGCGATCGGAAACCGTTACGATTCCAATTGGAAGAGGAAATATGGCCTGGGGTGTTGTCATGGCACCTTACCTTATATTATCGCATTAGATTGGGCGTAGCGCGAAGTGGTTCCTTCGTGCAACCGTAGGATAGAAAGTATGGTAACGGATCCGGACGAAATTGCCCGTATATTTGGTCAGATAGCGGTTAATGCAGCCGTTCCGATCATGAAATTTTTTAATTCGGATAGTGAAGTCCGCCGAAAAACGGACGGTAGTCCGGTAACGGACGCTGATCTGGCATCGGAGCGCCTAATTCTCGCGGCCCTTGCACATGAGCTTCCTGATATTCCCGTTATATCGGAAGAAGCCGCCTCCGAGGGCCTCATACCAGAGGTGGGTGAGCGCTTTATTCTAGTCGATCCCCTCGATGGAACGCGTGAGTTTGCCAAGCGCCGCCAAGAATTTGCTGTCAATATCGGTCTAATCGACAGTGGTATTGCTGTTGCGGGTGCAATTTATGCCCCGGCACTCGACCGGTTATGGATTGGCGGGCGCTCTGCTTTTGCTATGTCCATTTCGCCGGGATCTTCCATAAGAACCGCACAAGATATTAGCCAAATCAAGACTAGACTGCCGCCTCCTGATAGCGTGAAAGTCGTCGCCAGTCGTTCGCACCCTGATCGATTGACGGGAGAATTTATCGACCGTCTCGCGATCAATGAGAGAATTTCTGCTGGCTCGTCCTTGAAGTTTTGCTTGGTTGCCGAAGGACAGGCTGATTTTTATCCTCGTTTTGGGCCAACGATGGAGTGGGATGTCGCCGCGGGGGACGCTATTCTACGCGCAGCAGGGGGCCTAATGGTTACCGGTAATGGCGAGAAGTTCCAATATGGCAAGCCCGGATATCACACGGGACACTTTGTGGCGCTGGGTAGTCCGAGCTTGCTAACAAAGGTTTTTAGCTGATAGGACTAGACTCTACGAATATGTCTAATTTGTTGAACTAACGTCGCTTTTAGGCCTTTTGGACCATGGCGATCGAACGCAACCTGCCACTCCGTAAGCTCATCGAGCGTGAGCCGATAACGGGTAGCCGCCTCGTCAACGGTTAAAAGGCCATCATGAATAGCGGCGATCAATTGTGATTTTCGGCTTGTTACCCATCGTGTTGTGTTTGATTTCGGGAGGCTGTCAAGCGTTACAGTTTCACCATGGGACGCAACGATGCTTGCAGCATCAGCATAGGATACTTCCGACATTCGATACTACTCAACGCAATACAAGGATCAACACACGCGAATATTAAGACCAATACATCTCTTAATAGGCTCTTAATATTCGAATCAGACGCTACAGCCTCATATTTATTCGATTTTTTTGATAAATCGTCAATATTCGAACTTTTTGCACTTGGTTCAAATTCATTTTTATGTACGATCGTAAAGTTATTTCGACGCTTAGACTGATTACGAACCAATGCACGATTATGAATTGGCATTTGCCAGTTAAAACCAAGAAACAATTGGGGAATAGAAGCTATGGTTGACCATCAATACGACGATCATGCGAAGAAGGAGGACCTTAAAGTCCTTCACTCGATGGGATACGCGCAAGAACTCGAGCGGAGCATGAGTGCGTTCTCAAATTTTGCGATTTCTTTTTCTATTATTTGTATCTTGTCTGGCGGTATAAATTCGTTGGCCCAAGCTACCTCCGGTGCAGGAGGTGGAGCTATCGGTATCGGTTGGATCATTGGCTGCGCTGTTTCTGGTGTGTTTGGCTTAGCGATGGCTCAAATTGGCTCGGCTTATCCCACTGCCGGCGGACTTTATCACTGGGGCTCTATTCTTGGAAATCGTTTTACGGGGTGGTTGACGGCTTGGCTGAATTTGCTCGGTCTCGTGACGGTTCTTGGTGCGATCAATGTCGGTACTTGGAATTTTTTTGCTGGTGCCTTCGGCTTCGACGCGGCAAATCTAAACAATCAAATGATTTTTTTGGTTGTTATTACTTCTCTTCAAGCGCTGGTGAACCATTTCGGTATAAAGCTAACTGCAAAACTAACCGATCTTTCAGGTTACCTTATTTTTGCAGCTGCGTTAGCGCTTACCGTCGGATGTTTTGTTGCTGCCGAGCATTGGGACTTTTCTCGCCTTTGGACATTTAAAAACTATTCTGGATTGCCAGAAGGTGACGGCGCTGTCTGGCCTCAATCAGATTCATTATTGCGTGTTTTCTTGCTTGGACTTTTGTTACCAATTTATACGATTACCGGTTATGATGCTTCCGCACACACATCCGAGGAAACAAAGCGTGCGGCCCATTCGGTTCCTCGCGGTATCGTTTCGTCGATTATCTGGTCATCGGTAGCGGGCTGGCTGATGCTATGTGCATTTGTGCTGATGATTCCGAATATGGACGATGCTGCTAAGCAAGGCTGGAACGTATTTTTTTGGGCCATCAACGAGCGTATGAACCCATCTTTTGCAACGTTGCTTTATATTGCAATTTTTGCTTCACAATTCTTGTGTGGACTGGCAACGGTAACATCAGCATCTCGAATGATTTTCGCATTTTCGCGCGACGGAGGGCTGCCATTTTCAAATGCATTGGCGGGCGTAAGTAAGAAGCATCGCACGCCTGTGTCAGCAATTTGGACGGCCTCGGCACTATCTGTACTCTTCGTTTGGGGAACAACGACAATCTCGATTGCCGGTTCGTCCGCCTACACGATCGTGGTGTCCTGCACAGTGATCTTCTTGTTCCTGTCCTTTACCGTCCCAATTGCGCTCGGCTTCTTTGCTCATGGTACGCCAAAGTGGAATAAAATGGGGCCGTGGGATTTAGGGCCAGGATTGTTTAAATTAGTCGCATTTTTATCGGTTCTAGCGATGGCGCTGATTTTCTATGTTGGCGTTCAGCCACCAAATGATTGGGCACTTTCCATTACAATCGGATTCCTAATTTTAACTGCCATTATTTGGCTGGTATTCGAGAATAAGCGCTTCAAAGGTCCACCAATTGGTGATGTTATCGCCAAGCGGCAATCCGACATTGCGGCTGCTGAAGCCGCGGTGGGCGAAAATTAATATACTTCCTACTTACAAGACGTAATGACCGCAGGACTGATCACCTGCGGTCGTCCTGTGTTTGAATCGAATTGAGAGCTCCGATGAATATACCAATCAAAATTAATTCTGCCCAAGAAGCACTCGAATTTATTCGTGAGCGTGACTTACCTTATGTTCGGGTAGGCCTTTTTGACATAGATGGGGTTTTTCGTGGCAAATATATTAATCGCGACAAATTCGAAAGTTCGTTGGAAAAAGGCCTTGGCTTTTGCGATGTCGTTGTAGGCTGGGATTCCAATGACCAGCTTTACGACAACGTAAAGGTAACCGGTTGGCATACGGGATACCCAGATGCTGCCGTTCGGCTTTTGCCGGATACGATGCGGCTGATCCCCTTTGAAGATGATTTGCCGCTGTTTTTATGTGAATTTTCTGAAAAATGGGAAGATGTTTGTCCTCGCGGTACGCTCCGTCGGGTGTTGAAACGTGCCTCCGATATGGGCTTCAATGTAAGCGCCGCTGCTGAATTTGAGTTTTTCCTTTTTGAGGAGACGCCGCATTCAGTACGCGAAAAAAATTATAAAGGCTTGAAAAACATAACTCCGGGCTTTTTTGGGTATTCGATGTTGAGAAGTTCGGTTCACGCGGATTTTTACCGTGATCTTTTGGATCTTGGCAGAAAAATGAATTTTGAAATCGAGGGCCTTCATACAGAAACGGGTCCTGGCGTGTTAGAGGCAGCGATTAAAGTCGGTGATGCCCTATCAGCCGCTGACAAGGCCGCTTTGTTCAAAACGTACACGAAAGTGTTGGCTCAAAAGCGGGGCTGGATGGCGTCATTTATGGCGAAATCGTCACATGAATGGCCAGGACAATCGGGTCATCTCCATCTCTCTTTGCAAGATGCTAAAACCGGGAAGGGTATATTTTACGATAAAGCCAAGCCGTACTCCATGTCGGACACGATGCGGTGGTTCGTCGGCGGGCAGCAAGCTTTGATGCCTGAGCTCCTCGCAATGGTGGCGTCGACCGTTAATTCTTATTCACGTTTGATTCCCGGATTTTGGGCTCCAACCGATTCGGCTTGGGCTGTTGATAATCGCACGACCGCTTTGCGGGTCATCGAAGGCTCGGAGAAGTCCCAGCGGGTCGAGTATCGGGTGGCTGCAGCCGATATTAATCCATATTTGGCGCTTTCGGCTGCAATCGGTTCCGGCCTTTGGGGCATTGAAAATAAAATCGAGCCTGGTAAGCCGCAGACCGGCAATGCCTATGAAGCAAAACTACCCAAAAATCGTGCATTGCCGCGCACCCTATGGGAAGCGGCACAAAGACTAAAATCTTCCAAAGCCGGTCGCGATCTGTTTGGTGACGCTTTTGTTGACCATTATGCCGCAAGCCGAGAATGGGAAGAGCGTGAATTCCGCCGCGCGATTACCGACTGGGAAATGCAGCGTTACTTCGAAATAATTTGATCAAACAAGCGAGAACATAATGACTGATATTGTTTGCACGTCGCCGATCGACGGCAGTGAAGTAGCGCGTCGCTCCTCGGCATCGCAATTCGTAATTGACGCGACCTTAAGGGATGCCAGTATAGCTCAAAAAATATGGGCAAAGGTTCCATTGGCCGAACGGGCCGCGAAGTTGACGGCCTTTGTCGATGCGATGCTTACCATGAACCAAGAGGTGGTACCTGAAATCGCACATCAAATGGGGCGCCCGGTGAAATGGGGAGGCGAATTTCGCGGATTTGAAGAGCGTGCGCGTCACATGATCAAAATCGCACCCGAAGCTCTTGCGCCTATCGTTCCAGAATTAAAGTCAGGCTTTAGCCGCTATATTGAAAAAGTACCCGTCGGTATCGTCCTTGTCGTTGCGCCTTGGAACTATCCGTATCTAACCGCGGTTAATTCCATTGTTCCGGCCTTGATGGCAGGAAATGCCGTTATTCTTAAGGCGGCTGCTCAGACGATTTTAGTTGGAGAACGTTTTACCAAAGCCATGTTGGCAGCTGATTTACCGAAAGGTCTTTTTACCAATCTCGTTTTAACGCACGAAGATACATCTCGAATCTTATCGACAGGAGCGGTTGATCATTGCAACTTTACGGGCTCAGTTGCAGGTGGCCGAGCTATTGAAACATCAGCAGCAGGAACGTTTACGACGCTTGGTCTTGAATTGGGAGGCAAAGATCCTGCCTATGTTCGAGCAGACGCTCATTTTGATCATGCCGTTGAAAATCTCGTTGACGGCGCGTTCTTTAATTCCGGGCAATGCTGCTGTGGCATCGAGCGTATCTATGTGCATGAAAGCCTGTATGAGCGTTTCGTTGAAGCCTTTGTTGCCCTGACCAAAACCTATAAATTAGGCAATCCTCTTGATGAGGCAACAACCCTTGGGCCAATGGCTACGGCTAAGGGAGCGGAAGTTGTGCGGGCTCAAATTAAGGAAGCTATTGCCAAGGGAGCCAAGGCCCATATCCATGGCGAACTTTTTCCGGAAGATAAAGGTACAGGAACCTATTTAATGCCTCAGGTGCTCACTGATGTAGATCATTCGATGAGTGTTATGATGGAAGAGAATTTTGGTCCGGTTGTCGGCATTATGAAGGTCAAGGACGATGCGGAGGCGATCCGCCTTATGAATGACAGCCCGTATGGTTTAACAGCCGCGATCTGGACGCAAGATGAGGCCGCGGCTGCTTCTATCGGTCGAGAGATTGAGACCGGTACTGTCTTTATGAACCGGTGTGACTATCTCGACCCAGCTCTGGCATGGACGGGCGTCAAAAACACGGGCCGTGGCGTTAGTCTTTCGGAGATTGGCTACGATATGTTAACTCGCGCGAAAAGCTATCATCTCCGCACCATTTGAATGGAATAAGCAATGACACAGTCTCCTATTGCCAATTGGAATTATCCGACCGCAATTAAGTTTGGTGCGGGACGTATTAAAGAATTGCCCCAAATTTGTATCGATCTAGGATTCAAAAACCCGTTATTGGTTACAGATCCTTTTCTTGCGACGCAGAAAATGACATTGGATGTTGTTGCTTCACTAAAGGCGGCAGGACTAGGTATTGCAGTGTTCTCGGACATCAAACCTAATCCCGTCGACAGTAATATTGAAGCTGGCCTCAAGGTATTAAAAGCAGGCGGGCATGATAGTGTAATCGCCTTTGGTGGTGGATCTGGATTAGACGCTGGGAAGGTTATTGCCTTCATGGCAGGCCAGACACGGCCAATGTGGGATTTCGAAGATATTGGCGATTGGTGGACGCGCGCAGATCCAAAGGGGATATTTCCAAATATAGCCGTGCCAACGACGGCAGGTACCGGATCTGAAGTGGGGCGAGCGGGCGTGATCACGCAGGAATCAACCCATACCAAGAAGGTAATCTTTCATCCGCTGATGATGCCGAAGGTCACGATTTGTGATCCTGAACTGACTGTCGGTATGCCATCTAAAATTACGGTTGGTACCGGAATGGATGCGCTAGCGCATTGTCTAGAAGCCTATTGCTCCCCTTTCTATCATCCCATGGGTGAGGGCATCGCGGTTGAAGGAATCCGTCTTGTGAAAGAGAACCTTCCGCGTGTGTTTAAAGACGGGAAGGATATTGAGGCACGTGCACAGATGATGTCGGCCGCCGCCATGGGGGCAACGGCGTTTCAAAAAGGACTTGGCGCGATCCACGCATTGTCTCATCCCGTTGGTGCGTTGCATGATACCCATCACGGCATGACGAATGCTGTATTCATGCCTTATGTTTTGGTTTTTAACCGACCTGCGATTGAAACAAAGATTGCCCGACTTGCAGCTTTCATCGGACTTGAGCCCAGTTTTGACGCGTTCTTGCGTTGGATTCTTGATCTACGCAAAGAACTCGGAGTTCCGCACACGCTGAAGGAATTTGGTGTGGAATTATCAAATATTGATGTGATGTCAAAAATGGCGCCAGAAGATCCTACTGCAGGAGGAAATCCCGTACCGCTAACGGAAAGTGCAGCGCGCACCCTCTTTGAGAAGACCTATAGCGGTGCACTTTAAAGCTTAAGAATGGCAAGAGCTCGGGTCTGCGTGTCGATCATACGCCGCAGGCCCGATCTTTACATCGGTTAGTCGATATAAGACAAAATTTTCGATTACAGTATCGCCGTATTTACGTTCTACGAAACCAATCCGTTCGGCTGTGCCGTAACATTCTTTATGGCTCGCAATAAATCCATCGCCCTCATTTGCCCAATCGATAAATAAGGCTGGTTTCTTTGTTAGATCAGGATCAGGGGCGGGTAAAAATCCGTATCGGACGCGTTCATTGATTTGAGCCACTTCGCCTTTACCCCGCAAGGCAAAGCTTAAAGCGCCCGTATGTTCGTAAGTACTCGTTGCAATCCAAGATGAGCCGGTTTCGTTCTCCTTCGCGATCAACTCGTCTCCTAACTCCGCCCATCCTTGCGTCAGCATAGCCGGATTACGGGATGGTTCGATTGGCAAAAAGGGATGTAAAATTTCCACGAAAAAGATCAATCCGATTCCGTATCCTGATGCGACGGACCATTGATAAAGCCGGGGTTCCTTTCGTTGGCTTATCGCCCATGCCGCCAATATGGAGAAGGCGGGCATCAGAGGGGCTGGCCAATTCCCATTAACGCGATCATGCAGCGAATGAATCGTTAAATAGGCCAGAAAGGGCAATGATAAGGCGATAAGAAATCCTTGACCGGTTTCTCTGTCGCGCCACAATGAATAAAGGGACCACCCAATTCCTGTGAAAGCCAATATGCCAATAAGCGGTGTCATGAGCAGCCATTGCACGCCGACTAACTCAAAGAAATGACTTGGATTAAACTCTTCTCCGACCGTCCGACCTAGTTGTTTGGCGAATGAAACGAAATCATGATGAGCGTTCCAAATAATAACGGGCGCAAAAAGCGCGATAGCCAATAAGCCGCCGGTCCATGTTTCCCACTTGTTAAACCAATGCCGTTGGCTTGGCACCAAAGTGAGCCAGAGGAGTATGCCGGCACCGAGAAACATTCCGGAATATTTAGATAATAAGCCAAGTCCGGCGGATAATCCGATGGCAAGCCACCATTTTGAATTAGCTGAGTTTTTCAATTCGGCTAGAGCCCAAAGGGTGAGCCCCCAGAAAAAGACACTTGGAATATCCGGCGTAATAACGATCGAGCCAAGGCTTACAATCAGCATTGAATTAAAAAAGATAACGGCACGATCTGCAATCTTGCTGTCGAAAAGCAAGGCCGCCGTTCGCCAAAGCAAGATCGAGCCAATCCCCGCTGAAAGCGGAGCAAGAATGCGGATACCCAAGCTGTTGTCGCCAATGACGCTTCGGCCCAGCGCGATCCACCATGCCACCATTGGCGCATGATCATAGTATCCAAAGGATGGGGCCAATGCCCAGAGCCGATAATAGGCTTCATCAAACACAAGGCCGGTTTTTGCCGCGACGATCAAACGAAGCGCCGTTACCCCGAAAACCAAGAGTAAAATTGGCGAATTTGGCAGAATTGGCACATGGATACGGGACATTTTAGATGACAATTCCTAAATTTGAGGTCTCCAGCAGTCTGTTATCACCTTCTTCCTCCGTCGATCGCAATAGTCCCAAGGTTGAAAGATGTGAACGGGTGTGCAAAGGTTAATGTCTATTAATTTCGGTAAAAGACGGTAAAATTGCTCTCGTAATGGCCGTCTTTAGGCTACGCAGTATTCTAACGATTGGCGAAGAAAGACCTTCTTTATGGCGGATGGATCTTATCAGGCTGGTCTCCCGGCAGTGATTGACGGGGGTAATCAGTCCCGGATTACGCGAACGGACGAGCCGCCGATCGAAGGACGCTTCGAGCGTGCTTTTGATGGCGACAATGAGTTCGTCCAAGAACCGCCCATCGAAATTGTTATAAATCCTCAAGAAATTCGCGAAAAAATACTGCATTATCTCGGTGCTGTTCTAGCACGCTGTTGGATTGAGCGTGGGCTGTTAGACGAAATTGAGCGCGATGCCCATCGTACTTTGCGTCATCTGGGCATTCTTTTGCCCGACGAGATTGAAATTAAAGTTGAGCGACCCAACAAGGACCGTCCACGGCTTGTTATCTATGAACAGGATGAGGGCAGGCGCTTCCGCCGTCGTATTTGCTATCTCCAGCTGATCATGATGGCAGGTAAGTAAGCAGTCTTGGCCAGCCGGCCCGTCGATTTTGGCGCTATGACGCCGTATAATTAGCTTATAGGGTCTTTCCTTGGCGTTTGATTTGTCGAGGATGGCAGTTTGTTTATTCCATTAAGTGACGTTTCCCCAATTGGTCTTGCGGCGATGTTTGCAGGACTATGTCTCGCATCATTGGCGCGGGGTTATTCCGGATTTGGCTTTTCAGCTGTTTTGATCGCGAGCTGGTCGCTTGTTACGGACCCCGCTAAGGCCATCGCGGTCACTGTCTTGCTTGAAATTATAGCGAGCGTCATTCAAGCATTTTCCGTTTGGAAGCAGATCCCTTGGAAGCGCGTATTTTTATTGATGGGCGGTGCCACTCCGGGGATGCTGTTGGGCGTGCTCGTTCTGACCTCTGTCCCAGTGAATACGCTAAAACTAATTCTTGCAGTTTTTGTTTTGTCCGCGGCAGGCTTGCTGTCTCTAGGATGGAAGCTAAAGGCGCGCGCCAATAATGTAGGCACGTTTGGTGTCGGCGTTGCTTCTGGAATCGTGAACGGATCCATTGGTATGGGTGGCTTACCTGTCGCGTTATTTCTTACCGCTGACGGTGACAGCCCCAGTATAATTCGTGCGGCTGTGGTAGCCTATTTTTTCTTGTTGGACATGCTCGGCCTTATTCTTTTTTCGCACATTGGAATTATCAGCGTTGAAACGGTGTCAATCGCCACAATGGCATTTCCAGTTCTACTCTTGGGCATGTACCTTGGAACACGGCATTTTCTAGGCGCAACGCCTGAAGGATTTCGGCGTGTCACACTGTTTATGCTGATGGGTATTGCAATCATTGGGATCCTTCGTAGTCTGCTATTTTAATTGGGCGGAGAATATTGAACATGCGGGATCTACATCTTCCGGGGCGATCAGTAGCGTATGGTTCAAATGGTGCTGTTGCGACATCGCAACAGCTGTCATCGACGATTGCGATGGAAGTCCTGCGCCATGGCGGTAATGCAATGGATGCCGCATTAACCGCTTCCGCAGTGCAATCTGTAATTGAACCACACAATACCGGGATAGGCGGTGATTGTTTCGCTTTATATTGGCGAGCCGATCAAAAAAAACTGTACGGTCTAAATGGGTCGGGATGGGCGCCCGCAGGCCTCTCTGACAAGTTTCTTTTAGATCAGGGTATTAATTCCATAGGCCTAGAGAGCGTTCACGCGGTAACCATTCCAGGCGCCATAGATGCGTGGTCGCGGCTTTTGTCCGATCACGGCACGCGCTCTTTTCCGGATATCCTTGCACCAGCGATTGAGCTGGCGGAAGGCGGCTTTCATGTTCATGAACGTACCGCGGCAGACTGGGAAGAAGAAGTCGTAAAATTGTCTAAAGATGAAGGTGCACGCAGCAAGTTGCTCATCAACGGACGGGCCCCGAGGGCGGGCGAGCGAATGCGGTTTCCTGAACTTGCAACGACACTTCGACTTTTGGCCAGCGAAGGACGGGACGCCTTTTACAAAGGGTCGATAGCCCAAGATCTAGTAAGCTTTTTAAAGTCAAAAGGCGGTTCGCATTCGCTTGCAGATTTTGCAGAATTTGAAACCCATTATGTCAATCCAATCCACGCCCATTATCGTGGCGTTGACCTTTATCAGATACCGCCCAGTGGTCAGGGCATAACGTCCTTAGTCCTTTTACGAATTTTAGATGGCTTTTCTTTTCAAGGCCTAGACCCCTTTGGTCCCGATCGTTTTCATTTGCAGATTGAAGCAACGCAACTCGCTTATTCTGTACGCGACGCCTTTGTGGCTGATCCTGCTTTTGCGCATGTACCTGTCGACGAGCTACTATCAGATCCATTCATCGCGTCGCTTCGTGATAAGATCGATTTAAGAAAAGCTTCGCCGAATTTGTCGCACATTCCGGCAAATTTTCAGCGTGATACAATTTATCTGACCGTTGCTGATAAATGGGGCAATTTATGTTCTTTTATTAATTCGCTCTATTTTTCGTTTGGCACCGGCATGGTCAGTCCAAAGACAGGTATTGCATTGCAAAACCGCGGAGCGTGTTTCAGAGTAGATCCTGGTCATCCGAACACGGTTGCCCCACGAAAACGTCCACTTCATACAATCATTCCAGCGATGGCCATGAAAAACGGAAAGCCCTGGCTATCTTATGGGGTCATGGGAGGTGCTTATCAGCCTGTGGGACAGGTGCATGTGATGCAGAATCTCCTCGATTTCGAAATGAATATTCAGGAGGCATTTGATGCGCCACGCGGCTTCCGGCGGTTGGATAGTTTTGAGGGAGAACGAGGGATTAGCGATAAGTTTATGCTTGACCTAGCCATGCGCGGCCATCCCGTTACGCGGCCCGAATTGCCTTTAGGAGGAGGGCAGGGCATTTTAGTCGCACCCGACGGCTCCTATTCCGCTGGAACGGATCCACGCAAAGACGGCACAGCACTCGCCTATTGAGGCAAATTAGTCGCACTGCTGTAATTTAGCTTGCCAACACGCAATCGCGAGGCGCTCAGCTTCCGCGCGATCCTCGGCCGACATCATGCGCTCGATTTCATTCCGCGCTTTGACCGCCGTCTTTGCGGCCATTATGCGTTCCGGCGAATTATTTGTGAGACCGCTTGCGGCTAAACTCATCCACATGAATGCCCGTGGATAGCTTTGCTCAACGCCGTAGCCGTAACGATATAATTCACCTAACCCGACTTGCGACTCGATATCGCCGTTTGAAGCGCCGAGCTTAAACCAATGTAATGCTTCAGAAAAATCCTGCGAAACGCTGCCGCCATTTCTATAGATTTGCCCTAAATGACGTTGAGCTTCAATGACGCCTTTTTCGCCAACGTCCCTTAACAGGAGAATGGCGGCTTCCGGATCGTAGGATCCGTCCGTTTTGTCGAGATATAATTTGGCGAGGGCGAGCGAAGCGCCTAAGTGGTGCTTTTCCAAGGCTAAACGAAGCCAGCGCATGGCTGTTATTTTATCATGTGCAACGCCGCGGCCTGATAAATACATCATCCCTAGACGATATTGGGCTTCCGGATCGCCTGCCGTTGCCGGAGGCGTCCATAATTGAACGGCGCCACTGTCATCGCCTCGCATAAGCGCATCTTGGCCCTCCGTTAGTGAATCCGCGGCAACCCCTTGGGCCAGTACTATTAGACCCATCAACAGCGCCGCCTGTCCTAAACGCTTGTAAATATTCATTAATTTGACCAATATTTTGAATTTCTACTCAGAATGACGTAAAATTATTAGGCGAGAAAGTGTGCGATATTCACCGATAGTTGTATTAGCTGAAAGAGAATATTTATCGCTACGTCGCTATTTAGCCTTAATCATTTTTCACATAACTTAGATGTAAAATTCTGCCCAAGCTTGGATTCGTTGGAAATCAATTATGGAATCAAACTCTTCACAAATGACGCCGGCTACGGTTCCCGTTTGGGATATTGGCGTTCGTATCTTTCATTGGGCTCTCTTGGCGGCGGTATTTGTCGCTGCCATGACTGGATTTTTTGGCTCACCAGATTCCCTCCAGATTCACTTAATTGCAGGCATATCTATCAGTCTTTTGGTCTTGTTTCGTTTAATATGGGGTTTTTCGGGCTCAACCTATGCGCGTTTCCGGACTTTTCTGTTTTCGCCTGTTAAAGTCAGAGAGAGAATTCAAGAAATGCGGGCTGGACGGCACACGCGATATATTGGCCATAATCCGCTGGGCGCGTGGATGATTTTTGCCCTTCTTGCATCTCTAATTTTTATTGTTTGCACCGGTACGGTCGTATTGGGGGGCGTTTTCAAACAGGGGCCGTTGGCCTTCATCACAAGTTTCGCCACGGGGCGCTTTGTGCAGGAAATCCATCAAATTCTTGCTTTTGGATTGGTAGGTTTAATCGGCCTGCATCTGGCTGGCGTTGCTTATGAGACTGTTTTTGGCAAAGAGAAGCTTATATCGGCGATGATAAGCGGTAATAAGCCGGCCGGATCGAATGTTCCGGCACCGCGCTTTGCGCCAGCTCGACCGATTGTTGCGCTGATTGCCTTTATTGCCTTGGGAATGGCTGGAACGACGGGCGTCGCGAGCTTTGCTAGTCGCCCCGGTCTTGGCGTTCCGACGGCGGCTATCGACCCTCTTTATGCCAAAGAATGCGGTGCTTGCCATTTTGCCTATCATCCGAGCATGGGGACGGCGGCTTTATGGGATGGGGTTTTAAGCCATCTGGATCAACATTTTGGCGAAGATGCCAGTCTTCCAGATGCAACGCGTGCCCAATTGGCGGCCTATCTCAAGGAAAATTCTTCGGAACATTGGGATACGCGCATCGCCCATGTTTTAGCGACGGCAAATCCCAAGGAACCTCTGCGGTTTACGGCAACCAGGTTCTGGACGCGGATGCATCGTGAAATTCCGGATCAGGTTTTTGCATCTAAGGCGGTAGGCTTTAAAGGGGCCTGCAATGCCTGCCATAGCGACGCGAAAACGGGGTTATTTGCCCCGCAAAATATTGAAATTCCTGAAGGAGCCCGTCTATGAAACCGCGTCATTTTTTAGCCTTCTCCCTCATTTTACTAATGCCGGTCATGGCCTATGCGGGTGCAGCACAGAAGCCGATTATTGATGGTTACATGGCCGCCGCAAAGGCAGAAAATGCAGCGTTTTCAGGGTTTTCGGCGGATCGTGGCAAAGCGTTTTTTCTAGCCAAACATGATGCGTCTCCGGAAACGCCTTCGTGCACGACGTGTCATACGGCGGATCCGACGAAGGCTGGGCAGACAAGGGCGGGGAAGGATGTGGCGCCGATGGCGGTTTCCAAGACTCCGGACCGTTTTACGGATGCTGAGAAGGTCGAAAAATGGTTTACTCGCAATTGCCAGAGTGTGATTGGCAGGGCGTGCACCGCGCAGGAAAAGGGTGATTTTATCACTTTTATGGCCAGCCTCTAAGTATCTGATTTAAAAGAGTTTATCATGAAAAAAATCATCGGAATCGGAACTTTTTCTTTGGCCCTTTTAGGGGTAAGTTTGGCACTAACTGGGACTGGAAATTCGGCTTTGCCGCAGGTTGATCCTGCTTATGCCAAGGAATGTGGGGCGTGTCATATTCCCTACCCCGCCCAATATTTGCCGAAACGCTCTTGGGAGCGGATTTTGGGCAGTTTGGACAAGCATTTTGGTGAAAATGCCACGCTTTCGCCAAAAGCGCTGCAGCCGATCAAGGCCTATCTTGATTCACACGCGGCTGACGCCGCGTCAGGAAACCCGCGAATTATGCGTGACGTTGCGGTGAATAATACGCCACTTCGGATAGTCGAAATGCCATTTTGGATACATATCCATCATCGAATGATAGAGCGAAAAGCATTTGATGCACCAAAGGTAAAGAGTGCCGGAAATTGCGGTGCGTGTCATCGCGGTGCAGCAAATGGCCAGTTTGGCGACGATGACTAATATTTGACCAAAGATACTGATTGACCATCAGGGAAGGGGAAGGGTAGCCTCACTTTTGACTTCGGCCCCGCAGAATGGGCCGGTCATACAACTGGAGGAAACCCATGAGCGATATTACCCGTACAAGTCGTCGTGACCTTTTAAAGCTTGCTGCAATCGGCGCGGCCGGTGCTGCTTTGCCAATGCCGTTCATCACCCGTGCCCGCGCTGATAACAAGCGCATTGCGATGGTCGTGAAAAATCTCGGCAACTCCTATTTTGATGCCTGTGCCAATGGTGCAAAACAAGCGGCAGCAGAAGTCGGTGGTTTTGAAATCATCTATACGGCACCAACGAAAGCAACTGCTGAAGACCAGATTGCGATTATTGATTCGCTGATCGCTCAAAAGGTCGATGGCATTATCGTTTCGGCCAATGACGCGAACGCGCTTGTGCCTGTTGGTAAGAAAGCTGCTTCGCGCGGCATCAAGGTGATCTCGTTTGACTCGGCGATTGCGAAAGATGGCCGCATCATGCATCTCAACGCTTCTTCGACGCCATTGATTGGCGCCAAGCAAGTGCAGATGATTGCCAAGACGCTGAAGGGCGAAGGCGAAGTGGCTATTCTCTCGGCTGCATCCACAATGACGAACCAGAACTCCTGGATCGCCGCGATGAAGGAAGAGTGGAAAAAGCCAGAATATGCGAAGATGCCATTGGTCGCGACCGTTTATGGCGATGACCAAGACGATAAATCCTATCGCGAAATGCAAGCTCTCGTGAAGGCACATCCGAATTTGAAGGGTGTTATTTCGCCAACCACGATCGGCATTCGCTCAGGAGCTAAGGCCATTATCGATGGTGGCTTGATCGGCAAAGTGTTCATCACGGGTCTTGGCTTGCCATCCGAAATGAAGGATGCGGTGTTGAAGGGTGCATGCGATAGCTTCGCGATCTGGAACCCGGTTGAATATGGCTATTCCTCCACGCAGATTTTGATCAACATCTTGAATGGTGCCGATGCGAGCGCCGGCAAGACCGTCAAGATGGGCAAGAAGGGTGAAACCACGATCGGTGACGATGGTGAAGCCGCCATGGGCGAACCTTTCGAATTCAACAAGTCGAACGTCGAAGAATTCGCAAAGATCTTCTGATCTTTCATTTCGTATGATGTGACGTAACCATTCGGCGGGGCCCTGTTCCCGCCGAATGTCTCATTGCTAAATCCTTGATGAATTGGCTGCCGTGACCACATCTCAACCCGTTCTCTCCCTTTCGCATGTCTCAAAAAGCTTTCCCGGCGTGCGGGCCTTGCATGATGTTTCATTTGCGCTTTATCCGGGGCAAGTGACGGCTTTGATCGGCGAAAATGGTGCGGGAAAATCCACCATCGTCAAAATTTTAACGGGTATTTATGTGCCTGATGAAGGTGAAATTGTTGCTGACGGTAAGGTCCAACATTTTGCCTCACCGCGCGATTCATGGGCTGCCGGTATTGCGGCCATTCACCAAGAAACGGTGATGTTTGATGAATTAAGCGTGGCCGAAAATATCTTTATGGGCCATATGCCCGGCGGACGTTTTATCGATTGGCGAGATACCAAAGCACGTGCCCGTGATTTGCTTGCGCGCATTGAGGCTGATTTTGATGCCGATGCACCGCTGAAGACTTTATCGGTCGCGCAAAAGCATATGGTCGAAATCACGCGCGCGCTCAGCCATGATGCATCTGTGATTATCATGGATGAGCCGACAGCCGCTTTATCACGCCACGAGATTGATGAGCTTTTTCGTATCGTGGCCCAGCTTAAAGCCGAAGGCCGTTCGATTATTTTTATCTCGCATAAATTTGATGAAATTTTTCGCCTATCGGATCGGTGGGTTTGCTTGCGTGATGGCGAGAAAGTAGGAGAAGGTTTAACGAGCGAGGTCACCGAGCCAGATCTGGTCCGCTTGATGGTCGGCCGCCCCATTGATCAGGTGTTTCCAAAGCGCGATATCCCCATAGGCAAGACGATCTTGGAAGTGCAGGGACTAACCAACGCGACTGAATTTGCCGATATTTCCTTCTCGCTGCGCAAGGGTGAAATCTTGGGTCTTTACGGCCTTGTGGGTGCTGGGCGCTCCGAGGCGATGCAATGTGTGTTTGGCATGAGCCAGCCGACGCGCGGCAGCGTCAAGATGGATGGTATGACGCTTTCTATCCGCGAACCGATTGATGCGATCCATGCCGGTATTTCTTATGTGCCGGAGGACCGCCAAGACCAAGGCGCTTTTCTTCCCTTGGGTATTCGCGAAAATATTACGATGGCCTCGCTTGCAGGCCATGTAAGGAATTTTCTTTTATCTTCTTCGTCCGAGCGGGCAGCAACCCGCGCTTTGGGTGGCAGGCTTTCGGTGAAAGCGGCCCATTGGGAGCAGGCGCTGGGTGAGCTTTCGGGCGGCAATCAGCAAAAAGTGGTCATTGCAAAATGGCTCGCGACAAAACCTAAAATCATCATTCTGGATGA
This sequence comes from Hyphomicrobiales bacterium, assembly GCA_947455025.1. Lineage (GTDB taxonomy): Bacteria > Pseudomonadota > Alphaproteobacteria > Rhizobiales > Beijerinckiaceae > CAIUPE01. Next base: position 17,862 of record CANGLU010000030.1, read on the forward strand.
GCCGACGAAAGGCATTGATGTCGGCTCAAAAGCAGCAGTGCATGATTTTATTGGCGAGCTCGCGGAAGAAGGATTGGCGGTTATCTTGGTAAGCTCCGAACTGCCTGAAATTATGGGCCTGTCTGATCGGGTGATTGTGATGCATGAGGGCCGCATTGCCGCTCAATTTGAGCGCGGCAAAGGAACGGGTGCAGCCGCGTGGAGTGCGGAAGCCATTGTGGCCGCTGCTACCGGCGGCCCTGTGCAGGAGCATGCCGCATGAGTATTGTGTTACGCTATCGCGAGGCCATTTTAGCGCTCATCATTGCATTGATGGTGACGGGCATCAGCCTATACGCGCCGCCCTTTGGTACGCTTTCGAATGGCGTGGGTGTGCTTAACGATACCGCGTTTCTGTTTATGATGGCGCTGGCGCAGATGATCGTTATTTTAACGCGCGGGATTGATCTCTCCGTTGCAGCCAATCTGGCGCTGACGGGCATGTTGACGGGCATGTTCAACATGGTGTTTCCCGATCTGCCCGCTTTGATCTATGTGGCCTTGGCTTTGCTCATTGGTGGTGGCTTGGGACTGATCAATGGTTCCTTGATTGCCTTCCTTCGTATACCGCCGATCGTTGTAACCCTCGGTACTTTGGCGATCTTTCGTGGAACCATTGTCGTGGTGGATGGTGGCTCGCAGGTTAACACATCCGATATGAGTTCGACCTTTTCGGGTTTTCCAAAACTTGAACTGTTCGGATTATCGAGCGTGTTCTGGATCGCCGCGATTGTCGCGCTATTGGCGTGGCTTTTTCTCGGCCAAACGCGATCAGGGCGCGGGCTCTATGCTGTTGGTGGCAATCCGGTTGCCGCGCGGTATTGCGGCATTAGCCTGCCCTATCAGCAAATGCTGGCCTATGGCATATCGGGCGCGGTTGCGGGGATGAGTGGCTATTTATGGGTTGCACGTTATGGCGTCGCCTATGTCGAGATTGCATCGGGGTATGAACTCACGGTGATTGCGGCGTGTGTGATTGGTGGCGTTTCAATCGGTGGCGGTGTTGGCACGGTTGCAGGCACACTTTTGGGTGCTTTGTTTATCGGTGTGATCGTGAATGCGCTGCCCGTGATGCAAGTCTCGCCGTTTTGGCAGATGGCGATATCGGGCGCTGTGATTTTGGCGGCTGTGATTATCAATGCGCGGGCCGAAGGTCGTGCGTTAAAACTCATTCTACCTGAAGCGCGGCGTGCTGCTGCGCAAGCCAAGCGGTGAGGCGGCGGATATGAGCGAACATTCGGCCACCCCTTCGCCTTCACGCTATACGGTAGCGGACCGTGCGCCCCGCAAACTATCGGCTTTTCTGCTTCGCTGGGAAAGCATTCTGGTGATGATGCTGGCCGCTGTTATTATCGGCAACACGCTTAAATCACCCTATTTTCTTGATCCGTTTAATTTGGCCGACGCGACGTATAATTTTTCTGAAAAAGCCATCATGGCGCTGATTATGGCGCTGCTGATTCTGGTTCGTGAAATTGATCTTTCGGTTGCGGCCATTGTCGCGCTCTCCTCGCTCGCGATTGGGTATATGGGCGCGGCCGGCTATGGCCCTGTGGCGCTGATTGCGACGGGCCTTGCGGTTGGATTGGTCTGCGGAGCGTTTAACGGTTTCTTGGTCACCCGCTCGGGCGTTCCCTCGATTGTCATTACGATTGGAACCATGTCGCTCTATCGCGGCATTGCCCAAGTGAGTTTGGGCGATCAGGCGCTTACCACCTATCCGCAAACCTATCTCGATCTTGGACAAAGCTATTTGTTCAATTGGCCGCCGACGCCTTTGTCGTTTTTTCTGTTTCTTGTTTTGGCTTTTTGCTTTGCCATTTTCTTGCATAAGACATCGGCCGGCCGTCAACTTTTTGCGATTGGCGCTAATCCGGTTGCGGCGCGGTTTTCGGGTATTCGGGTTGATCGGATCAGGCTGATTTTGTTTACGCTATCGGGTCTCTTAGCAGGCCTCGGTGCGGTACTTTTGACGGCACGTATTGGTGTGATGCGGCCCAATATCGCGCTCGGCTGGGAACTCGATATTATCACCATGGTGATCTTGGGTGGTGTCGCCATCTCCGGCGGCGTTGGCACGATTGGCGGCGTGGTGCTTGCCGTGTTTGTGCTGGGTCTTGCAACCTTTGGCCTGGCTTTGATGAATGTGCCCGGCATTGTGATCAATGTATTGTTGGGCCTGTTGCTGATTATTTCGATTGCCGCGCCGATCCTTATTCGCGGGCAGAGCGGGAGGCGATGATGCAACGCTATGCCTTCAAAATGTTTCTCAATCCCGGCCAGCGGGATGAATATAAAAAACGTCATGACGCCATTTGGCCTGAGCTTTCGGCTCTGTTGCATCACGCGGGTGTTCGCAACTATTCGATCTTTCTCGATGAGGAAACGAATGTGCTGTTTGCCTATCTGGAGCGGCCCGAAAACCACACGATGGATAGCCTGCCGCAAGACCCCGTGATGCGGCGTTGGTGGGATTATATGAAAGACCTCATGGCGACCGATGCAACAGGCGCCCCGATTGCCAAGCCGATTGGCGAAGTTTTCCACCTCGATTAAAAAGTACCTGAAGGAGAGTTAGTGATGGATATTCGGACCTTTACAGCGCGCAATGGAACGGTTTTGCCGTTCTCAGTCGTGGGCTTTGGCACCGCGCCTTTGGGTGATTTGTTCACCAAGCTCGACGAGCAAACCTCAATCAAGACGGTGGAAGCTGCTTACAAAGCAGGCGTGACGGTGTTTGATACTTCGCCCCATTACGGCAATGGTTTGGCCGAGGCGCGGGTAGGCTCCGGCTTGCGTCACGCCGATCGCAGCAAGGTGATCGTCTCCACCAAAATAGGCCGCGTGATGGACCCTTGGGCCAAGCCCGCCGCCGCTCGTGATGATGTCATCTCGCCGGGTTTTGCCGGCGGCTTTCCGCACGCCGCACGCTTTGACTATTCGCGCGATGGCACGATGCGTTCGATCGAACAGTCGCTTCTCCGCATGGGCCTCGACCATCTTGATATCGTCTTGATCCATGATTGCGATATCTGGACGCATGGCGAAACCGACGCTCCTATCCGCTTTAAGGAAGCGATGGACGGCGCCTATAAAGCGCTGGACGAATTGCGTAGCCAAAAAGTGATTGGTGCGATCGGCGTGGGCATCAATGAATCCTCGACCGCCACCAACTTTATCCGCGCGGGCGATTTTGATGTCACGATGCTGGCAGGCCGTTATTCGCTGCTCGTGCAAAACGCGCTTGATGAATTCCTGCCTTTGGCGATGGAAAAGAAAATGGGCATCATGCTCGCAGGTGTCTTCAATTCCGGCATTCTGGCGACGGGTGCGATTCCGAATGCCAAATTCGATTACGGTAATGCCTCGCCGGAAATCATGGACCGTGTGCGCAAAATCGAAGCCGTGTGCCAGTCGCATGGCGTCTCGATCCGTCAGGCAGCGTTGCGGTTCTCGATGTCGCATCCGGCCATTGTCTCGGTCGTACTCGGCGGCGTGAAGCCTGAGGAAGTCCTTTCCAATGTCGCAGATGCGGGCGCCAAAATACCCGTCGGTCTTTGGTCGGATTTGAAAGCAGCGGGCTTGTTAAACCCTGCTGCGCCAACCCCAACCGCGTGACGGATCGCATGACGGGTTTTGATCCGACGCAGGCCTTTTCGCTTAAAGGTCAGGTGGCTGTTGTCACCGGCGGCGGCAAAGGCATCGGACGCGGCGTGGCGTTAGGCCTCGCCCGTTCGGGCGCCGCCGTCCATGTGCTCGACCGCGATCTTGCAGCGGCTGAAGACGCGGTGGCGATGCTGAAGGCCGAGGGGCACAAGGCCAAAGCCCATCACGTCGATGTTGGTGACGAGGCGTCGATTGATGCGGCGATGGCAACCATCGCGGCGGAGGGCCGCCTCGACGTGCTGGTCAACAATGCGGGGTTAGCGATCCGCAAACCATCGGTCGATTTGTCGGTGGCGGATTGGGATGCGGTGTTGAAGGTGAATTTAACCGGCGTGTTTTTATGCGCCCGAAGTGCCGCGCGTTATATGATCGCGAATAGACGCGGGGCGATCGTCAATCTCGCCTCCATTATGGGGCTTTCGGGTGGCGGGCTTTATCCGAATATTTCCTATCAGGCGACCAAAGGCGCGGTGGTTAATCTCACCCGCGCGCTGGCGGTGGAATGGGCCCCTTTCGGCGTGCGTGTGAATGCGGTTGCGCCCACATGGGTGCGGACGGATTTCATCAAGCCGCTGACCGATAATCCCGATCTGCTCGCCCGCATGAACGCGATGACGCCGCTCGGGCGGATTGCGGAGATTGATGAGGTGGTCGGTGGTATTGTCTATCTCGCAAGCCCTGCGGCTTCGATGGTGACGGGGCATACGCTGGCGATTGATGGCGGGTTTTTGGCCCAGTAGGGAAGTTTGATGACCAGTACCCCAAAGACGATTGGCGAGATCCGGGCGGCTATCCATGCCGGAGCGTTAACGGCGGAGCAATCGGTTGCGGCGGCGCTTCACCGGATCAATAACTTCAATGGCAAGCTTAAGGCCTTTGTGGTGGTCGATGCCGACCGCGCCATGGCGGATGCCCGCCATCTCGACCATCTGGCCGCGATGGGCGTGCCGAAGGGGCCACTGTTCGGCGTGCCTTTGGCGATCAAGGATATCATCGATGTCGCCGGATTGCGGACGGGTGGTGGCTCGCTGACGCGGAAGGATGCGGAGGTGGCGCAAGCCGATGCCGAGGTGGTGACGCGGCTCCGCAATGCGGGCGCCGTCATCATGGGCAAAGTCGCGACCGTGGAATATGCGTTTGGCGGATGGGGCTCGAACGAGACGCTGGGTGCGCCGCATAACCCTTGGGACATGCACCAGCCGCGGGTGCCAGGCGGCTCCTCAAGCGGTTCAGGCGTCGCGGTGGCGGCCGGGCTCGTGCCGGGGGCTCTGGGGTCCGATACGGGCGGCTCGATCCGGCTACCCTCGTCGTTCGCGGGCATGGTGGGATTGAAGACAACGGCGGGCTTGATCCCGAAGACGGGTGTGCTGCCGCTCTCCGATATTCTGGACACGATCGGCCCGATGACGCGGTGCGTTGAGGATGCCGCGATTTTGTTTGATGTGTTGACGGGGCAAAGCGTCGGCGCCAGCGCTCCGGCCAAAGTTGAGGGCAAGGATGCGTTCCGCGGCAAGCGGATCGGCGTTCCGGTTGATTTAGGGGTTGCCCTGCACCCTGACACGGCGAAGGTCTATCAAGCGGCGCAGGAAAGAATGAAGGCCGCAGGCGCGACGCTCGTGCCAGTACGGTTTCCAACGAGCCTTGCCGATTATGCGGCACCTTGCGGGATGTTTTTGGCGGTTGATTCCTACCGCCATTACGGACCACTGGCCGAGGAAGAACCCAATCGGCTGGGTGATCCGGTTCGGCGCCGCATGTTGAGCGGCAAGCCCGTGACGGCGGTCGATTACACCAAGAATTTGGAGCGCCGCGAGCGGGAAAAATCCGTCATCGCCGCTGTGTTTGAAGCCGTCGATACGATCTTGATGCCATCAACCGCCATGCCAGCCCCCGTTCTTGGCGAGCATCCGGAGCATGATAGCCCGGCGGTCTTCACCCGATTTGCCAATTATTTCGATTTGGCGGCCCTGTCGCTTCCCGTAGGCCTCTCAGCAACAGGTTTGCCGATTGCCGTGCAATTCGTCGTGCCGGGCTTTGCCGAAACCCGCGCGCTCGATTTGGGCTATCGCATGGAAATGGCCCAAGGCGGCCCTATAATTTGCCCTGTTTTGGCGCAAAATTAGCCCCGTTTCAAAAAACTTTGACCGAGATCAAGAGATAAAGCGGTGCGGAACGGCATAGATCTATCGACGGCCCTATAATACATTATAAAATGTGAAATATATAAAAATACATTGAAATAAGTTTATTATAGCGCTATTGGTTATATCTACGCAGTTGAGACAATGGATCGCGGGCGATGAGCGCATTTGTGGAAGAAACGGTAACGAGCGTTCATCATTGGACGGAAACGCTGTTCAGCTTTACGACGACGCGCAGCCGTTCGTTCCGATATCGCAATGGCCAATTCTCGATGATCGGCCTACCGGTTGATGGCAAGCCGCTCTTGCGCGCCTATTCGATCGCCAGCCCCAATTACGCCGAAGAGCTTGAATTTTTCTCGATCAAAGTGCCCGACGGCCCATTGACCTCACGGCTCTTAAACATCGTGCCCGGTGACAAAGTGATTGTCGGCCAAAAGGCAACAGGCACCTTGCTGCTCGATAATTTATTGCCCGGCAAACATCTCTATCTCTTGGGCACCGGAACGGGCCTTGCGCCGTTTTTGAGCCTGATCCGCGATCCAGAAACCTACGAGCATTTCGAGAAAGTTGTGCTCGTGCACGGTACCCGCGAAGTGGCGGAATTGGCCTATGCCGACATGATTGAAAAGGAATTGCCGGAGGATGAGTTCCTCGGCGATTTTGTGCGCGATAAGCTCGTTTATTATCCAACCGTAACGCGCGAGCCGTTCCGTAACCGTGGCCGCATTACCGATTTGATTGAGCAGAATGCGCTCACCGATGACATCGGCCTGCCACCGCTTAATCCTGAAGATGACCGCGTGATGGTGTGCGGCAATCAGGGCTTAAACACGGATATCGCCACGATCTTAAAAGCGCGTGGCTTCAGTGAAGGCAATAGCGGCGAGCCCGGCACTTATGTTGTCGAGCGCGCGTTTGTAGAGAAATAAAGTAAGCTTTATTTTTTATAAGCGAGTGCCGATTTCAGGCCCTATTATTGGGGCTGTCGGCAATTGGAGTCATTCTCGATCAGTGCGAACCGAAGCCGTTGGCTTACCGTCGCGCAAATCTTGTTCAGCTGGCAGGCGCGTAACGTTGTACTTTGATGGTGTCGGCCTGTTTGCGCATCGCGTAGGTATCATACCAAGCCTGCATCTTGAGCAGCGTATCCATATTCACGCCGAACGCTTTCTCGATCCGCAAAGCCATTTCGGGAGAAAGGGCTGCTTTCTCATTCACAAGATCAGATAAAGTCGCGCGACGCACACCCAACACTTCGGCTGCTTTGCTGATGGACAGTTGCAACTCGTCCAGAATTTCTGTGCGGACAAAAGCGCCGGGGTGGCTTGGTCGCATCCCGATCTTCATAGGTGCGGTGCTCATCAGTGGTAATCCTCTAGATTTAAATCGGCGATTTCATCTCCGACAAATGTAAACGTTATTCGCCAGTTGCCAGAAACTGAAATACTCCATGTGCCTGCGCGGTCACCCGTCAGTTCGTGAATTCGCCAGCCAGGAGGGCCTTGAACGCCTGCCATGTCGGAAGCTGTTAACAGAGCGGTCAGAATATTTCGTGTCCGATTAACAAGGTCGCTACGAATTTCCCGCGGATCGTCATCTTCAAGAAAACGACGCAAGCCGCGGTGTTTGACGGATCGAATATTCATTCTCTTCACCGTACGGTATAAGCGGACGTTTTGTCAAGCCGAATCCATCAAATGACTGCACCATAAAGCTTTAGGGCGAGGTCGCTTCGCGTTCGATTTGCCTTTCAAGCCGATTGGCTAAAATTTTTGTTTCAGCATGAGCATCCTCCAAGATTGAAGCAAAAAGCTCTGCCGCTTCGAGGATGCGTTCATCGCCACTATCGTGAAAATTGGCTTCATTGCGCAACGCCACCATCGCGCTGTGCAAGGCCAGACTGAAGGGCTCAAGCGTGTTGAGAAATGTCATCGGCTTATCGAAATTGATCAGTGTCATGTGTCCGTCCCCTATGTTTCCAAACAAGAAAACGACCCCAGCGTGAGTCACGCTGGAGTCGGGGTGTTAGAACAACCATTACGAGATGGCCGCGACGCTTTTAGCCTTGCGACCTGGACATAACGCCGCCACCCCGACGTGAAGCACGTCAGGGCAGTTTGGTAACGGCAGATGCGCTGCCGCTCGTAAAGGGGTGTTCTAAGCCCCGAGCCATGCGGATGCATGGCTTGAGGCAAATAATATCAGGACACGCCTCAAAAGCCAATTGTCCGACGCCCATGGCGTATTTTGGCTGTAGGCTTACTTACCCAAACCACCCATCAGCATATATTTAATTTCGACATATTCATCGATGCCGTGCATCGATCCTTCGCGACCAACGCCCGATTCTTTGACGCCGCCGAACGGGGCTTCGGCGGTTGAGATGATGCCTTCATTGATGCCGACCATGCCATATTCCAATGCCTCACCCACGCGCCAGACGCGGCCAATGTCGCGCGTGTAAAAATAACACGCCAAGCCGAACTCTGTATCATTCGCCATGGCGATGGCTTCTTCTTCCGTTTTGAAGCGGAAGATCGGGGCAACGGGTCCAAAGGTTTCTTCGCGGGCCACCTGCATGTCGGAAGTTACGTCGCGAATAATGGTTGGTTCATAAAAGCTGCCACCGAGCGCGTGGCGTTTGCCGCCCACCAATACTTTGCCGCCTTTGGCTATGGCGTCCGCTACATGTTCTTCGACCTTTTTGATGGCCTTGGCATTGATGAGGGGGCCCGTGGTTACGCCTTCGCCAAAGCCATCGCCTACGCTCAACTTTTTAACCGCTTCGGCGAGCTTGTTGGCGAACGCATCATAGACACCGTCTTGAACCAGCAGACGATTGGCGCAGACGCAGGTTTGTCCGGCATTGCGGTATTTCGAAGCCATCGCGCCTTGCACGGCGGCGTCCAAATCGGCATCGTCAAACACGATAAAGGGCGCGTTGCCGCCGAGCTCAAGCCCTACTTTTTTGACCGTTGTTGCGCATTGCGCCATCAGCAATTTGCCAACCGCGGTGGAGCCCGTGAAAGAGAGCGCCCGCACTTTGGGGCTTGATGTCATTTCCGCCCCAATCTCGCGGGCCTGACCTGTGACAACCGAAAACACGCCTGCAGGAATACCCGCGCGCTCGGCCAATTCGGCGAGTGCTAAGGCCGAGAAGGGGGTTTCTTCCGATGGCTTAACGACAAAGGCGCAGCCCGCCGCCAAAGCGGGCGCTGCTTTGCGCGTGATCATCGCATTTGGGAAATTCCATGGCGTGATGGCAGCAACCACGCCGACAGGCTGGCGGATCACCACGATACGGCCATTCGGCCATGGGGAAGGTACCGTTTCGCCATAAATCCGACGCGCTTCTTCGGCGAAAAATTCGACGAAGCTTGCGCCATAGGCCACTTCGCCTTTGGCCTCGGCCAGCGGCTTGCCCTGTTCGGCGGTCATGATGCGGCCAAGATCGTCTTGATGCTCCATCATCAATTCGAACCAGCGGCGCAGAATTTGGCCGCGTTGCTTGGCAGGCGTTGCGGCCCATGCTTTTTGCGCCTTTTCAGCGCCTGCAATCGCGGCTGCCGTTTCCTTTTGCCCGAGCGACGGGATGCTGCCGATGACAACGCCCGATGCCGGATTGGTAACCTCAATGCGCGTGTCCGAGCCGACCCAGCTTCCATTGATGTAGCTCTCTTGCCGAAACAGACCCTTGTCCTTCAGGAGGTTCGATAGAAGCGAGGATGAGGAAGCTGACATAGTGAACTCCGAAATCAATAAGGATATGCGCGAGGAAATCGCTTATGCGGTTTCCTATACCTTTGGCGGCCCGTCTGCCAAGGGTGCCAGAGCGGATTTGCTTTAAACCAGATGCAAGGCAGTTGCCGCGCCCAAAATTTCTGCCATATCGGAGTAAGAGGCATCGCGTTCGACCGTATCTGAAACGCTATAGCCTGCTTGAAAATGGCTGCCGCCGGAAAAGTGCCAGGCCGTCATGCCGGCCGATTTAGCGGCCATCAAGCCATAGGCGCTGTCTTCAATGACGACGCAATGCTGAGGGTCGGTATTGAGCGCATGGGCGGCGTGCAGAAAAAGATCCGGCGCAGGCTTTCCCTTTTTCACCATTGTGGCGCTGAACACGTTCGGGCCGAAATAATCGGAGAGTTTGGTAATGGCCAGCGAGCGCGCGGCACGAACAGGATCGCTGCTTGTTGCAACGCATCGTTTTGTTTTCAGGCCAGAAAGCAGCGTTGTGATGCCTTTGATCGGTTTGAGCTCCTGTTCAAAGCGCGCCAGTAAGGCCGTTCGCAGTTCTTCTTTAAATTCCGGCGGCGGTGCCTTGCCCGTCTCCTCACGGATGGTTGCTATGGCCTGATCAAAACTACGGCCAATCATGCGCTCAAAAAAGACGCGTTCTGGAAGGTGGATATCATAGCGCTTTAGCTCACTGATAAAGACGGTTCCTGATACCATCTCACTGTCAATCAACACGCCGTCGCAATCGAAAATAACGAGTTCAATTTTTTTCATTTTGTTCTTATTCAAGATTGGTATGACGGGCACGCATCGTATCGGCTGTTTCGCCCAGCCTGTCTCGGAGGTTCAAAATCACGAGCTCGAAGAAAATCGTTTGGGCAATTTCAAACAGTGAGCCCATCGGTAAAACGGAAGCGCTGGTTGTTTGATCATTGGCCATGGTTTGCGCCGGAATAATGGTCACAAGATCTGCCTTTAACGGGGTGCTACCATTGGGCTGCGCGGTGATGACAGCGGTCTTGGCACCATCATGTGTTGCTACGCGCATAAAGGCTTCACCGGAATTGAGATGCCCTGTGCCTGCGGTGACAATAAAGAGATCGCCTTGGCCAAGATGAGGCACTGTCATGTCGCCTAATACATGGACATCGAGTCCTAGGTGAAACAAGCGCATGGCAAACCCTTTGATCGCCAAGCCTTCCCTTCCGCAGCCGTAAACGGCGATTTTTTTCGCTTTGATAATCGCATCGATCAGAGCGTCTGCGGCATCTTCCGGCAGAACACGAAAGACCTGATGCAATTCATCCAACGCCGATGCGCCAAGCGTTGCCAAGGATGCGGACATGTTAATTTCCTATGCCGGAAGAGGACGGTTAAACAAAGCAGCCTGCACGATGGCTTGGCTTTTGGGCGAATCTTGTTGCGCGATGGCTGCCGCCAAGCCTGCATGGCCTTTAAGCCTTGCGACAACCGCCTGCATCACTTCAACGGCGGCGATATTGGTTGTGCATTCAGCAACCGGATCAAGGCCTGCGGTATCGGGGAACGTATCGAAATAAATCACGCCTTTATAGCCGCATTGATCAAGCACATAGAGCAGCTCAATCGTTTGGATTGGGTGGACGGAACCGGCAATGAGTCCATCATCGCGCTTGCCATAGCCATCGTTTAAATGAATGCCTAATAGTCTGGAATGGCGCGCCACTAAAGCTGCGGCATGGGCTGGCATTTCATCGGCGTAGAGCACATGGGCAAAATCGAGCGTCACGCCAGTGTTGGGGCGGTTGATTTCTTTAAGCGCCAAGAGGGTTGTGGCGACATCCGGCATAAGACTAAACGAGCGCGGCTCGTTGGGCTTGTATTCGATCGAGATATCAATCGCGGGATTGTGGCGCGCTACTTCATCCATCGCGGCGATGGTGTCATCCCATGCGCGTGCATAATCGATTTGGAAGGAGTAGTCGAAACCATCTTGCCCCATCCACAGCGTCATCAGATTTCCGCCCGCTTTGGCAAGTGAATCCAATCCGCGCTTTGTGATGTCAATCGCGTTGCGTCTCACCTGCGCATCGGGGTTGGTGAACGCGCCGAGTTTAAAACCGGGATCGGTATAATAGCGCATCGCATAGCCATTTAAGCGAACGCCGGATTGCGCCAATCCATCGACGAGTTCGGTCTCGCTAAAGCCTTCAAGATGATCCGGAAAATTGAGATCAACCGCGTTGAGGCCTTTAACGCTTGCGGCGCGCTGCACGAGATCAAGCGTATTGGGCTTGCGGTTGAGGCCGCGCCAATAGTGATTGGTATCGATTTTAAAAGAGTTGAGCCGTGCGGCATAGCCTTGGTGCGAAGTCACGTTAGATCACGCCTTTTCTGAAAATAAAGCAGCCATAGGGGCCGGGGTCGGATGTTTGTACAATGGCAAAACTCTTGGCCGCGGCCTCGTAAAAGTCGAAACGCTCATAGGCGCCGATTTTAATCGGGCGGTTTTCGGCTTTATCGACGATTGTTTGCATCGTGTGATGAATGGGCACGAGCTTATCGGGGTCGCCTACCACTTTCATACGCATTACGGGTTCATCGACAAAAGTGTCCAGCGGAAAAACCGAGAGAACGGCTTCGGAGGCGCGCGCGAGATCGGCACCGAAGAGCGACACGAGTTTGCCATGCGTGGTTTTAGCCGCCAATGTTGATGCGGGGTGATTGCGATCGCACAAAACGATATCATCGCCATGGCCCATGGCTTTGAGCACAAAGAGCAGTTCGGCGGTTAAGATCGGGTCGAGGCCTTTCAGCATCGGGTTACTCCGTTCAAATGTTGATGGGAGCAAAATCACAGATATGTCGGCAAGTTGCAATGACCCTTTGAAAGGACGCGGGTTTGACGTCTGAGTTTTGAGCTTCTACGATCTAAAAAAATTGAAAAGCGGGGGAATATCGAATGTCCAAGAGCGGTGGCGTGGCTATCCTTGGAATTTTTGTGGCCGATTTGGCGTTTCGATCCGGCAGGATGCCTGCGGTGGGTGAAACCATTATGGGGTCTGGCTTTGCCATGGGCCCCGGCGGCAAAGGATCCAATCAGGCGGTGGCGGCCGCAAGGGCCGGGGCGGCGGTGACCTTTATCTCGCGGTTGGGCCAAGATTCCTTTGGTGATATCGCGATGGCGACTTGGCAAAAGGAAGGCATTACCACCCGCGTTGCGCGGTCTGGCGATGCGCCTACCGGAGCGGCGTTTATTTACGTCAACGACACCAATGGCGAGAATGCGATTATCGTTGTGCCGGGGGCCGCGGGATTGATCTCAGTAGCCGATGTCGAAGCTGCTTCCGATTCGATCAGCAACGCGCGCGTCTTTGTAACGCAATTGGAGCAGCCTGCGGATGCCGCTTTGCGCGCGTTGCAGATTGCGAAAGCAGCGGGTGTGACGACGATTTTCAATCCGGCACCTGCGGCTCCCTTTGATGCGGCGATCTATCCTTTGGTGGATTACATCACGCCGAATGAAAGCGAGGCGTCGTCTATGGTTGGTTTTCCGGTTGTGAGCGTCGATGATGCACGAAAAGCAGGCGATGCGTTGCTGGCCAAAGGGGTTGGTACCGCGTTAATCACGCTGGGTGAAAAAGGCGCGTTGTTTCATGATAAAACGCAATCCATCCTCGTGCCTGCCTTTAATGCCGGAACGGTGGTCGAAACCGCGGGCGCGGGAGATGCCTTTAATGGCGGCTTTGCGGCGGCGCTGGCAAAGGGCATGGAGCCCTTGGCTGCGGCGCGGTTTGGCTGTGCGGTAGCGGGCATTTCGGTGACGCGCGCGGGAACCGCCCCCGCTATGCCAAGCCTTGACGAAGTGGAAGCCTTGCTCAACCACATCTAACCGCTTGCAGTGGCACCTAAAACATCGCAAATTAAAGTTCGGCCTTCAAAGGCATACAACATATCGGGGGGAATGAATGGCCGGTCTTGCATTGCGCGGCGTCAAAAAATCGTTTGGCAGCGTAGAAGTCATTCGTGGCGTTGATCTCGATATTAAAGATGGTGAGTTTTGCGTGTTTGTCGGCCCCTCCGGCTGCGGTAAATCCACACTGTTGCGCATGATTGCTGGCCTTGAGGAAATGAGCGATGGCTTGATCGAGATTGGCGGCAAGGATGTGACGTTTTTGCCTCCCGCCAAGCGCGGCATCTCGATGGTGTTTCAATCTTACGCGCTCTATCCGCATATGACCGTGCGCCAGAACATTGCCTTTGGCCTCAAAATGGCCAAGACCTCGCGCGATGAAATTGCCGCGCGTACGGCGAAGGCTGCAAATCTGTTGCAATTGACGGATTATCTCGATCGCAAGCCCGCGCAATTATCGGGCGGACAACGGCAGCGCGTGGCGATTGGTCGGGCGATTGTACGCGAACCGGAAGTGTTTTTATTCGACGAACCATTATCGAATTTAGATGCTGCTTTGCGCGTTCAAATGCGCATCGAAATTGCCAAGCTGCATAATGATCTTAAAGCCACCATGGTTTATGTAACCCATGATCAGGTGGAAGCCATGACGATGGCTGACAAGATTGTGGTGTTGAATGCTGGTCGTATCGAGCAGATCGGCAGTCCGCTTGATTTGTATCATCGCCCCAACAATCTGTTCGTCGCAACCTTCATCGGTAGCCCGAAGATGAACCTCATGCCGGGTGAAGTGACGGGCGTCGAGAATGGTGCGGCAAAGGTTGCTCTAAAAGGCGGCGCTCACATTTCCGTCGATACGCATGGCAAGGCAATTGCCAATGGACCAGTGACGGTTGGCATACGGCCTGAGCATATCGGCGTCGGCCAAGCGGGTGCGCCGAACAGTGTTCCGGGCAAAGTGGTTTTGTCGGAGCATCTGGGTGGCGAAACCATGCTCTATGTTGAAACGTCGGCCATCCCGCAATGCGTGGTGAAGACCGATGGTTTGGCATCGCAAAAGAATGGCGAAACCGTTTCGCTTTCGCTGCCTGCTAATACCTGCCATCTGTTTGATGCCAATGGGCAGGCGATCGTCAACGGGTCTTTGATCTGAGCCGTTTACGGTTCGTGCGGTTCGCGGTCGAGACTGAAAGTGTGATCAATCTTTCCAATCGCGGCGGTGAGCAAATCGGATAGGGCAACAAGATCGTTAAGATCGCACATTTCAAGCGAGGAATGCGTGTAGCGGCACGGGAATCCCATATCGATCACGGCGACACCCGAGCCTACCAATTGCACATAAGATGATTCCGTTAGCGCGCCGATATGCGCGCTGCGTTGCAACGGAATGCCCGTGGCCTTCGATGTCTCTTTGAAAAGCGAGACAATGGCGGGATGCGGAATAGCGCCATTCAGCGTGCCGCGCCCGTGAAAACTATACATGCCCATGGCAGGGCCACCCCCTAAGCGAACATCGCCCCGGCTTGCCATATCGGGCGTGTCGGAAGCCAAGATCAAATCAAGTTGTATGGCAATATCGGGTTGCAGTGCTTGGGCGGCGGTAACCGCACCGCGCAGATTGAATTCTTCCTGCACCGAGAAAACCAAATGCACTGTCGGATGGTGTTTTGAGGCGATTAAATGTTTGGCGACATCCAGAACAACGGCGCATCCGGCGCGGTCATCGACCGATGTTCCTGCGATACGATCATTTGCGAGCCTCATAACATTCGGGCGATAAACGACCGGTGTTCCAATATCAATGCCAGCCTCGCTCGCCTCGCTGGCTGAGCGAAAGCCCGCATCGATATAGATTTCTTGATAGGGAACGACTTTATATTTTTCTTCTGGCCCCGTCGCGTGATGGCTTTTATTGGCGATAATGCCTGGCACATCTTTGCCAGCACCAACACACAGAAGCACTTCTTGCGAAGCCAGCGCACGCTCCGGCACGCCGCCTAACCGTTCAACACGAATGAGGCCGTTCGCTTCAATTTTTCGAACGATCAATCCTAGCTGATCGATATGCGCATAAAGCATGACGCTCGGCGCACCCTTCGTGCCGGATAGTGTAGCAATGAGATTGCCGAGACGATCCGTTGTATGCGGAAGGCCAAGCTGATCGAGCTCTTTTGCAATCGCGCGACGAACGCGACCTTCATGTCCACTCAGGCCCGGGATCAGCATCAGATCCTGCAAGGATTGAGCGAGGCTTTCGAGGCGCGATTTCTTTGACGGAGCCATTCGCTTAGCCTTTTCGGGCCGCGCGGGCCAATTGCATAAATTCCATCGCACGATCAGGATCCACGGCATTCCATGTATGGCCATCGACTTTGAGCGATGAACCAACAATGCAGCCATCGGCAACGCGAAGCACATCGGCAATGGTGGAATGTTTCACACCTGTATTCGCAAGAACGGGCGTTGTCGGAAGTGCCTTTTTAACCGATTCGAGATCGGTCATCTTGGCCGCTTCACCCGTAATGGAGCCCGACACCAATATGGCATCAGGAATACTTGAGAAGACGGCACTGCGCGCGCGGTCGGCAAGAGCGCGCTGATCGAGCGAATGGGCAAATTCGGCGGAGATATTATACAGAAGCGGCATATCATTTCGACCAAGACGATCCCGATACCGCATCGCCGCGCCGGCATTGGGCGTCCAAGGCCCCATATCGGAGGCATACGTGCCGGTAAAAATTTCACGCACGAAGGATGCACCTGTCGCAGCCGCCAAGGCGATGCTGCTCATCGGATCCCATAAGACATTGACGCCGAAGGGAAGTGTAATTTCGGAGCGCACCTGGCCGATAATATAGGCCATGGTTGCGGTTGATGCGGTATCGACATTGAACTCGTATGGGCGGTCATTTTCATTGCCAAACATGATGGCGTCAAAGCCTGCGGCTTGTAAGGCTTTGATGTCTTTTCTGACGCCGTCTAACAATCCGTTCAACCCGGCTTCAGCATCATAGAGCGGCGAGCCCGGCAGGGCACCAAAATGAACCATGGCAATCACAGGCTTTGTGTTGCCAAACACTTTCGTAAATTTTGCACTCATTTCGTTATCACTCCATGCTCGAGCCGATGCTGTCCGCCTCGATTTTATTTAACCGCGCCCGCCGTTAAGCCTTTCACAATATAACGCTCAAGGAAAACGCCAATCACGATCAGCGGCGCAATCGCGCCTGTCGACAAGGCGGCCATTGTCCACCAGCTAATGCCTTGCGAACCGGTTTGACTGGCGACCATGACGGGCACGGTTTTGGCATTGGTACTGGTGAGCAAAGCGGCAAAGAAATATTCGTTCCAGCACAACACAACGGAGAGAATGAAAGCTGCAACCAAACCCGGAAGGGCTGGAGTGCCCCCCGTGAAGTGGTCCAGGTTTTGGGATAATTTTGTCCCGGGATACGGAGGACCAAACTATGAGAGGCAAACGGGAAAAAGCCGAAGATATCGTTATGAAGCTTCGGCAGGTTGAAGTTTTACAAGGGCAAGGCAAGTC
>CANGLU010000031.1 GCA_947455025.1 Hyphomicrobiales bacterium
CAAGCCGATCAGGTTTTCGCCCGAATCGCCCTTGATGCGCACGGCTTCGTGGTAATAACGGCGGAACTGCTTTTCCGAAATGTTGCCGTAATAGCCCTTGACCTTCTGCTTGGCGCGCAACTGCGTGCCGAAGTCGGACATTTTGCCCTTACGGCGCTGTCCATGTTGGCCTGGGCCGTATTCACGGCGGTTAACTGGGCTCTTTGGACGACCCCAGATGTTTTGACCAAGACGGCGGTCAATCTTATGTTTAGCGGCAATACGCTTGCTCATCGCTGTTCCTCTTCAAAAGCGAAGTTACGAGGAACGCGCCCTCCTACTGCCCAATCTCTCAGGCCGACAGGTCAGATTTGCATGCAAAACCAACCACGGGTGCGTCAAAAACGCCAAGCGGGCCCAAAGGACCCGCAAAGCGATGGACGGTTCATACTGCCCCGAGGGAGAGATGTCAAACGGCAGAAGCGGGTTTAATCGCGATAAAGTCTATTTTTTCAAGGCCATAGCTCTTTAAAACGGCCAATAAAGGCGCGCTTATGGCAAATGGACCCGTAAAGACCGCTTGCAAGGGCTGTTCAGGCGCGTTGCCGGTTGAGGCTTCCCCCATTAACTGCACAACGCGGCGGGCAATAGCGGGAGCCGGGTCAATCCATGTGACGGGCCAAGGGGCAACCCGTTCAAACGCTTCAAGCAATAAAGGATAATGGGTGCAGGCCAAGACGATTGTATCGGTTCGCTTGCCGTCATGCTCGACAAAGCAGGGTGCTATATCGGCAAGGATCGAGGCATCCGTGACGCTTTCGTCGTTCAGCGCGGCTTCCGCTTTGCTCGCAAGCTCTGACGGCGCGTGCAGAATGACCTCGCAGCTTTGCGCGAAATCTCGGATCAAAGCGGCGGTGTAATCACGCTGCGCGGTGCCGCGCGTCGCCAAAATGCCGATGATCCGCGATTGCGATTGTTCGGCGGCAGGCTTAATCGCAGGCACGGTGCCGACAAAGGGAATTGAAAACCGCGCACGTAACATCGGCAACACCAGCGTAGATGCCGTGTGGCAGGCAATCACCACCAGATCGGGGTTAAAGCGCGGGATCATTGCGTCAAAGACGTCTCTCACGCGGGCGAGCAAGACATCTTCGCTTAATTCGCCATAGGGGAACACGGCGTTATCTGCGACATAGATGTAATGCGCATCGGGGCGTGCCTTGCGGATCGGATCGAGCACCGTTAGGCCGCCGACGCCTGAGTCAAACACCAGGATTGTTTGGCGTTTGTTACTCACGCTTTGGGCTCCGCTTCGCTCGCTTTGAGCGCTGCTTCCCGTTTGCGCTTTTTGGAATAAGGCACGCGTGGGCCTTCCACCAAACGCACGATCATGCCTCTTACCGTGCGCAAATCCTGTTCGTCCATATCCATGCGCAACAGAATGTTGCGCAAATTCATGCTCATCCGTTGTTTTTTATTGGGCGGGCGATAAAAGCCGCGCTCTTCCAATTTTTCATCGAGATAATCGAAGAAGTTTAAAATCGTACCGCGCTCAGCGGCGGGCCAACGCGTCTTGCGGGCGAAGGGGAGGGAGGCTTCGCCATCGGCGGTTTGAAACGCGTAACCCATCAGCAACACGGCTTGCGAGAGGTTGAGCGAGGCGAAATTCGGATCAACCGGATAGGTGCAAATCGCATCCGCTAACGCGATGTCGTGGTTTTCTAATCCCGTGCGTTCGCGACCGAACAAAACACCGACTTTATTGCCCTCCGCGATACGCGCCTTTAAGTTGGCACCTGCCTCGGATGGGCCATGAATCGGTTTGCCTTGGCCCCGCTCGCGCGCGGTGGTGGCGTAGACGAAAGTAAGATCGGCGACGGCTTCTTTGAGCGTGTCATAGAGCTTGGCGGATTCGAGCACGAAGCCTGCGCCAGCCGATGCCGCTTCGGTTTTTTGGTTCATCCAATTTTCGCGCGGACGGACCATGCGTAATTCGTGCAGGCCAAAATTGGCCATGGCACGCGCCGCCATGCCGATGTTTTCGCCAAGCTGTGGCTCAACCAGAATGATGATGGGCTTTTCACTCATCGTGCGGCGACCTTTTGCAAGAGTCGCGCTTGTTCGAAAGCGTAGGCGAGCGATGAGGCGTCGGCGATGCCTTTGCCTGCAATATCGAACGCAGTGCCGTGATCGACGCTGGTGCGAATAAAGGGCAAGCCGATGGTGACATTCACGCCTTGTTCGATGCCCATATATTTAACAGGGATGAGGCCTTGATCGTGATATTGCGCCACCACAATATCAAACTCGCCGCGGCGGGCGCGCATGAAAATGGTATCGCCTGCAAAGGGTCCTGAAACCTTCATGCCGAGACGTTGGGCTTCAAGGATGGCGGGTGCAATTTCGGCTTCGTCTTCATGGCCAAATAGGCCGCCTTCACCTGCATGGGGGTTTAGGCCTGCCACCGCGATGCGCGGCTCGGAAATGCCATAGGCACGGCAGGCGGCATGGGCGAGCTCGATGGTTTTTAATACACGCGCTTTGGTGATGAGATCGGGCACCGCGCGTATTGATACGTGGATGGTAACCAAGATGACGCGTAGCTCTTCATTGGCGAGCATCATTGCAAAGTCGGATGTGCCGGAACGGTCGGCTAAAATTTCGGTATGGCCGGGATAGAGAATACCTGCCGCTTTAAACGCTTCTTTGTGAATAGGCGCGGTGACCATGCCCGCGATCTCGCCCTTGAGTGCTAAATCGATGGAGGCTGCGATATAATCGTAAGCGGCTTGACCGGAGCGGGCGTCTACTTTGCCGATGGGGAGGTCGGCTGGAAGGTTTGAGAGCGACACGACATCGATGGTTCCGGATTCAGACTTTGCTTCGCTCGGTGAGGCAATGGTTCTGATCTTTAACGGCAGATGAAGAGCGTGCACGGTACGCTCGAGGCAACCGGCATCGCCGATGACGATCGCGGGCGCGCTTACGCCTGCGGCAAAAAATTTGGCGATGATTTCGGGGCCGATGCCAGACGCGTCGCCCATGGTGATGGCTAAAACTTGCATAGAAAACCCGTAGCGAAACTGATGGATATGGGCAATCCCATGCGGATTATTCGGGCGATTTAAACCGCGACAGCCTCGGATTGGCGGTGTTTTTCGGCGCGCGAATTCAGCCAAACGGCGGTTAAGACCAAAATGCCACTCACAATCAGGCGTTCATCAACGGGCTCATGATAGATCGCGGCGCCTAAGGCCACTGCGCCGACAGTTGCCAAATTAACCGCTTGAACGGTCGAGACCGGACCAAAATGGCGAACGAGATTGAAGAAAGTAATTCGCTCGATCACCCACATCAGTGTGACGGCGAGAAGAGCGATCCAAGCTTGGGGAGGCAGATCAAGCGTTGATTGCGCATCGACCAGCAGAAGCGCCGGTAGAAACACAAAGCCGCTCGCCAAGCTTTCGACAACGCTGACGGCGCCCGCATCGCGTCCTTTGGGCCAGAAGCGGGACGCGTAAAGATGATAGAGCGCATAAAAGAACGGCAGGCTTAACGAGCCTAAGAGCCAAGGGTCGAGGACAGAAAAAATCGTGCCGCCACTCAAGGCCGTTGGCTCGATCACGAGGATCGCAGCACCGATAAATCCGGTTGCAATGGCCGATGCCCTTATCCAGCTAAAGCGTTCAACGCCGATAATCAGCGCTAAGCCATAACCGAAGAGAGGCGTTGTGGATGTGATGATCGAATAGGTTGAGACCGGCACATGCCCGATGATGATCAGGCTAATGCCAAAGGGCATGTTTAAAAGCACGGCGCATCCGACACCAAACAGCCAGAGTTTAAGGTCTGCTAACGGCACAGGGCCGCGCATGCGCCAAACGATCAAAAGGGCGAGGCCAACCCCAAATCCGGATAGCGAAATGGTTGCTAAAGGCGACACCCCAAGCGTTGCAAGATGCTTGGTCATTACCGGCGATATCGCCCAAAACAGTCCCAACCCCAAGAGATTGGGAACAAGGCCAACGCGGGATGAAGCGCTCATCAAGCGCGCCCTTTACAAACAAACATTCGAATTAAACTTTTCTATTTTTGGCGGATTTGCGCGAGAGCATATTCAGGCCTTCAACGCCCGCCGAAAACGCCATGGCGGTGTAGACATAGCCTTTTGGAACGTGAGCACCAAATCCCTCGGCGATAAGCGTCATGCCGATCATAATCAAAAAGCCCAAGGCCAGCATAACAATGGTTGGATTGTCGCGGATAAAGCGCGATAGCGGTTCGGCGGCGAGCATCATGGTCAGCACGGCGACAATCACGGCAACGACCATAATAGGCAGATGCGGCGTCATGCCGACCGCCGTGATAATTGAATCAACCGAGAAGACGAGATCGAGCACTAAGATTTGGCCGATGGCCGCTGCGAGCCCGTGCTTTTTGGGGGCGTCGAATAAATCGGGCTCATGCTTTTTGTCGACGGCGTGATGGATCTCTTTCGTGGCTTTCCAAACCAAGAACAGTCCACCCGCAATTAGAATTAGATCGCGCCATGAAAAGCTTTGGCCGAAGACCGACAGGATCGGTTCGACAAGATGAACGATAAAAGCCAACGTGCCGAGTAAAGCAAGACGGAGAAACAACGCCAGTGAAATGCCAATCCGGCGCGCTCTTTTTTGTTGATTGGCCGGCAGCTTATTGGTGAGGATCGAGATAAAAACGAGATTATCGATCCCTAACACAATTTCCATTGTGATGAGGGCGGCTAACGCAATCCATGCGGCCGGATCGAGGGCGAGCGAGACGATGTAATCCATGATGGTAATGACCTAGGCGGTATAACGCGGATCGACAACTGAATTAAACGTCAAAGACACGAACGCGGCGTCTTGTATTCCGTTCCACGACGACCACCGGCTTTGCGGTGCCGCGCGAGATCGTGGCTACGCGTTGGGTCATTTTGCGTTGCGCGACCGACCGCATCACTTCTTTTTTGACGTCTTCAACGTCCATTCCCATGAGTGCCGCGGCAATTTCGGCTTGGGCTGCGGGATCGTCCGTGATGTCGCGTGCGGCCTCGATGGCTTCTTTCAGCTCTGGTTCGGCTTCTTTGACCTTCCGATAGCCGTATTTTGTCTTCCAGACGCCGCTCATGGCCGCCGCTCCCTTATTTTTCTGACCCGTAGTCTACCACATCTATGTTGCACTGCAACATAATCAAGGGGCAGCCTGTATACGGTGCACCTTAAAGGGTCGGATCAATGGTCGTTTAGCCCGTCGATCCAAACGGATTGTACCTTTAAATCATCGGTTAGATGAACGAGGCTTGAAGCGTAGCCCTTGGCCAGTCGTCCAAAGGTGCGATCAATCCGTAGCATTTTGGCGGGCGTCGAGGTGGCCATTTGCAAGACGTGCTTCAGCTCGACCTTCACATCCTTTGCCAAATAATGCACGGCATCCAGCATCGTAATGGCGGATCCGGCCAAAGTTCCGTCCGGAAGGGACAGCTTCGTGCCGGTTCGGGTTGCCATGCGCCCTTGCAACTTAAAAATGTCGCTCTCGCCGGCGGCCGGTGGCATGGCATCGGAAACGAGTGCGATGCCCGATGGACCTTTGGCGGCTAAGGCAACGCGGATTGCGGTTGGGTTGACGTGGTGACCATCGGCAATAAGGCCTGCAATAACGCGCGGATCGGCTAGCGCAGCACCGACCAAGCCCGGGGCGCGGTGGCTTAAGGGGCTCATCGCATTATAAAGATGGGTGACGGCTGTTGCACCGGCCTCGATTGCGGCAAAAGCTTCGTGATCGGTCGCCTCCGAATGGCCGAGGCTCACAATAATGCCACTCTGGGTAAGATGGCGGATGAGGTCGTGAGCTACTTTATTGGGGGCGAGCGTTACCATCATAACGCCTGATCGACCTTGAACGAGACGATCGACATCGGCGTCTTTCATTTTGCGGATATAAGCGTGGGGGTGAGCGCCCGCGCGGATGGTGTCGATAAACGGGCCTTCAATATGCAAGCCCAGATAGCCGGGCACGAAGCCTGAGGCCGCTTTGCCAGCGGCGAGGGTTTCGACCAAAACCTCGTCGGCATCCGTGATGAGGGTTGGAAGTGCGTGTGTTGTGCCGAATTTGCGGTGGGCTTCGAGAATGGCGCTGATGCCTTTGACCGATGGCGTTTCGTTCAACAAGACACCGCCACCGCCATTGATCTGCGCATCGATAAAGCCGGGGCTGAGAATACCGCCGCCGAGATCCCGTTCGATCAGACCATGGGGACGCTCGTTGAACGGCACGAGGCCGATAATGGTGGCACCCTCGGTAATCAGCACGTGATCATCGATAAAATCGAAACCGTTAAAAAGACGCGCGCCAAAAAAGACCTGTTTCATGGAAGCTTCCCGCCTGCCATCAAGATTGCGCCATCGGCGGCATCATGCAAGGGCGGCACAAACGGATAGGGCCTTTGCAGCTCGATCCATGGCTTCAAAGGTTCCGTTAGCCCGCCGACAAGGGAGATGCGTTCGCACCCCATGCGCTGAAGTGCGGCGTGAAGGTTTAGAATTTCGCGCGTGGCCTCTTTGATGATCGGCAAGGCAATGGCATCGCCTTTTTCCGCGTGCCCAAAAACGATTGGTGCCAAGGCACCATAATCGGCGGAGCGGGCGGTCACTGTCCAACGCGTGACATTTGACGGATCATTGTCAAAACGCTTCATGATATGCCGCGTCATTTTACTCATCGGTCGAAGACCGTCGGCGGCTAAAAGCGATTGGCGCAAGGCTTCCCAGCCGATGCGGGCGGCCGAGCCTTCATCGCTGATCGCAAAACCTCGCCCACCGATGGCCGTCATTGTGCCAGCGAGATGGGCCAAGCCTGCCGATCCTGTTCCGGCTATAACAAGGCCGCCATCGGCCCCTTGATGCGCGCCGAAGCAGGCCGCAGCCGCGTCGCTTGCGACCACCACACGACGATAGTCAGCGAACGAGGATAGAATACGGCCTGAATCCGCTAGAGACACAATACCAGCAAGGCCAAGGCCCAAGGCGGTATTGGATCGATCGTGTGGCGCAAGCGCTGCCTGATGAAAGACCTGATCAAGCATTGTGCGTAAAGTTGTCAGCGCGCCTTCCGGATCACTGTGCACATTGGCGCTGCCGCCTTCCGCATAAGCGAGTTCCGCGCCGTTTTTATCCCTCAAGCGCACACGGCATCGAGTGCCGCCGCCATCGACGCCAACACTGTACGGATATTCTTGGGTGGTCATTTTACCGCCGGTGGATCAAGCGATAAGACGCTTTGCGGATCATCTTCTGTCGCCGAAGGATCGCGATAAT
The DNA here is from genome assembly GCA_947455025.1 of Hyphomicrobiales bacterium. Classification (GTDB taxonomy): domain Bacteria; phylum Pseudomonadota; class Alphaproteobacteria; order Rhizobiales; family Beijerinckiaceae; genus CAIUPE01. The sequence continues at coordinate 7,317 of CANGLU010000031.1, forward strand.
TATCGATGTTTTTAAAGGCTTCGCGCAATGCGCCTGACCAGCCTTTCGAGAGCTTCTCGAAATAGGTGTCATTCGCGCCGATGCGGCGCTGATAGGAGACTTCTAATGAATCGCGTTCATACATCAGAAGATCAATCGGCATGCCGACCGAGAGGTTGGAGCGGAGTGTGGAGTCAAACGAAATCAGAATGACTTTTGTTCCTTCGCCCATGGTCATATCAGGGCGTGCGACGCGGTCGAGAATCGGTTTGCCGTATTTGTGTTCGCCGATCTGAAAGAAGGGCGTGTCCTTGGTCGCTTCGATAAAATTGCCCTCGGCATAGATTTGAAACATCCGCGGCGGCTCGCCATGAATTTGGCCGCCCAAAATGAACGAAGCGGCAAAAACGCCGTTATTGGCTTCCAAGGATGGGCCATCGACGCGGCGGACCTCACGAACGGCCTCGCCGACAAGGCGGGCGGCCTGAAACATGGTCTGCACGTTCAAAAGCGATGCTTCGCCTGTTTCGACATTGGCATCGATTTGCTCGTTCAAGCCCGAGATGACGGATTGGGTAACGGCTAAATTTCCGGCGGAGAGCAGAACGAGAACGCGTTCCCCCTTGCGCTCCCAGACGTGCATTTTCCGAAAAACAGCGATGTTATCGAACCCGGCATTGGTTCGTGTATCGGAGGCAAAGACAATGCCGTTATCGAGGCGAAGGCCGACGCAGTAGGTCACGAAACACGTTTCCCTAATTTTAAGTCAAAATGATTGGTTGTCTTGAAAGGGGGCGAACTCTAAAAATGCAAGAATAATTTCACGAAAATGGCAACTTGAAAGGCCAAGACAAAGCCCATCATCCACTTAACCAGTGAAAGCTCGCTTTTGATCGAATTCACATCATCATCACGACGGCTTAACGCCGCTGCGGCTTTAAGTGCTTTGTCTTCCGGAATATCGATGGCTCGAAAGGCTTCGAACACTTCGGTTTGCAACACACTCATCGCGAGGACTCCCAGCCGCTTATAAAGCTCTTCGGTAGACCAATAATAGCTGTCCCTTGCCGATGATGCAATGCAAGGGTTTTCTATTGCTGGCCCGAATGAGCGGCATCCACGACAACCTCAACCGTGAGCTTCTCTTCGCCTGCCCCCCGCATATTGCCCCGAACCGGGGCGGCCGTGACCGCATCCAGTCCAACGGCTAGGCGGACATAGCGCTCGGTCGGCGAGACGCCATTGGCGGCATCAAAGCCAATCCAGCCGAGTTCATCGACATAGGCTTCCGCCCAGGCGTGGTGGGCGACGGAGGAGGTTTCGCCCTCCACCAACAGATAGCCCGTCACATAGCGGGCCGGAATGCCGAGGATACGGGCCGCGCCAATGAAGATGTGGGCGTGGTCCTGGCAGACGCCGCGTTTGGCTTTGAAGGCCTCAATCGCGGTTGTTAAAGCGTGGGTTGCCTGCGTGTCATAGGCGACGGTCTTGTGGATCGCTCCCAAGAGATTGTGCAAGGTTGTGAGCCGTGCGGGCGCTTGGCAGGCTTTGGCCATGCTCTCGATGCCAGACGAGGTTTCGGTCATGCGCTCGGGGCGGAGAAAGACACTCGGCGGAACCGCTTCTTGCGTGAAGCCCGCGACACCTGCTGTATCGATGGTCTCAATCGTGCCATGGGCGATGATCTCGAGGTGATCATTTGAGCCGGGCGGTGTGACAAGCGCCACCTGATTGCCAAATGCGTCTATATAACGCGCCGCTTGATCGATACCCGGAATATCAACGTGCCACTCAATAACCCGCTGGCTTTGTCCGCTCGGTGGAAAAAGCCTGAGCGATTGTACCGAGTGATTAAACGCGCGGGAATAACGATAAGCAGTACGGTGATGAACGGCAATCAACATGGGCGTTAGTTTAACTCAAAGGAAATGGAAGTCATTGGCAATATGCGCGGATACCGAATTATTGCGTTTTAAAAACTCTGTCAGAAATTCATGAAGTCCCGATTGGAAAATTGCATCCATAGGTATGGTTTTGAGATCGTGCAGGATGCTGCTGGCTTCGGTAAGGCTTGCCGTTTTCTTGCCGATAATGTCCGACATGCCTTCCAGCGAACGCTCAATCCATCCGTAGCAAAAGCAGAAGGAGCGTGGCATTTCCGGCCTTAGAATAAGGAACTCGGCGACATTCCACGGGCGATAGCGGTCTTTATAGACGTGGCGATAGGAGCGATGGGCCGATACCGAGCGTAGGATGGTTTCCCATTGAAACGCATCAATATCGCCGCCGACCGTTTCATTGGTAGGAAGCAGCACGTAATATTTTACATCCAGAATACGCGCGGTGTTGTCGGCGCGCTCAATGAAGGCACCCAATTGGCTGAAGTGGAAGCCTTCATCGCGCAGCAACGTTCCAAGCATCGAGCCGCGAAACAACGCCGAGCGTTGCCTTACCCAATCGAGAAATTCGGGCAATTTGCCCGAGCCTAAATCGGCAGGCCGCACAGAGGCAAAATCAATATAGGTGGAATTAAGGGCTTCCCACATTTCGCGCGTCAGAGCGGTGCGCACGGCGCGCGCATTGTTGCGCGCGGTTTCAAGGCAGGAGCGAACAGAGGAGGGATTATCGCGATCAAATAAGAGAAAGTGTTTTACTTTCTCTGACGTAATTTCGTTATGGCGCTCCAAATAGGGTTCATAGCTTCCTGCGGCGATGAGCGTAGATTTCCAATCTTCGCGGTGGCCAATGCCAATGTCAGGAGTCAGCGAAATGCGATAGCCGACCTCGGTGAGGCGCGCGATGTTTTCGGCGCGCTCGATATAGCGTGACATCCAGTAGAGGCTTGCGGCGGTGCGTCCGAGCATGGTTAGTCCTCCAATACCCAGGTGTCTTTGGTGCCGCCGCCTTGGCTTGAATTGACGACCAGTGAACCCTTCTTCAAGGCGACGCGCGTTAAGCCGCCCGGCGTAATGCGGATTTTATCGCCAACCAAAACGAAGGGCCGCAAATCGACATGGCGCGGTGCGGATCCTGCGCCTACATTCGACGGGCAGGTGGATAGATTAAGCGTGGGTTGAGCGATGTAATTGGATGGCTTGGCTTTGATCTTTTTCTCAAACTCGGCCAATTGCGCTTTGGTGGCGTGCGGGCCGATGAGCATCCCGTATCCGCCTGAACCGTGCACTTCTTTGACCACAAGGTGCGACAGATTATCGAGCACGTGATGGCATTCATCGGCAATCGAGCAGCGATAGGTTGGTACATTCGAAAGGATCGGCTTTTCGCCGGTATAGAATTCGATGATGTCGGGCACATAAGCGTAAACCGCTTTATCATCCGCGATGCCCGTGCCCGGTGCATTGACGATGGTAACGCCGCCTGCACGGTACAAATCGAAAAGACCGGGTACGCCAAGCGTTGAGTCCGAGCGAAAGGCGAGGGGATCCAAATATGAATCGTCGACGCGGCGGTAGAGCACGTCGATACGTTCTTTGCCGGAAACGGTGCGCATATAGAGCGTACCATTTTCGATAAAGAGATCGGAACCTTGGACAAGCTCGACGCCCATTTGATCGGCCAAGAAGGAGTGCTCGAAATAGGCTGAGTTATAAATGCCGGGTGTCAGCACCGCGAGCGTCGGGTCGCTTTTGCAGGAGGGCGGTGCGACACTCTCCAAGGTTTGGCGAAGCATTTCCGGATAGCGCTCGACGGGGGCTACGCGATGGGCGGCGAAGAGCTCGGGGAAGAGATGCATCATCGCTTCGCGGTCCTCGAGCATATAGGAAACGCCCGAGGGCGTTCTGAGATTATCTTCGAGCACGAAGAACGCGTTTTCTCCGGTGCGCACAATATCGGTGCCGACAATATGCGAATAGATTTTGCCGGGCGGATCAAAGCCCATCATCTGTGGCAAGAAGGCTTCGTTGCCGACAACGAGATCGGCGGGGATGCGGCCGGCGCGGATAATCTCCTGCCTATGGTAAATATCATAGAGAAACAGATTGAGGGCGCGGACGCGCTGCTCGATGCCGCGTTCTAAAAAGCGCCATTCTTGCGCGGCGATGACGCGGGGGATCAAATCAAACGGGATCAGGCGCTCATTGGAGGCGTTATCGCCATAGACGGCGAAGGTAATGCCTAAACGCCGGAAGATTGCTTCGGCTTCTTCCTGTTTGCGCGCCATGCCACCGCGTGATTGCTGGCCCATCCAATCGGCGATTTTCTGGTAGGCTGGGCGGATCGAGCCATCGGCCGATCGCATCTCGTCAAAAAAGGCGGGCGCTTCTTTCATGCTGCCTTTATTTTTGGCACTTGCCTGAGTGTTCATCATTCCATCCGCTAAAGCGACCATAAACGCTACTCTGGCAGGTTAGGAGCAAAAGCCAAGCCAGAACTTGCGCGCCTTCCTATTTTTCAGCGGCACGGGATGGATGGGTGTGGCTGCTAGCCAAAAAGTTCCGCCAAGGTTGAAAGCGCACTGATCGCCGTCCGTAACCGCGCGGGGCTCGTAAATTCGGGCCAAGTGGAGAGTTTGACGGCCACGAAGGATCGCTCACAATCGATATAGATCAGTTGGCCAAAGACACCGCGGCATAGGAGAACTCCGTTTTGGCCTTTGGTCAGCCAGAATTGATTGCGATAGGCGCCTTCCGGCAAAATATCCGTATGAGGGGAATGAAAGAGCGATGAATCGCCGTCTCTCGTGGCCTCAATCCAGCTTGGTGAAAGGATTTGTTGGCTATTGGCCTTGCCATGGTTGGCCCACAACAAGCCAAAGCGCGCAAAATCCCGCAAGCTTGCGTTGAACCCGCCATCGCCTAGGGCAAATCCGGTGCTGTCGACCGTGAAGCACGCGTCATGTTCCGCGCCGATTTTTTGCCAGATTTCTTCGGATACGATCTCGGAAAGGCTTTTGCCGGTCACCCGCTCCATCACCCAAGCAAGCACATCGGTTTCGATCGAACGGTATTCGAATTGGGCGCCGTGGGGGCGGATCGTCGTTTTAAGATCGAGAATTAGCTCGTGCATGGACGAGGGCCATTTCCCCGGTAGCGTTGCCTGCTTCCAGCCGCTGGCGATATCGATTTTGCCGACATCCGAATAGGGGTCGGTGTAGTTTTCATCAAAGCGAACACCGCTTGTCATATCGAGGATGTGTTGCACGCAGGCGGTGGCGTAGGCGGTTTGGGCGAGCTCCGGGAGATAATCGATAATGAGACGCTCAGGCTCGACCAAGCCGCGCGCGGCCAAAATGCCAAACGCTGTCGCCGTAATCGATTTTGAAACCGATTGAGCGAGATGCAACGTCGATGGTGTCATGCCGTTCAGATATTGCTCGGCGATTATCGTATTGTTTTTGATGACGATAAAGCCATCCGTAAAACTGGACTCGATCCAGTCGCTGATCCGGACGGTGGTGCCTTCGACGGAAAACGGGATTGAGCCCAAGGACTGGAGATCTTGCTTCAATTCGATCACATGATCGGGCGCGTGGCGGACAGGCGCTGTGGGCAAAATCTCGGCAATATGTTGAAAGGTCCAACGGTTCCATGGCGCGCGGTCCCAATCCTCTTTCGGGAAATCGGGTCTTGAAGAACCGGACACGGTTGGCTCGATCGATGGGTTCATGGTTCGATATTCCATGATATTTGCCGGTAAATGTCAAAGATCCTGGCGCGTCATTAAAAAATAGAGGGTTCGCAGGCCTGACAATTTAATCGTAGACGGATTATATCAGTTTAAACGACATTCTCGGAGAGAGCATAATGGCCAAGCGAAATGCGACGAGGCGGGTGAATATCGGGACCCGCCAGTTTACGATCCTTGGCGCGCGTAATTCGAGCTTTATTGATCTTTATCACACTAGTTTAGCGATTTCTTGGCCGCGCTTTTTCGTGGTTGTTGCCTCCGTATTTGCCTGTACCAATTTGATTTTCGCACTGCTCTACTGGATGGGTGGCGATGTGATTGCCAATACGCAAGGCGGCAGTCTTGCGATGTTGTTCTTCTTTAGCGTCGAAGCATTATCGACGGTTGGCTTTGGCGACATGCACCCGATGACCTATTACGGTCATACGATTGCCAGCGTCGAAAATTTCTTCGGCTTGTTGTTTGTGGCTGTCACGACCGGCGTGATGTTTACCCGTTTTGCGCGGGCGCGGGCGCGTTTTATGTTTGCGCGGCATCCCGTTGTTACCACTTTTAATGGCAAGCCAACCTTGATGATCCGGGTGGCGAATGAGCGGCATAATACGGTGAGCGATGCGTCGGCGCGGCTTTGGATTTTGAAAGATGGCCGCTCGACGGAAGGGCAGAGTTTCAGGCGTTTTATCGAACTGAAATTGGAGCGTGTGGAGAATCCGGTGTTCATCTTGTCATGGACGATTTTTCACGTGATCGATGAACATTCCCCGCTCCATGGGCTGATGGAGGGCCAAGAGGTGCCGGTGTCCTCGCTCATCCTGACCATTACCGGCTATGATGAGAATATGGCGCAGGAGGTAAGGGCGCGGAACTGGTATAATGTGCATGACATAAAATGGGATCATCGTTATGCCGACATTTTAGAGTCGGGTCCGGACGGGGATACGCGGTTAAATTATGATCATTTCCATGAATCGACACCCGAGAAGCCAAACTAACGAGGAGAAACGCCCATGACCGACCATTTTAAATTCTACATCGATGGAGCCTGGACGGATCCTGTTACGCTGCAGCCGTTTGATGTGATTAATCCGTCGAACGAGGAAGTGTGCGGGCGCATCTCGTTAGGATCTGTTGCCGATGTGGATCGGGCGGTTGCGGCTGCACGAACGGCATTTGAAAGCTTTTCCCAAACGACGCGCGAGGAACGCCTAGCGCTGCTGTCGCGCGTTTTGGAGGTTTACAAACGCCGCGAGCAAGAAGTAGCCGACGCAATGACGTTGGAAATGGGCGCGCCGAAGGAATTTGCTATGGTGTGGCAGGCGGGCTCCGGCACGGCACATCTTGAATCCACCATTGAAGTCCTGAAAAATTACGAATTCGAGCGGCTACAAGGCACGACAATGGTGGTGCACGAGGCGATTGGCGTTGTCGGCATGATCACGCCATGGAACTGGCCGATCAACCAGATTGTCTGCAAGGTCGCCCCCGCCTTGGCAGCCGGTTGCACGATGGTGCTAAAACCGTCCGAGATTGCACCACTCTCCGGCGTTGTGTGGGCCGAGATTATGCATGAGGCGGGCGTGCCGAAGGGCGTGTTTAATCTCGTGCAGGGCGATGGGCCGACGGTTGGAGCGGCAATTGCCGCGCATCCGGGGATCGATATGGTGTCGTTTACCGGTTCAACGCGCGGCGGCATTGCGGTGGCGAAAGCGGCGGCCGATACGGTGAAGCGCGTTGCGCAGGAGCTTGGCGGGAACTCGGCCAATATTTTGCTCGATGATGCCGATTTTGAATCCGCGGTCACCAATGGCGTTGCTGGCTGCTATCTCAATTCGGGCGAAAGTTGCGATAGCCCGCAACGGATGCTGGTGCCGCATGCCCGTATGGCAGAGGCGATGGCAATCGCGAAGAAGGCCGCTGAATCCTATGTCGTGGGTGATCCGAATGACCCAAAAACGACGCTTGGGCCTTTGATCTCGAAAGCGCATTGGGAAAAGGTGCAAGGCCTTATCAAAATGGGCATTGAAGATGGTGCCACTGTGGTAACGGGCGGGTTAGGGCGGCCTGAAGGGCTTAATCGCGGCTATTTCGCACGGCCAACGATATTCGGTAATGTGACGCCTGCGATGCGGATTGCCAATCTCGAAATCTTCGGCATGACGATGATGATTATCGGCTATGCCGATGAGGATGAGGCCGTTCGCATAGCCAATGATACGGAATACGGACTGGCGGGATATGTGCAATCCTCCGACATCGAGCGGGCGCGCAAGGTTGCGCGGCGTTTAAGGGTGGGTGCTGTGCAAATCAACTATCCAGCCTTTGATCCCTACTCGGCATTTGGCGGGTATAAGCAATCCGGCAATGGCCGCGAATATGGCGCATTTGGCTTGCATGATTATCTCGAAACCAAATGTTTGATTGGCTATAATTGATCCTATCGTAAAGGAATAAACACATGAGCAAGGCAACAGTCTTTATTGATGGCGAGGCAGGCACAACGGGCTTGGGCATTGCCGAGCGCCTTGCTCATGTGAATGGCATTGAAGTGCGAAGCATTGATCCGGCAAAGCGGAAAGATCCGAAGGCGCGGCAGGCCTTGATGGCAGAAGTCGATGCCGTCGTGCTTTGCTTGCCGGATGATGCGGCGATTGAAGCGGTGGCACTGGCCAATGAATTGGGAGCGAATGCGCCGCGAATTCTCGACGCGTCGACCGCGCATCGTATTGCACCCGGTTGGGTGTATGGCTTTGCCGAATTGCATCCGACGCAACGCGATATGATTGAAGGCGCGCATTTTGTCGCTAATCCCGGATGCTATCCGACCGGCGGCATTGCGTTGATTAGGCCCTTGGTCGATGCGGGATTTATCCTCGTTGATTATCCGATCACGGTGAATGCGGTATCGGGATATTCAGGGGGTGGTAAATCCATGATCGAGGCTTATGAGGCCGGGACCGCGCCGCATTTCGAGCTGTATGGATTGGGTTTAACGCATAAGCACGTGCCGGAATTGCAGACCTATTCTAACCTTAATCAACGCCCCATTTTTGTGCCTTCGGTTGGTAATTTCAGGCAGGGCATGTTGGTGAGCGTGCCGCTGCATTTGGATGTGCTTGATGGCAAGCCAAAGGCCGCTGATTTACATGCGGCCTTGGTGGATCGCTATGAGGGCTGCGAGCTCGTACGCGTGGTGCCGATGGAGGACGCGAGCGTGAAGGCGGGACGGCTTGAAGCTGAATCGCTTAACAACACGGATATGCTGGAATTACGCGTCTATGCGAATGAAAGTGTTAGACAGGCGGTGCTCGTCGCTAAGCTCGATAATCTAGGTAAGGGCGCGTCGGGTGCAGCGGTGCAGAATTTGAAGTTGATGCTCGGCGTTGAATGAGATTTTGGATGTCCTTCTCCTTTAAGGAGAAGGTGTCGCCGTAGGCGACGGATGAGGTTCTAACGGTTATCAGTAGGCCCTCATCCCCCTGCTTCGCAGGTACCTTCTCCCTCAGGGAGAAGGACGTATGAGCTTATCAATCCAATCGAAACTTCGCCAATTCCCGATGCTCGCCATGGATGCGCCGTACGGTTCCGGTAATCGAGCGATACACAATCGTCTCTGTCTCAATCACGTCGCCATGAAATCTTACGCCGTGCATGAGGGCTCCATCGGTGACGCCTGTGGCCGAGACGATCACGTCGTCGGAGGCTAATTCTTCCATATCATATTTGCGTTTTGGATCGGCAACACCCATGCCGCGCGCGCGGTCGATTTTGGCTTGGGTGTCGAGGATCAGGCGACCTTGCATTTGCCCGCCAACGCAGCGCAATGCGGCGGCTGCCAATACACCTTCCGGCGCGCCGCCGCTGCCGAGATAGAGATCGATTCCGGTGAAGGATTGCATTGCGGTGAAAATGACGCCTGCCACATCGCCATCCGTAATCAGACGAACGGAAGCTCCCGTGCTGCGAACCGCTTCGATCAGACCCGCATGGCGCGGACGATCAAGAATAAGGACATTGAGTTCCTCGGGCTTGACGCCTTTGGCTTTGGCAAGCGAGTGAATATTGTCGACGGGCATCGCATCAAGATCGACAACGCCTTTGGCGTAGCCCGGACCGATGGCGATTTTGTCCATATAGACGTCGGGCGCGTAGAGCAGCGAGCCGGCGGGTGCCATGGCCATCACGGCAATTGCGCCGGGCATATCCTTGGCGCACAGCGTCGTGCCTTCTAACGGGTCAACGGCGATATCAACTTTAGGGCCCGAGCCATTGCCGACTTTTTCACCGATAAAGAGCATCGGCGCTTCATCGCGCTCGCCTTCGCCGATGACGATGCGGCCATCAATGGGAAGTTTGTTGAGTTCGCGGCGCATCGCGTCGACGGCGGCCTGATCGGCGGCTTTCTCGTTGCCCCGCCCACGCCAACGGGCGGCGGAAACGGCGGCGCGCTCGGTGACGCGCACAAGCTCCATGGAAAGGATCCGCTCGATAACCTCTTTGGGGTGGACGTGAATGTCGGTATCTTGGGCCACGGGCGTTCTCTCCTACTCAAAAACAATAATCTTCAGCTTAACCGCGTTCGATACGGATAAGTTGCGGCGGTTCGGCGATATGACCGTCGGCCATCATCGCATCGAGCGCCCGGCGGATAGCTTCCTCGGTCGTCGCATAGGTAATGAGCACGACGGGTACCGGTTCACCGGATTTTCCAGCAGGGTCAGCCGCGCGGGAGGCGGGAGGCCGCTTTTGCACAATGCTTTCGAGCGAAATTGATTGCTCGGCCATGCGGGTTGCAATGCCGGCTGCGGCACCTGGGCGGTCGCGCGCGGCAAGGCGAATATAATAGCCGCCTTCATGCCGTTGCATCGGTGCGCGTTCTGGCACGGCTAAGGCATTGGACGGAAGGCCCAAAGGCGGAAGCACGATGCCGCGCGCAATGTCGATCAGATCGGACAAGACCGATGACGCCGTCGCATTGCCGCCTGCACCGGGGCCAACAAGGGTGAGTTCACCAACGATATCCGCCGCGACATTCACCGCATTGGTAACGCCCATGACCTGCGCGATGGCCCAATGCTTGGGAACCATTGTGGGGTGAACGCGTTGCTCGATCCCCGTTGAGGTGCGCTCGGCCACGCCTAAAAGCTTGATCCGATAGCCAAGCTCATCGGCCATGACGAGATCAAGTGGCGCGATGGAGGCGATGCCTTCAACATAGACGGCGTCGGCATCAATCTCAGCGCCAAAAGCGAGGCTTGTGAGGATGGAGAGTTTGTGAGCCGTGTCAAAGCCACCGACATCAAAGGTCGGATCGGCTTCGGCATAGCCGAGCCGTTGGGCATCTTTCAAACACGCATCGAATGTGAGACCTTCAAGCTCCATGCGCGAGAGGATGTAATTGCAGGTGCCGTTCAATATGCCGGACACGCGCGACACCGTGTTGCCGGCCAGCGATTCCCGTAGCGTCTTGATGATCGGAATACCACCGGCCACGGCTGCTTCGAAATTCAGCGCAGCGTGATGCTTCTCGGCCAAAGAGACGAGCGCCGAGCCATGTTTGGCGAGCAGCGCTTTATTGGCGGTGACGACGTGTTTGCCGGATGACAAAGCGGCTTCAACCGCTGCTTTGGCCGTGCCATCCGCGCCGCCAATCAATTCGACGACGCAATCGACGGTGTCGGATGAGGCAAGGGCTACCGGATCATCAAACCAAGCTACGTTTTGCAGATTGATGCCGCGATCGCGCGATTTATCGCGGGCCGATACGGCTGTAACGGTGATCGAACGGCCGCTGCGGTTTTTGATGGAGGTGTGATTGTCCTGAAGCGCGCGAAACAGAGCAGCGCCGACAGTGCCAAGGCCTAGTAGTCCAATGCGAAGGGGGGCGGTCATATTCAGTTTTGTCTCTTTGCTGGTGATTTAGCCAACGGCTTTTTTAGGAATGACATTGTCCAAAGTGTGATCCGCCGTTTCTAGGAACCGGCGTATATTACGCGCGGCCTGCCGGATCCGTTGTTCATTTTCGACGATTGCAATTCTAACATGGTCATCGCCATATTCGCCGAAGCCAATACCGGGTGCGACGGCGACATCGGCTTTCTCGACCAAGAGTTTTGAAAACTCAAGGCTGCCCATGCTGGTAAAGGGTTCCGGAATTTTAACCCAAGCGAACATGGACGCGCCCGGCGGATCAATATCCCATCCGGCGTGGCCGAAGCTTTCAACGAGCGCATCGCGGCGGTGTTTATAGGTCGCACGCATTTCTTTGATGCAGTCATCGGGGCCATTTAAGGCGGCGGTGGCCGCTACTTGAATGGGCGTAAACGCGCCGTAATCGAGATAGGATTTCACCCGCGCAAGCGACGCGATGAGCTTTTCATTGCCGACCGCAAAGCCCATGCGCCATCCGGCCATCGAGAACGTCTTTGACATGGAGGTAAATTCAACCGTCACATCCATGGCGCCTGGAACTTGCAATACTGAGGGGGGCGGATTGGAATCGTCGAAATAGACTTCCGCGTAAGCGAGATCGGAAAGCAGGATAAGCTCGTGCTTTTTGGCGAATTGGACAAGATCGCGGTAAAAATCGAGCGAGGCGACAAAGGCCGTCGGGTTCGCCGGATAGCACGTCACAAGGGCAATCGGCTTGGGGATCGAATGGGCCACCGCGCGCTCAAGCTGGCGGAAAAAGTCTTCATTGGGTTCGGCGGGCACTGAGCGAATCACGCCGCCCGCCATCAAAAATCCGAAAGCATGGATCGGATAAGACGGGTTGGGCACCAAAACGACATCGCCGGGCGCGGTAATCGCCTGTGCCATATTGGCAAAGCCCTCTTTGGAGCCGAGCGTCGCAATCACTTGCGTGTCCGGATTGAGCGTGACGCCAAAGCGGCGCTCATAATAGGCGGCTTGGGCCTTGCGCAGGCCCGGTATGCCACGGGAGGCCGAATAACGGTCGGTTCTCGGCTTGCCGACGGTTTCGACCAACTTTTCGAGAACATGCTTGGGGGCAGGGAGGTCCGGATTGCCCATGCCCAAATCAATAATATCGGCGCCGCGGTTGCGCGCTGCCGCTTTAATCCGGTTAACTTGCTCAAAAACATAGGGCGGAAGGCGTTTAATGCGGTGAAAATCGGCCATTTTCGAAAAACCGTTCAAAAAATGAGTTAGTGGGTGCGACCGCTTAGCACGGCTTAGCGTCGGATTTACACAAGTTTTTGACGCCTAGACACTAAAATATTCCTAAATTTTAAAAGGAATTTATGGAGAAGCACCGGCCGCCGCGGCATTTTTTAGCCGTGTGGCTTCCAAATCATCTTCCATCGCCTTTAATTCTTCAGGCGTCAGTTTCTTGATTTTCTTCTTCGGATCGGCCGGCGTTACCCCTACCGGCTGGTAGTCGAGCGTGCCCGCTGGCCGTGCTTGTTGGACAAAATCGGCAGCTTTTTCCGGCTCTGTCGCTAATCCCGCCCAGACTGCGAAGGGCTTGATGGCGGCCATTGGCCCTTGCTCGTCATGCCCCGTTGTTGCGCAACCGGCTAAAGCGAGGCTCGATAAAGCGAGGATTGATAGGGCTAAGGGGTGTTTCATGCTCGTTAAGGCTGCCAGTCCGATTTTTTCGTCTCTTTCGTCTATACGACCAATTTCTTTGTTCGACGAGCCTTCTTTACGGGTTACAGTAAACAAGATCGATCCTATAGTTCACGGCAGGATTGGGGCAGCAGCTGAGGAATCCAATGGCAGACGATAACAAGAAACCTGTCGCTGATTATCTGACAGCTGGAATCCCTGTACCGAATTATGAAGCATTGGCGAGCAATACGGCGCGGCTGATGGAAGAGCTTGGCCATGCGACGGCTGCATCCTTAAAGCCGGTGGAAGAAGGGCGCGCCAAACCCGGTGTTTCGGAAGAAGTCAGCGACGTCGTAAAAACGCTTGGACAGGTGGTCGAGACCATTGCGGCTGATCCGCAGCGATTGATTATGGCGCAGACCACTTTGACCAAAGGGTTCTTGGACCTCTGGACGAATAATTTAAAGCGCATCAACGGCGAGATTGTTGCGCCGATCGCCGAACCCGATGCGAGCGATAAACGGTTTCGTGATCCGGAATGGACAGAAAATCCGGTCTTTGATTTTGTGAAGCAGGCCTATCTCATCACGACGCGTTGGGCGGATGATCTCGTCCAGCAGGCGGACGATATTGATGAGCATACCAAGCACAAAGCGCAATTTTATGTAAGACAATTATCGAGTGCGCTATCGCCCACAAATTTCGTGGCCACCAATCCAGAGCTGCTACGCACAACGCTTGAGCAAAATGGCGATAATCTGGTGCGCGGTATGCAGATGATGGTTGAGGATATCAAAGCGGGCAAGGGGACGCTTAAACTCCGCCAGACGGAACCTGGCGATTTTAAAGTTGGGGTTAATCTCGCCACCACGCCGGGCAAAGTTGTGTTCCGCAATGATCTTATGGAACTGCTGCAATATTCGCCGAGCACGGAGACGGTTTACAAACGCCCGCTTTTGATCGTGCCGCCTTGGATCAATAAATTTTATATTCTCGATCTTAATCCGGAAAAGAGCTTTATCCGCTGGGCCGTTTCGCAAGGGCTTACAGTGTTTGTGGTGTCGTGGGTAAATCCGGATGAGGAACAAGCCAAAAAGAGCTTTGAAGATTATATGCGCGAGGGCATTTTCGCAGCCCTTGATCGCATTGAAAAGATCACGGGTGAAAAAGAAGTCACAGCGATGGGATATTGCGTTGGCGGCACGCTTTTATCTGTCGCGCTGTCTTATATGGCAGCTGTTGGTGATAAACGCATTTCGAGCGCTACTTTGCTCACAACGCAAGTCGATTTCGAAAATGCCGGTGATTTGAAGGTGTTTGTTGACGAAGAACAGATCAAACAAATCGAAGAAAAGATGGATGTGCGCGGTTATCTCGAAGGAACCAGCATGGCGTCCGCGTTCAACATGCTGCGTCCGAATGATTTGATTTGGCCTTATGTGGTGAACGTCTATTTAAAAGGCGAGCATCCGTTTCCGTTTGATCTCCTCTTTTGGAATTCGGATTCAACCCGGATGCCTGCGGCCAATCATTCATTTTATTTGCGCAATTGTTATCTCGATAACAAGCTCTCGGCGGGTCAAATCACGATGGGCAATGTGAGGCTGGATTTGTCGCGCGTGACCATGCCGATTTATAATTTAGCGGCCAAAGAAGATCACATCGCACCGGCCAAATCGGTGTTTGTTGGCTCGAAATATTTTGGTAATAATGTTACCTATGTGATGGGTGGATCAGGCCATATTGCGGGCGTGATCAATCCGGCTAACAAGCCCAAATATCAGTTTTGGACGGGCGGGCCGCCGGTTGGCCAATTTGAAGACTGGGTAGCCAAGGCCAAAGAGACGCCGGGGTCGTGGTGGCCGCATTGGCTCGAATGGATCGCGGCGCAGGCCCCTGAAAAGGTGAAGGCGCGTAAACCGGGCGGCACATTAAAGACCCTCGGCGATGCGCCGGGGACGTTTGTGCTGGAACGGTCGTAATTCGTATAAAATTGCAGCCCTGATGCTCCTTGCTAGGGCTTGCCCAGACGCGCGCAAAGCGTCAGATTGCGTTTGGAAGCAATTACCGCATTTTTGATTTGGGGAAACGACCGATGAAATTAGTTCGCTTTGGCGCAATGGGCCATGAGAAGCCCGGTTTAGTGGATGCTGACGGCACGATCCGCGACCTTTCTGCTCATATTTCTGATATTAATGGCGCAACGATCTCGCCTGCTTCGCTTGCGAAATTGAAGGCGATTGATCCGAAGACGCTTCCTGCCGTGCCTGCTGGCACCCGTTTCGGGTCATGCGTGGCGCGTCCGGGCAATTTCATCGCGGTTGGTCTGAATTATGCCGACCATGCAGCGGAATCGAATCTTCCAGTGCCTGAACAACCCATTTTGTTCAACAAGGCACCTAATTGCGTCCAAGGCCCCGATGATGTGATCGTCATTCCGAAGGGCTCGGAAAAGACCGATTGGGAAGTCGAGTTGGCCATCGTGATCGGCAAGACCGCGCTTTATATCGATGAAAAGGACGCGCTGGATTACGTCGCGGGTTTTTGTATCTGCAATGATATTTCCGAGCGCGCCTTCCAGACGGAGCGCGGCGGTCAATGGATGAAGGGCAAGGGTTCGCCGACCTTCGGCCCGATTGGCCCATGGCTTGTGACGACGGATGAGGTGAAGGATGTGCAGAATTTGCACATGTATCTCGATCTCAACGGTAAGCGCGTGCAGAACGGCAATACCAAGACGATGGTCTTCGGTGCGGCGCATATTGTCGCTTATATCTCGCAATTCATGCAGCTTGATCCGGGCGATGTCATCACCACCGGCACGCCTCCAGGTGTTGGCATGGGCATGAAGCCTCCTGTCTATCTGAAGGCTGGCGACACAATGGTTGTCGGTATTGAAGGTCTGGGTGAGCAGCACCAGACTGTGGAAGCCTATAAAGGCTAAGCATTGGCGTTCGACAGGGCAGGGATGACGCAGTAGTTTCGCCGCTATGAGTCGTCCCTTTCTTGGCGTTGAACGTTCTGTGACCGATCGCGTGTGGCGTGAGCGACTGGATGATACTAGTCGCGGCGTCGCTTTATCGCTCGTGCAGGAATATGGTCTTGATGACCTTTTAGCCCGCGTCTTGGCGGGGCGCGGCGTGACGACGGCCGAAATTCCCGCCTATCTTGAACCGCGATTGCGGGATCTGATGCCCGATCCGTCCACGATGATGGCGATGGATCAAGCGGCGGAGCGCTTGGCGCAAGCGGTTGTGGCGCAAGAGACGGTTGCGATTTTTGGCGATTATGACGTTGATGGCGCGTGCTCAGCCGCACTGTTGGCGGGCTTTCTTGATCAGATTGGCGTCAGGCGCCTTATCCATATTCCCGATCGCTTGATTGAAGGCTATGGCCCGAACAGCGAGGCGATTCGCTCGCTCCATGCGGCGGGCGCCAATCTGCTGGTAACGGTTGATTGCGGAACGACGAGCCACGAACCGATTGATGAGGCATCGCGGTTGGGCATGGAGTGTATTGTGCTTGACCATCACCAAGCACCGGTCGATCTGCCTGCGGCCTTTGCCATTGTTAATCCGAACCGTCAGGATGATTTATCCGGTCTGGGGCATTTATGCGCGGCGGGTGTTGTTTTCATGACTCTTATTGCCGTGACGCGTGTTTTGCGGGCGAAAGGCTTTTGGAAGCAACGCGGCGGTGAGCCGGATTTGATGGCGTTATTGGATGTGGTCGCGCTCGGTACCGTCGCCGATGTTGTGCCGTTGCGCGGTCTAAACCGTGCCTTTGTAAGGCAGGGGTTGCAGGTTGCGCGCACCCGCTCGCGGCCCGGCCTTAGGGCGCTCGCCGACATTGCCCGTGTCGACGGGCCGATGACGCCGTTTCATTTGGGCTTTTTGATCGGGCCAAGGATTAATGCGGGTGGACGCATTGGCGATGCAGCCTTGGGTGCCAAGCTTCTGCTGACCCAAGACGACGGCGAGGCGGCGGTGCTTGCGACGCGTCTTGATGCGTTGAACAAAGAACGACAAGAAATTGAAGTGGCGATGGTGGCGGAAGCTGAGGCCGAAGCCTTGGCCGCGTTGGGCGTGCATGAAGACCATGGGAATGTGATTGTAACGGCTTCCGAGCAATGGCATCCGGGCGTTGTCGGTTTAGTGGCAGCACGCCTTAAAGAACGGTTCCGCAGGCCCGCTTTTGCGATTGCGCTCGATGGTCGTGGAACAGGGACAGGATCGGGTCGCTCCGTTCAAGGGGTTGATTTGGGGCGCGCCGTGCGGGCGGCTGTTGACGCGGGGCTCGCGATCAAAGGGGGCGGTCATGCGATGGCCGCGGGCGTTACCCTCCGCGCCGATCAAATCGACGCGCTGCGCGATTTTCTTGAAGTGAGGTTGGGCGAAGCATCATCGGAGGCGCGGGCCGAGAATGGCTTGGTTGTCGATGGCGCGATCAGTGCGGGTGGCGTTCGACCCTCTGTTATTAGTGAGATTGATAAAGCCGGGCCTTTTGGCTCCGCGCAGCCCGAGCCGCTCTTCGTATTACCTTCGCATCAGGTGGTGGATGCGGCCCTTGTGGGCTCGCAGCATGTGCGTGCGCGGTTTCGTTCCGCAGATGGCACTGTGATCGGCGGTATCGCTTTTCGCGCGGCCGGTGGACCGATTGGGGATGCCTTGCTGAAGGGTCGTGGAACGGCCCTTCATATCGCGGGCCATTTAACGATTGACCGCTATGGTGGCGGCGAGCGGCCGCAAATCCGGATTGTTGATGTCGCTATTCCTTAGCGCGCGCTATGCAGACGCGCGGCTGAGTTTTTTGGCTTGGGCTTGTTCGCGGTAAAAAATAAACAGACCTGCCACGACGATAATGCCTGAGCCCGACAAAATGGCCATATCGGGCCAATCACCAAAAATCAGAAAGCCGAGCACGACGGCCCATATGATTTGCGAATATTGATAGGGCATAACCACCGAGGCGGGCGCTAATTTCAGCGAGCGGTTAACGGCGATATGCGCGATCGTTGAAATCACGCCGAGAAGGGCCAGCAATGCGAAATCCGTCAGCGTGGGTGGCACCCAATGCGTGGGCGCGGTGACGAGCCCAAAGATCAATGCGCCGCCCGCCTGCCATCCGACGAGGACGATGCCTCGTGTGCTGCGCAGATAACGGGTGATGATCATGATTACGGAAAATGCCAGGCACCCGGCAATGGCAACGAGCGCGGGAAGGGACAGGCTTGCACTCGACGGACGCATGGCCAAGACAACGCCACCAAAACCGACAAACACGGCAATGGCGCGGGGCGCATCGATTTTCTCCCCCAAAAAAGCCCAAGCCAGCGCGGTGACGAAAATCGGTGCGGCCATATAGATGGTAACGAGATCAGCGAGCGGCATATAGGCAACCGCCCAATAAAAACTGCTGACTTCGGCGGTGGTGATGACGACCCGAATAAGGTTCATGCGCCAATTGGGCGGCATAAGAAGGGTTCGCCAGCCCTCCCGATAGAAGGACGGCGCAAGGATGATTAATCCTGCCACGCTCCGGATGAGAAGCACTTGGCCGACCGAATAGGTAGAAACCAGCCATTTTCCCATCACATCATTCGCGACATACATGAAAATGGCCAAAATCATGAGGGCAATGCCCATCGGAATATTTTGCCCCACGAGATTCGGGTGATTCTCGTCCGCGGCCTCAGGTAGCCCCTCGAGATCTTCGCCGGTTCCAAATGACGGTTCAATGAGCGCGGTATGGGGCTTTTGACCGTTTTGTGGCGCTAAATCGGACTTTTCCGGGGAAGATGGCATGGTTTGGGGATACGCAAGTTGGAGGATTATTGGGAATAATTCATTTTACGGAAGGTTTTTCCGTATCGCTTGTCCGAAGACGCTTGTCGAGTGGCGAATGTTCGCCTATAAGCGCCCGACCTTGACTATGCGCCCTTCGTCTAGCGGTCTAGGACGTCGCCCTTTCACGGCGAAAACACGGGTTCGATTCCCGTAGGGCGCGCCAAGGATTTCAATGACTTAGCTGGACACTTAAGCCAATTATCCTGTTTGTACGGAAAATATACGGAAATTTGCCGCAGACGTAACGCGGATTTGTTTGAACGACAGCGACGCATTGAAGGGCAGCCTCGCGGCCAAGCACAAGGCAGTTAAGCTTCAGACGGCGCAAGGTCTTAACGTCACGTTGATTGGTCTAAACCGAACAAATGGCTTGCAGTGAATAGCCCCTAGATTTGTAGACGCCTTCTTCCCTAAATTTGAGGCAAGGAGGCCAAGATGGCTAAGGTACATTTTACGGACGAGTTCAAGCGGGATGCCGTGGCGCAAATTGTCGAGCGCGGCTATTCGGCAGCCGAGGTTTCGAAGCGGCTAGGCGTCAGCCAGCACTCGCTTTACGAGTGGAAGAAGAAGTTTTCGGGTCCCAAGGGCTTAGCTGAGGATACTCGCGACGCCGAGATCAGACAGCTGAAGCGCGAACTGGCTCGGGTTACCGAAGAACGTGACATCTTAAAAAAAGCCACAGCGTATTTCGCCAAGGATGCCAAGTGAGATACGCGTTTATCGCCGAGCATCGCAGCCAGTTTTCCGCTCGAGTGATGTGCAGGTGCCTGCAAGTCCATCCGAGCGGCTATTATGCTTGGCAGAAGGCTCCGCTCAGCAATCGGGCGCAGGAAGATCACCGACAGATCGAACTCATCCGTAAAGCATGGGCGGACAGCGGTAAGGTTTATGGCTATCGGAAGTTGCACGATGATCTGTGTGATCAGGGCGAAACGTGCTGCCCGAACCGCGTTGCGAGGCTAGCAAAACTTGCTGGTATCAAAGCGCAAATCGGATACAAGCGCCATCCTGGTCATTACGGTGGCAAGCCTTCTCTCGTCGTCGACAATACGCTCGATCGTCAATTCGATGTCGAAGAGCCGGATCAGTTTTGGGTAACCGATATTACCTATATCAAAACACTTGAAGGCTTTGCTTATCTTGCTGTCGTGATTGATCTCTTCTCACGAAGAGTGATCGGCTGGTCATTGCAGAGCCGCCCGACAACCGAGCTCGTTCTGCAAGCCTTGTTGGCTGCGGTATGGCGTCGGAAGCCAAAGCATAGAGTTGTTGTCCACTCCGATCAGGGATCACAGTTTACCAGCATGGATTGGTCGGCCTTATTTTGACCGGTTTTCTTCCACCCGACGAGCGGGTTTCCTATGGTAGGCCGGTAGGCGTTGCGATTGGGCATGATCAGAAATCGCTTCTCGTTGCTGACGACGTAGGCGATGCTATTTGGCGGGTTACTGACACTTATTAGGGGGGCCAGATAGAGGTACGTATTGTTTCGTATTCAATCCTAAACTCTCGTTTGCTGGCCGTTTCGGACTAAATTATTTAGGTGACACCGATCGTAAAACTGGTATATTTAGCGAGTCTTGCGGTCAAAAAATTGGAGGAACACATCATGGCTTGGACAACACCAGTAGTTTCTGAAGTCTGCGTCGGCATGGAAGTGACGAGCTATTCTTCAGCAGAAATTTGATCTTTTTGTTAATATTCAGGGGGCCATGAAGGATTTATCATGGGTTCCCTGAATATTTATGTTTTAGGATCTGCGGCCGGCGGTGGAGTTCCTCAATGGAATTGCCGCTGTCCGGTCTGCTCCCTTTATTGGGCTGGAGATCATCGCGTTCAGGCGCGCAGCCAATCATCCATAGCTGTATCAGCCGATAATGAGCGTTGGTTACTTATAAACGCCTCACCTGATTTACGGCAACAAATCTTAACGAGCCAAGTTTTGCAGCCCCGCGAAGGCGCTCGGCATAGTCCCATTAAAGCTGTCATACTGACAAATGCGGATGTCGACCATATTGCGGGCCTTTTGGTTCTCAGAGAGCGTCAAGCCTTTACAGTTTATGCAACGGGGCAAAATCAGGCCATTTTGGCTGAAAATTCTGTCTTTAATGTATTAGCATCTGAAGTCGTCAAGCGCTCAACGATAAATATGGATGAATTTTTCGACACTGACATCGGCTTGAAAGTGCGGCCGTTTTCTGTCCCGGGCAAAGTAGCTTTGTTTATGGAGCGCGGCGAGGATACCAAAATCGGCGACGTAACAGAAACCACGATCGGGCTTGAAATTACGTCAGGCGGCAAAAGGTTGGTCTATATTCCAGGATGCGCCGAAATTAATGAAACAGTTCGTTCCATTGCCTCTGGCGCTGATTTACTGCTCTATGATGGCACCACCTACACGGATGATGAAATGCCCAAACTTGGTCTTTCTCAAAAAACTGCCCGTCGAATGGGACATACGCCGATTACAGGACCGGGCGGGTCGCTCAGAGCATTTGATGAGCTTTCTATTGGTCAAAAGGCCTATATTCATATCAATAATACCAATCCTATTTTAATCGACGGCTCCGACGAGCACCAAACAGTGATAGCTGCTGGATGGACGGTAACCCGCGATGGGACAATGTTTTCGCTATGACTAAATTTATGACACCCGAAGAGTTTGAAGCAGCACTGCGCCATATTGGTGCAACGCGTTATCATAGCCTGCATCCTTTTCATAAAATGCTTCACGGTGGCCAATGCACTATAACGCAAGTGAAGGCTTGGGCGTTAAACCGCTATTATTATCAAAGTTCGATTCCAATTAAGGATGCGGTCGTGTTGTCGCGGTTTCGTGATCGCGGCATTCGTCTTGAATGGCGACACCGGATTGAAGACCATGATGGCCAAATTGGTGGCGAGGGTGGTATTGAAAGATGGCTTCAACTGACAGATGGATTGGGCTTTGAGCGACGCTATGTTGAATCATGCGACGGCATTCTGCCAGCCACGCGATTTGCGGTTGATGCATATGTCCATTTTGTCGGCGAAAAAACACCCCTTGAGGCGATTGCATCTTCGTTAACGGAGCTGTTTGCCCCAGGCCTCCATGAACAACGTATTTCCGGCATGCTCGAACACTACGACTTTATCAATCCGTCCGTTATGACCTATTTTCAGCGCCGTTTAGAGCAGGCGCCTCGCGATGCCAATTTTGCCCTTACTTATGTGAAAGAGCACGCCCAAACGCCAAAGGAACAAAAGGCTGTGATGGAAGCGCTCACTTTTAAATGCAATGTACTATGGGCGCAATTGGACGCGCTTTACTCGGCCTATGTTGAACCGGGTCGTATCCCACCCGGCGCATGGGATCCTGAAGCATGACCGAATTGCATAATATGTTGTCCACCTCGATCCCTAAATTCCCGCGTGGAGTGCGTTTAAAGCACGACGAAGCACGTCAAGAATGGGTCTTGCTCGCGCCTGAGCGGTTGATCAAATGTGACCCAATTGCTGCCGCCGTTCTACAGCTATGTGATGGTAAGCGAAGCCTTTCAGAGATTGTGAAACTGCTCGCTAGTCAATTTAACGCAGACGCTGCCATTATTGAACGCGACGTTACAGCCTTATTACAAGGCCTATCTGATAAAAAAATGGTGCAGATGTAAATATGGAAATCCCAACTCCATCGACCATTGGCCTTCCGATCGGCTTGCTCGCTGAGCTAACCCATCGGTGTCCATTGGCTTGCCCTTATTGCTCCAATCCCGTGGCACTTGAGGGCCGAAACACGGAACTCTCCACCGAGGGTTGGAAACGAGTCTTTTCTGAAGCTGCGAAGCTCGGTATTTTACAGGTCCATTTATCGGGCGGAGAGCCTGCAGCGCGCCGGGATATTGTCGAACTTGTGCAACATTGTGCATCTGTTGGACTTTACACCAACCTCATTACTTCGGGGATTGGCGTTACAGAAAAACTGATTAGCGAATTGGCGGAAGCTGGCCTCGACCATATACAGCTTTCTATTCAAGATTCGGACGCGGAATCCGCTGATAAAATTGCAGGCTATAAAGGTGCATTTGCTAAAAAAAAGATCGTTGCTGGCTGGATAAAAGCAGCGGAATTTCCACTGACCGTCAACGCGGTTATGCATCGCGCTAATATTGCACGGTCGGCAGCAATGGTTGAACTCGCGATTGAACTCGGCGCGAGCCGCGTCGAAATCGCGCACACCCAATATTATGGCTGGGCTTTACCTAATCGTGCCGCGCTAATGCCTAGCCGCACCGAGACTGAGACGGCGGTGGCGGAAATTGATGCTTTAAGAAAGCGCCATCACGGGGAAATCGTCATTGACCTTGTTATCCCGGATTATCATGCAACCTATCCCAAGGCGTGCATGGGTGGATGGGCAAAACAATTCATCAATGTGACGCCATCAGGTAAAGTAATACCGTGCCACGCATCTGAGACAATCCCAGGCTTAGAGTTTTGGAATGTAACCGAACATACTCTGAGTGATATTTGGTATTCGTCCCCAGCCTTTAATGCCTATCGAGGTATCGCCTGGATGCCTGAACCCTGCCGCAGTTGTGACAGGCGCGAGATTGATTTTGGAGGTTGTCGTTGTCAGGCATTTGCCATTTTGGGAGATGCCAATGCTACTGATCCAGCCTGCCATCGATCACCTCATCACGCACTTATGACAGATATCGCCGAAGTAGACTCTAATGGAGCAATTGGTGACTATCTTTATCGAAAATTTCCGGCGAACGTCGCTTAGTGAAAATATAAAAAAGGGAGCCATTACGCTCCCTTTTCCCTAATCTCGCTGACGAAGCCTCTTATCCGAAGATCTTCACCGCGCTTTGCAGCGTGATCCACACGCCCCAAAGGATCGGGATGCCGACAGATAGCCAGGCAAGTGCGGCCTTTGTATCAAGCCCGCCTTTGCCGATGCCGAAGGAGCCGGTCGTCACACCGGCGGTCGCTGACTTCGACTGCAAAGCTTTCACTTCCGCCTCGCTCATGAACCATTTCGGGGCGACCGGCTTAATCAGCATATTAGCGATGAAGCCGATAACCAGCAGGGCCGCAAGCACATAGAAAATGAGATCATAAACATTGCTGCGCGGCATGCCCTCGGCAACACGGGTATCGTGGAGATAATTCACGATCACCGGACCAAGGATCCCCGCCGTGGACCATGCTGTCAGCAAACGTCCATGGATAGCGCCCACAAACTGTGTGCCAAACATATCCGCGAGATAGGCAGGTATCGTGGCAAAGCCGCCACCATACATGGATGCGATCACACAGAAGAAGGCAGCAAACAGGCCAAGCTGACCAAGTCCTGCCAATGTCGTTAATCCGGCATAGCAAATAAAGCCAAGTACGAAAAAGGCGACATAGGTCATCTTCCGGCCAATCGCGTCCGACAGCGAAGCCCAGAAGAACCGTCCGCCAATGTTGAACAGCGAGAAGATGCCGACAAAGCCGCCACCAATCGCCGCCGCGGTTACTTTCTGCGCGTCGGTGAATTGCATAAAGCCCACGCTGGCATCGCCAAACAAACGGCCGCCAAAGGTCTCTTGCAACATGCTGGATGCGGCACCGATAATGCCGATACCGGCCGACACATTCATGCACAGCACAATCCAGATGAGCCAGAACTGAGGGGTCTTATGCGCGTCTTTCAGATGCACATGGCCCGTTGTGATCATCGCATTGGCAGAAGCAGGTGGCGGCGTCCAGCC
>CANGLU010000032.1 GCA_947455025.1 Hyphomicrobiales bacterium
AAACGAGAAGGCGAAGACAATGACCATCAATCTTTCTGCACCGGACATCCGGGAATTAAAGCCAAGAATTACCGTGTTCGGTGTGGGTGGTGCTGGTGGCAATGCCGTCAACAACATGATCGAAATCGGGCTTCAGGGCTGCGAGTTCGTCGTTGGTAATACGGACGCTCAAGCGCTAACGAGCTCGAAAGCGCATCGCGTGATCCAGATGGGCATGCAGGTCACGGAAGGTTTGGGCGCAGGTTCGCAGCCTGAAGTCGGTCGTGCGGCCGCTGAAGAAGTCATTGACGAAATTCGCGATCAGCTCGCTGGCGCTCACATGGTATTCGTGACGGCTGGTATGGGCGGTGGCACGGGAACGGGCGCCGCGCCCGTGATTGCACGTGCTGCACGCGATATGGGCATTCTCACGGTTGGTGTTGTCACAAAGCCATTCCAGTTCGAAGGCACCCGCCGCATGCGCCTCGCCGAACAGGGCATCGCGGAATTGCAAAAGGCCGTCGACACGCTGATCGTTATTCCAAACCAAAACCTCTTCCGCGTAGCCAATGAGCAGACGACGTTCGCCGACGCGTTCGCCATGGCCGACCGCGTGCTCTACTCGGGTGTTGCTTGCATTACCGATTTGATGGTCAAAGAAGGCCTCATCAATCTCGACTTCGCCGATGTGCGCGCTGTGATGCGTGAAATGGGCAAAGCGATGATGGGTACGGGCGAAGCAACCGGCGAAAAGCGTGCCATGCGCGCAGCTGAAGCGGCCATCGCCAACCCATTGCTCGATGATGTGAATATGAGCGGTGCACGGGGCCTGTTGATCTCGATCACGGGTGGCTCTGATCTCACGCTGTATGAAGTTGATGAAGCTGCAACGCGTATCCGCGAAGAAGTTGATCCGGATGCGAATGTGATCTTCGGTGCAACGCGTGATGATGCGCTTGACGGTATTGTGCGTGTGTCGGTTGTGGCAACGGGCATCGACTACGCCGAGATGGTTCGCCAGAACGAGCAGGCACAGGCCAATAATCTTTCGGTTGATCCGCGCATCCGCGATATGGCTGATCGGATCCGCACCGAAATCGGAACGGCTTTTGCCCGCCCAACGGCGGAAATGGCTCCTCCTGTCGCACCTGCACCCGCACCGGTTCCCGTTCAGGCACCTCAGCCTATGCAGCAGGCCTATGTGCCGCGTGGCATTCAGGTGGCACCCGATATCGCCATCCGTCCAGCAGCGCCTCGCCCTGTTATGCCGACGCCGGCACCATCTCCAGCACCGCGTGTTGAGGCTGGATATGACGAGCATGCCATTCAGCAAGGCTTCGTTCCGCCAGAATCAGAGCGTCCACTTCGTCCGGTTCGTATGCCAAGCATTGACGAATTGCCGCCAATTGCTCAGCGCACGATTGATGCCAGCTTAAATGCTCGCCCATCGGTTGCTCCTGTTGAGAAGCAGAAGAAGTCTTTGATGGAGCGTCTGACAACGGCTGGCTTCGGCCGCCGCTCGGATGGCGAAGAAATGCCGCAAATGCCACGCCAAGTGGCGGTTGAGCCGGTTCAGCAGGCACCGATGCAATATGCTCAGCCCGAGCAGCCACGCTATCAGCCGGCAGCCCAGCCAGCTCCAGCGCCACAGGCTCGCATGTATGAAGACGATCAGATGGAAATCCCGGCCTTTTTACGGCGTCAATCGAACTAAAACGATTGGGACTTCATTGTAGCACTTACACCTTGGCCCGGACCTAAAAAGTCCTGGCCAATTCTTTGAAAATAAAAGGTTTTTTAATATCTTTCCACAAATTATAGAATTGTAACAAACGGTAAGAAACCGTGATTTGAAGTGTGAAGGCATCAGGACTAGAACGATGCCGTGATGTTCCGGTTCCCGATCGTAGGGACCCTTTGCGAGACTGGGCTGAGTACGAGATGGCGAGATCAAAACAGTCGACTTTAGCCAATACAGCCGAGATTTCGGGCCGCGGTGTCCATTCGAACGAGCCTGTACGGCTTGTTTTCCATCCTGCGGCGGCCAATCACGGTATTCAATTCTTGCGCAAAGGCTTGGTGGGTGGTCGCGAGCGTTTGATCGCATCCCGGCATGAGGCGGTAACAGCCTCGGAGCTCTGCACCATTATTGGCGACGCCGAGAGCGGCTCTGTTTCAACGATCGAGCATTTGATGGCGGCGCTTTATGCCACGGGTATCGACAATCTCCTGATCGAGATCGACGGCCCTGAAGTTCCAATTATGGATGGTAGTTCTGCGCCATTCATTGCTGTTTTTGATCGGGTTGGCCTTGTGCGCCAGGATGTTGCCCGCCGGTTCGTCAAGATTTTAAAGCCTGTTCGCGTCGAGCATGGCGAGAAGTTTTCGGAATTGCTGCCGTTTGCGCGTGGCTTCCGGATGACGGTCGAGATCGATTTTAAAACCAATTTGATCGGCCGCCAGAAGAAGACATTGGATTTGACGCCGGAAAATTTCCGCGATGAATTGCAGTTTGCTCGTACGTTCGGCTTCTTGAAAGATGTCGATATGCTCCGCCAGGCGGGATATGCGAAGGGCGCATCGCTCGATAACACCGTGGCGATTGACGGCGATTCGATCATGAATCCGGAAGGTCTCCGGTATCATGACGAGTTTATCCGTCACAAAATGCTGGATGCGGTGGGGGATTTATCGCTCGCGGGCTATCCGATTATCGGGCATTTCCGCTCCTTCTGTGGCGGGCACCGCATGAATGTGTCGGTTCTTCACTCGCTTTTTGCCGATCGCACGGCGTTTGAAATCGTCGAAGAGCGGCCAGCAGGTGTGGCCCTTGGCGAGACGCGTCCGCGTGTGGCCGCCTTGGCCTTTGCGCCCGAGACGCATTGACTGGCTGATTTTTTACCGACCCTGCAATCTTTTTTACCAAAAGCGACTACGCAGTGGCGGTTCGTTAGCGTTTAGTTTATGAAACTCAAGCAAATCTATCGGGCCGGTGTGTGCCCGGTCTATGTCGATTGCCAGAGGATTGTCCGGTTTCATGACCCTATCGCCATCTCCTTCATCCAAACTGTCGTTTCGTATCGTTGGTCCTTTATTGGCCATGCTCGCCGTCCTACCGATGGCGGCCTGCGATAGTCTCAATCCTTTTGACAAGGGTGAGGTTTATAAGCCTGAGGTGAAGCCCGATATCCCGGCTGAAAAACTCTATAATGACGGGTTGGCCGCGCTTGAACAGCGTGACTATGAGGGATCAACCAAGGCCTTCAAAGACATCAATAAGATTTACCCTTATTCGCAATGGTCGAAAAAGGCCCTGATGATGGAAACCTATTCGCATTATCTCGCGAAGGAATTTGAAGAGGCATCCACTTCCGGCAAGCGCTTCTTGCAGCTCTATCCCGCTGATGGCGATGCTGCTTATGCGGCCTATTTGATTGCCAGCTCATATTATGATGCCGTGCTTGATGTCTCGCGGGATCAGGAACGCGCGGAGAAGGCCTTGGTGGCCTTTATCGAAGTGGTTCAGCGTTGGCCCAAATCCGAATATGCAGCGGATTCGAAGACCAAAATCGCTGTCTTGCGCGACCAATTGGCGGCGCGTGAAATGACGGTGGGTCGCTTCTATTTGAACAAGCGCAATTATACGGCGGCAATCAACCGCTTCCGCGTTGTTGTTTCGCAATATCAAACGACCAATCAAATTGAAGAAGCGCTGGCCCGTTTGGCTGAGGCCTATCTCGCGCTTGGTATTGTGAACGAGGCTGAAACGGCGGCTTCCGTTTTGGGGCATAATTTCCCGGAAAGCCAATGGTATAAGGACACGTTCGCGCTGCTCCAGACCAAGGGCGCGGCACCGAAGGAAAACGACGAGTCCTGGATTACCAAGGCGTTCAAATCCATGAAGCTTTATCAGTAAAGCTTGGGCCAAAGATGGCAGCGATTAACCCATCATGCTGACCCAACTCGCCATCCGTGACATTGTATTGATCGACCGCTTGGACCTGTCTTTCGAGGCAGGTCTTAGCGTGTTGACGGGTGAGACGGGTGCGGGAAAATCGATCCTGCTTGATGCGTTTGCGTTGGCCTTAGGCGCGCGCGGGGATGGCTCGCTTGTGAGACACGGCGAAGCGCAAGGTCAAGTGACGGCGGTGTTTCAACCTTCACCAGATCACCCCGTTCATGCGCTATTGCGCGATTACGATATTACCCATGAAGGTGATGTGATTTTACGTCGCGTGCAAATGGCCGATGGTCGAACGCGCGCGCTGATTAACGATCAAACCGTTAGCGTGCAGGCGCTCAAAGCAATTGGCGCTAGCCTTGTTGAAATCCACGGGCAGCATGATGATCGCGCGCTGGCGGATCCTGCAACCCATCGTGCGATTTTGGATTCTTTCTCCGGTGCGGATGCTGAGCTTCGTGCCGTGCGTGCTGCCTATATCGCGCACAAGGCCGCAAAGGACGCGCTCGCGGCCCATCGGGTGCAGGTTGAAAAGGCCCGCAAGGAGGCTGATTTTTTACGCCATGCGGTGGAAGAGCTTTCAACGCTACATCCTGAGGCGGGCGAAGAAGAAACATTGGCGACGCGTCGGCAATTTATGATGCAGGCCGAAAAGGTCACGAGCGAAATCAACGATGCTTTGGAAGCCGTTTCCGGGCAAGCGTCTCCCATTCCGACGTTGTCAGCAGCGCAGCGGCGTTTGGCGCGCCGGAGTGGCGAGGCCGAGGCACTTGTGGGCCCCAGCATCAAAGCCCTTGAAACCGCTCTTAATGCGTTGGAAGAAGCGCGTACCGCTTTAGAGGCAGCCTTACGCGCCGCAGAGTTTGATCCCTATGAATTGGAACGAACCGAAGAGCGGCTGTTTGCGTTACGCGCTGCGGCACGCAAATACAATGTGCCTGCGGATGACCTTGCAGCCTTAGCCGCGCGCTATGCAGAAGAAGTTATGGCGATTGATGCAGGCGAGGGGCTTCTGATTAAGTTAGAGGCCGCTGTTGAGGCTGCCGATGCAGAGTATCGTAAAGCCGCGCAAGCCTTATCCGTGCAACGCTATGAAGCGGCTTCCGAGCTTGAAACATCGGTGAATGCGGAATTGCCGCCCCTTAAACTGGAGCGCGCGCGGTTTATCGTTTCGATGGAGCGCGATGAAAACGCACGCGGGCCTGAAGGCTTTGACCATGTCGAATATTGGGTCGAAACCAATCCGGGGACGCGCCCGGGGCCGATGATGAAAGTAGCTTCCGGCGGTGAGCTTTCACGGTTCATGTTGGCGTTGAAAGTATCCTTGGCGGATCGTGGCTCGGCACCGACATTGGTGTTTGACGAAATCGATACAGGCGTTGGCGGTGCGGTGGCCGATGCGATAGGCCAGAGGCTTGCACGATTGGCTGAAAAAGTTCAGGTGCTCTCGGTCACCCATGCGCCGCAAGTGGCGGCTCGCGCGGTAACGCATTTCCTGATTGCCAAGGTCGATGCCGGCAAAACCGGTAAGATTGCAACACGCGTTGTAACCATTGACGAGGCGCATCGCCGCGAAGAAATAGCGCGCATGTTATCGGGTGCTGAAATCACCGAAGAGGCAAGGGCAGCAGCATCAAAACTGATTGAGGCGGCGCGATGAAAAAGCCGGCGGTCG
Source organism: Hyphomicrobiales bacterium (assembly GCA_947455025.1). Taxonomy (GTDB): domain Bacteria; phylum Pseudomonadota; class Alphaproteobacteria; order Rhizobiales; family Beijerinckiaceae; genus CAIUPE01. The sequence goes on from CANGLU010000032.1 coordinate 5,616, forward strand.
AGGCTTTATCGCCGCTTGAAGCGCGGATCGAATGGCAAAGCCTTGCCGATGAGATTGCAGCGCATGATGTGCGGTATCATCAAAAAGATGCGCCGATCATTTCTGACGCCGACTATGATGCTTTGCGTCGTCGCTATGATGCTATTCTAGCGGCATTCCCCGAGCTTCAAAAAGAAGCTACCGCGATTGCGCGCGTTGGCGCAAAGCCCGCAGAAAAATTTTCCAAAATTCGCCATGCGGTGCCTATGCTCTCTTTGGCGAATACGTTTTCCGACGAAGAAGTAGGCGACTTTGTTGATCGCGTGTGGCGGTTCTTGGATTGGCCGGATCAAAAAGAAATCGCCTTTACTGCAGAGCCTAAAATTGACGGGCTTTCCTGCTCTATTCGCTATGAAAATGGTCATTTAAAATTTGCCGCCACACGCGGTGACGGCGAAGAGGGCGAAGACGTTACTGCCAATGTGCGGACGATCGCTTCGATCCCTGAAAAGCTTCACGGTGATGTACCTTCCGTGATTGAAATTCGCGGTGAGATCTATATGGCGACAGCCGATTTCATCGCGTTGAATGAACGGCAAGAAGCCGATGGCAAACCGGCTTTCGCCAATCCGCGAAATGCCGCTGCGGGCTCGTTAAGGCAACTCGATGCCAAGGTGACGGCATCTCGTCCGTTAAAGTTTTTTGCCTATGCATGGGGTTTGATTGAAGGCGATATGCTGTCCTCATCCCAAAGCGGCATGGTGCAGGCTTTTGCTCGCATGGGGCTGCCAACCAATCCGCTGATGAAGCGGTGCGCGACGATAGGGGAAATGGTCGCGCATTATCGCTTGATTGAAGAAAAGCGCCCGACGCTTGGCTATGATATTGATGGCGTTGTTTATAAAGTGGATGATTTAGCGCTCCAGCAACGTTTGGGCTTTATCGCGCGTTCACCGCGTTGGGCAACGGCCCGCAAATTTCCGGCTGAGCAAGCGCAAACCCTTTTATTGGACATTGATATTCAGGTAGGACGCACAGGCGCTTTAACGCCTGTTGCCAAGCTACAACCGATCAATGTAGGCGGCGTTGTTGTCTCCAATGCAACGCTGCACAATGAAGACGAGATCGCGCGCAAGGATGTGCGCATCGGCGATACGGTGATTGTGCAACGCGCGGGCGATGTTATTCCGCAAATCGTTGCGGCCGTTATCGAGAAGCGGCCAGCGGATGCCAAGCCATATGTATTTCCACATCAATGCCCAGCATGCGGTAGCCATGCAGTACGCGAGACGGATCCAAAGACAGGCGAGCCGGAGGCTGTTCGCCGGTGTACCGCCGGCTTGATTTGTCCCGCGCAGGCAACCGAGCGGTTAAAGCATTTTGCCTCTCGCAATGCGTTTGACATTGAAGGGCTCGGCGATAAGCAGATCGAAGGATTTTATGCCGATGGCTTGATTACGCGACCTCGAGATATTTTTACGCTTGAGGAGCGCGATGCGCGGTCGTTGAAGAAATTAAAAGACCGCGAAGGCTATGGCGCATTGTCGGTTGGCAAATTATTTGACGCAATCCGGCAGCGGACAAATGTCGCGCTTAACCGCTTTATCTTTGCCCTTGGTATTCGTCATGTTGGTGAGACGACGGCCAAGCAATTGGCGCGGCATTTTGGATCCATTGAAAAACTACAAGCGGTCGCCATTAAAGCGGGTCAGGATGGCGAGGCGGCGAAAGCGGAGCTCACCGATATTGACGGCATCGGGCCGATTGTAGCGGGCTCGATTGTTGATTTTTTTGCCGAAGCGCATAATCGCGAAGAACTCGAAGCCTTGATGCAGCACGTCACACCGGAGCCGATGGAAGCGGTGGCCGCGGCGAGCCCCGTTTCTGGCAAAACGATTGTGTTTACCGGCTCGCTTGAGCGAATGACGCGCGATGAGGCCAAAGCGATGGCCGAGCGCTTGGGGGCTAAAGTATCGGGATCGGTATCGAAAAAAACCGATCTCGTCGTGGCAGGTCTGGGCGCTGGCTCGAAGCTCGAAGATGCGCGCAAGCATGGCGTTGAGGTGATATCGGAAGATGAGTGGTTTGAGCGCGTGGGCGGGTAATTACACCGCCCGCGTCGCGTGCTCCAACCACTTCACCGTTTCGGCATCAAGATGCGGTGTCAACAGCGTCCGCGTTTTAGCATGATAGGCATTGAGCCACTCGCGCTCATTGGCGGTGAGCAAAGCAGGCTCCACCAAATTCAAATTGATCGGCACATAGCTTAGCGTTTCAAAGCCGTACATTTCGCGCTCGGCACCTTCAATCTCGCGCTTCTCGACCAAGATCAGATTTTCGATGCGAATGCCCCAATGGCCTGCTTTGTAAAAGCCGGGTTCGTTGGACAGCATCATGCCGACTTCAAGCGGTACCACACCCGTTTTTGCAATGCGTTGCGGGCCTTCATGCACCGAGAGGTAGGAGCCGATGCCGTGGCCTGTGCCATGGTCGAAATCGAGCCCTGCTTCCCATAGAGGTTTGCGGGCGAAACTGTCGATTTGCGCGCCCGACACGCCTTTTGGAAAGACGGCGGTATCAATTGCAATATGGCCTTTTAAAACGCGGGTGAAACGGTCTTTCATTTCTGCCGTTGCGGGGCCAACCACTATGGTGCGCGTGATATCGGTGGTGCCATCTTCATATTGACCACCGGAATCGATGAGGAAAATACCTTTTTCAATGCGGCGATTGGATTCGGTTGAAACCTTGTAATGCGGGATCGCCGCATTAGGGCCCGCGCCGGCAATCGACGGGAAGGAGACATCTTTCAAAACGCCTGTTTCGCGGCGGAAATTTTCAAGCGCGATCGTTGCATCAATCTCGGTTAGTTTTTCGTGGATCGCTTCGCGATCAAACCATGCGAGAAAGCGCGTCATAGCGGCACCATCGCGAATATGAGCGGCGCGTGAGCCTGCAATTTCAGCGCTGTTTTTAACGGCCTTCATTAAGGCGATGAAATCAGTGCCCACTTCCGCAACGCCGCCATTGGTTTCGATCAATTGAACCAAACGCGAGGAAGCCGATGCGGCGTCAAATTTCACCTTTGCTGCTTTTTGTCCCAAGGCTTGCAGGGCGCGATCAAGCGCCATCGGCTCGGCTATTTCGGCGAGGTCGCTCACGGCGTCGCGCACGGTATTCGAGAATTTCCGGCTATCCATAAAGAGTTGTGCTTTGCCTTCGCGCGGAACAATGGCAAAGCCTAAGGGAAGTGGTGTGTGCCCCACATCGCCACCACGAATATTGAACGCCCATGCAACGGCGTGCGCATCGGTAATGACGACAGCATCGGCATTTTGTGCGGCCAGTTTCGATTGGATGCGCTTGAGCTTTTCTGTTGCATCTTCTCCTGCATAAGCAGGCTTATGGAGTACAATATGTGCAAGCGGTGCAGCCGGACGATCCGTCCAGACGGCATCGATCGGGTTCGTGTCCACGGGCACGAGTGTCGCGCCTGCGGCCTTGCACGCCTTTTCAAGACGCTTTGCGCCGTCTTGGGTGTGAAGCCAAGGATCGAAGCCTAAGGTTTGGCCCGGCTTCAAATGCTTTTCGAGCCAGCCTTCGGGCGGATTATCGATCAAATGCTCCGGCGTGAAGATCGCGACATCGACTTGCTCGCGCACCTGCACCGTATAGCGACCATCGACAAAAATGGCGGCTTGATTGGCCAGTACAATGGCCATGCCCCATGAGCCCGAAAATCCGGTGAGCCATGCGAGGCGCTCGGATGAGGCTGGAACATATTCGTTCTGGTGTTCGTCGGTGCGGGGCACGACGAACCCGTCTAAGCCGCGCGTCTTAAGCTCTGCCCGCAAGGCTTTGAGATGGGCCGCACCCTGTGCGGGATTTGTCTTTTGTTCGAAGGTCTGGAAAATTGCTTCGGCCATCGTTTGTGTACCTTCGAGTTATGGATAGAGGCGGGTGACAGGGCGGCCGGCAACGCGGCGTAACAGCAGCGCCGCCCATCCTTCAAGATCGCGGCGCTTGGCTAAATACCAGCCTTGCAAGCCATAGGCATTCAAGACACCTGGCACATCGCGCGCCAATAGGCCTGAAAGGACAATGTCGGCGTCTGGCGATGCGACAGAAGCAATATGGGGTGCCAGCCGAATAAGTGGCTTGGCGAGGATATTGGCGAAGACAAGATCATAATGCGCTTTGGCATAGAGCGAGGGATGGCCAACGCCTTTGGCAACGACGGGACGAACGGTTGAACCTGCGCGGTTCAATACGGCATTGCTACGTGCCGCGATGACCGCCACCGGATCAATATCACCTGATGCGACAGGCTTATGGATCGCGCGTGCTGCGGCAATGGCCAAGACACCCGATCCGGTGCCGATATCGAGCACATGAACCGGGCGGCGGCGTTTGAGCACGTCATCGAGCATTAAGAGGCAACCGCGCGTGGTGCCGTGATGGCCGGTGCCAAAAGCGAGAGCGGCTTCAATTTCAATGCCGATGGCGTTTTGTGGAATGCGTTCGCGGTCATGCGAGCCATGCACCTGAAACCGCCCGGCATGGACAATGGAAAGACCGTCGAGCGAGGCCTTAACCCAATCCTTTTCAACGAGCGTTTCGAACGTCAGGGCGGATGCGGCGTCTTTACCAACCGTCGCGGCAATTAATTCGCGCATTCCTGCTTCATTCGGCGGCTCGGCGAAATAAACTTCCACTTCCCACGCCAACGTTGCTTCGTTTTCAAACGCAGCGGCGGCCGTTTCATTGGGGTCAAAGGTTTCCATCACGATGTCGGCCACGCCGCGCGCGGTCTTCTCGTCGCTGACGAGTTTCATCACATGGGTCGGATTTTTGGGTGTGAGTCCTTCAAGCATGGGCTTTTCTTATATCAGCAGACGCGTTGTGTCGACGGAGGGATCAGTGCCCGCCGCCGGCAGCCTTTGGCCCACCGGCCTTTTCAATGGCGGGCAAGACAACGAGCATGAGGAGGAACACGAAGGTTAGAGCAAGGAACACGTCCCCAAGCGCCAAAACGAGCGCCTCACGCCGGACCATGCCAGCCATTTGTTTGGTGGCGGCCAGCTCAGCACCATCGCCCAACGCCGCCATTCCCCGCGTCATATTCGCCAAGGTCTCGTCGGCCACCTGACGTCCCCATACGAGACTATCGCGCAGCCGCTGCATGTGAAGGTCCCACCGGTCATTGAGCACGGTGTTGATCAGAGCGAGCCCAACGGCGCCCCCGAGATTACGTGTGAGGTTAAATAAACCCGACGCATTTTTAAGGCGATCCATTGGCAATGTACCGAGCGCCACATTGTTGATGGGCACCATGCAGAACATCAGTGATACGCCGCGGAAGATTTGCGGCCAGATCAATTCATGAAAGCCCCAATCCTTGGTGAGTGTCGAGGCTAAAAAGGTTCCAATTGCGAAGCCAAAAATGCCGATGGCTAACATGATGCGCGGATCGACCTTTGCCGATAAACGCCCCGCAACCGGCGCGGTTAAAAACATGGCAACGCCGGTTAAAAACATCGTGGTACCGATTTCAAGCGAGGTATAGCCGCGAACGCGCGCCAGAAAGACGGGATATAAATAGGTGAGCCCATAAAGGCCGATGCCGATGGTGAAGGAGGCCAAGCACCCTGCCGCAAAATTGCGGTTTGAAAATGCTTTCAAATCAACAATGGGCGTCTGCGCCATAAAGGCCCGAAAGAAAAACAAGGTGCCGCCAACCAATGCGATGACGCCGCAATTGACGATACGGTCATCCTGGAACCAGTCCTTCGCGGGGCCTTCTTCAAGCACATATTCGAGACCGCCCAACATACCCGCCATGCCCGCCAAACCCCACCAGTCAAAGGTTTTCCAGAGGTTCATATTTGGCTTGTCAAAATCGATCAAAAACCATGCCGATAGGGTCACCAAAATACCAGGCACGACATTGACGAGAAACAGCCAATGCCACGAAAAAAGATCAGTGAGATACCCGCCAATGGTAGGGCCGATGGTGGGTGCAAGCGTTGCAACAAGTCCGATGATGGGCGAGATGATGGATTGCTTATCCCGCGGAAAAATCGAAAACGCGGCGGAGAAGACGGACGGAATCATACCGCCGCCGATAAAGCCCTGCAGTGCCCGCCAGATGATCATTTCTTCGATCGAACTGGCCTGTGCGCACATGACGCTCATGAGCGTAAAACCGAAAGCCGATGCCGCGAAAAGATAGCGGGTCGAAATCATCCGTCCCAAAAATCCCGAAAGCGGAATCATCACCACTTCAGCGATCAGATAGGCGGTTTGTACCCACGAGATTTCTTCAGCACTAGCTGATAATCCCGCTTGAATTTCAGCGAGCGAGGCGGAGACGATTTGAATATCCAAAATCGCCATGAACATGCCAAACACCATGCCAATAAAGGCAATCACCCGTCGCATAGTAACGACGGGTGGAGCAGGGGGCCATGCAGGCTTAGCGGCTTCACTCATTGGGATGATGTGTCGACGTCAACAATGACCGAGAGGCCCGGGCGGAGCGCCATTTCTTTTAGATCGTCCGCCGAAAATAGGATGCGTACCGGAATGCGCTGGACGATCTTGGTGAAGTTGCCGGTCGCATTCTCGGGAGGCAGCAGCGAGAAGATAGCGCCTGTTGCAGGCGCGAAGCTTGCCACCTTGCCGACAAAGGTCCTGCCGGGCCACGCATCAGCATGCACATTTGCCGTCATGCCGGGCTTGATGCGGCCAAGCTGCGTTTCTTTGAAATTGGCATCGACGTAGACGGCGTCGAGCGGAACGAGGGCGAGCAAGCGAACGCCCGGCTCAACCAACATACCAAGCTGGGCGGCACGGTTGCCAACGACGCCGTTAAAGGGCGCACGGATCTCGGTAAATTCCAAATCGCGGCGGGCTTTGGCCAACGCTGTTTCAAGCTCGGCTTTCGAATGCTCCAATTCTACCTTTTGAGCTTTCAAGACGTCGATGCCTGCTTCTGCGGCGGCGAGACCTGCAGTGGCGCTGACGAGCGCGGCTGCGGTTCTATCGCGGTCCGCCAAGACCTGATCAAGACGGGCGCGGGTATTGAAATCGGCTTCGGCCAGCTTCTGCGCACGCGCATAGTCAAGCTCGGCCCGCATCGCATCGGCCCTTGCGGCCGTGATCTGCGCGCGCGCTTGGTCAATCACGGCGCTTTGCTGAGCAATTTGTTTGTCGACGCGCGAAAGGCTCGCCGTTTGGGTGTCGATGCGCTCGCCAGCGCTTTCGACCGCAAGCCGATAATCACCATCATCAATCTTGACGAGCAAATCACCGGTATGAACGGCTTGGTTGTTGGCGACGGCAATATCCGTCACATGGCCCGATACGCGGGTCGAAATCGTCGAGATCGGCGCACCGACATAAGCGTCATCGGTTGAAACGATGAAACGGCCGTGGGACCACCACTCATAGGCCCATGAAATGCCATAGCCCACAACGCCAATGGCAATGACGCCGAGAATAACAGGGCGCAAAGAACGGCGTTTTGGCAGCGGCGCCTGTTGGTGTGGGGCATCGGTCGCAGCCGAGGGCATTACGGTCGTATCATTCATCTGGAATTTCCGTTTCATCGCGCATGGGCCGGGTCAAACATTTCGTCAGCCGAGACGCTTTTCATATCAGGCTCAGTAAAGCTATTACGGCAGTGCAGCAATACTGGATTTAGCGGGGCGGCCTTTCCAAATTGCAATGCCGAGGCCTTTTGGTGGGCTAACCATTGTCGCATGGCCCTCTTGTGCCCGCCCCGATCGCGCTTCATAAATGGCGACCGTCTTTTTTTTAGGAGTGTTCAATGTCAGCTACTGAGCCCAACCGCGCATTGGAACATGCCCGCCATTTGTTGCAGTCGATCCCGCTTGTGGACGGCCATAATGATTTACCTTGGGTTATTCATTCAAGCCCGACGGCCCAGAAAAGCGTGAAGCGCTATGATCTCGCGCGGCTTCATCCGGAAACCGATACGGATTTGCCCCGGCTTCGGGAGGGCTTGGTCAGCGCGCAATTTTGGGCTGCTTTTGTGCCAACCCTTGCAGAGCTTCCGGGACGTATGACGCTGGAACTGATCGACATCATCCGCCAATTGCCTGAAACCTATCCTGACGACTTTATGCTGGCGCTCGAAGCCAATGACATTGCGCGCGCCAAGCGTCGCGGCAAGATTGCAAGCTTTATGACGGTAGAGGGTGGGGTAGGGTTGGAAAATAGCCTTTCACCCTTGCGCGTCTGGCAGGCGGCCGGCGTCCGCTTGATGACGCTTTGTCACAATGAGACCTTGGATTGGGTCGATAGCGCTACCGATGAGGCGCGGCATAATGGGCTTACAAAATTTGGCGAGGCCGTTGTGCTTGAGCTTAATCGGTTGGGCATCATTGTTGATCTTGCGCATACGTCTCCCAAGGTCATGCACAAGGTGCTCGATATTTCGCGGGCACCGGTTTTGTTTTCGCACAACAATGCGTTCTCATTATGCGATCATCCGCGAAATGCGCCGGACGATGTGTTGGATCGCATTCGCTCGCGCAAGAGCGTGATCATGGCGACGTTTATCCCCGATTTCATCAGCCAAAAATCACGGGATTGGTCGCGGCCTTTAAGAGACAATTTTGGCAAATCATCCTTCCTGCACAATCACGATGAAGCGATTGCCGCGCATACGGCCAAAAACGGTCCGCAACCAAAAGCAACGATTTTAGAACTTTGTTACCATATCGAATATCTGGTCGGACGAACGGGGCTCAACCATATTGCGATAGGCTCTGACTATTATGGTGGGGTGACGCCAGAAGGCTTAGAGGATGTGAGCAAATTCCCGCACCTCATCGCAGCCCTGATTGAACGCGGCTGGTCAGACGACGCGATTGAAAAAATCGCGAGCGCCAATTTCATCAGACTCTTCAAAGCCGTTGAAAGAACCGGAAAAGCGCTCGCGAAAGTCGAAGCCCCCCGCACGGGGCGGGTGGAGGATTATGATATCCTCTAGATCTATTTATTTTCATACATTAAGTCTCTCTGACAACTATTCCAGGTTGCCCAGCGTGCAATTTTCTTAACTTTTCCGCTTTCATCACGACGTAGTGCGAAGCCTGGCTCTGTGCGCTTCGAGAATACCGTCTTTTGTAGATCGCGTGTTATTGAAACAGCTCTACCTGGCGCAACCATGTCAACAATCCAGAGATTATTGCCGCTATTCCACGCGTCATATGGAGGGTCGACAAAATTTGACCTAATCTGCTCAGATATTTCGTCCGATAGATAAGCCCATGTGGCAAAAGCTACGCATTCGCCATTTTGAAAATATAGTTTGAATTGTTCCGCTAAGACGGGCGGAATGAATAGGCGGCCGATAGAGGCGATATCCCAGTGGGTATAAATGCCATTGAACGCGCAAAGACCCACCATGTAGCCGACGGCTTCGGGTTTGCTAATACGAATTTCTTGAGGTTCAGCGTTGCTGATCGTTTCGTTTAGATCGTTCATCGCTCCCTCACGCCATTCATCATCGAACGCTCAATCGGCTCAAAAAGATAGGAAATCAGTTTTCGCTTTCCGGTAACGATATCGACCTTCCCCGTCATTCCGGGCGAAAGGGTAATATTACCTTTCAACGTATTAAGCGCCGTCGACGCTAGGTTAACACGGAAAACATAAGCCCATGTCTTGTCCGGAGCACTTACCGTATCGCCGCTGATGTCGCGCACTGTGCCGTGGCCCAGCGCGTAACGCTCGGCGGGGTATGCATCGAATTTGAGATAGACGGGTTGGCCTCTTTCAATAAAGGCGGCTTCCTCGGTAGGGAGTTGCCCTTCAAATTCAAATGCTTCGTCGAGCGGTACAATTTTGGCCAAAGCATCGCCTGCGGTTATGCGGCCACCAATTGTTTTGATTTTTAATTCTTCGATTTTTCCTGCGATCGGAGCTGATATCGTGGAATAAGCTAGATTGCGTGTGACGACGGCTAATCTCGTTTTTAATTCTGATAAATCTCCGTCCGCAGATTCAATCGCATTGGTCCAGTCTTGTCGAATAGCGGCTAATTTAGCTTGACGGGTCGCGTTAAGTTCTTGCAGGCGTGCTGACTTAACAAGGCTGTCGCGTTCTTGAACAGTTTTTTCGCGCCGCAATTCCTCATAGGCTTGTGTCTTTTTGGCAAAATCGCTTTGGCTCAAATTACCATTGGATTGCAGGCTTGTTGCGGCATCAAACAATTTTTGCTCGAGCGCCAAGAGGACATTGTTTTTTTCGAGCCGGGCATTGGAGACTTGTTGGTCCGCCTTTGCGGAAGCAAGGCTCGTATCCAATTCGGCAATGGAGGCAGAGAGATTACCCAATTCGGCAACAAGGAGCCTCTTTGTGGCAAGACGCCGTTCGCCGGACATTTCGAACTGCTGAAATTGTTTGATCGCGAAGGGGATAAACTCGGCATCCACGGGGTCGTGGGTATCCAAAGCGGCGAGTTCGGCGCTTAGCTTCGCGATGGTGGCTTCTAAACGCGTGATACGGTCTTCAACTTGCTCGGCCTCGGCCGTTTGGTCGGTCTGGTCGAGGGCGAATAAAATATCGCCTCGCCGGACAGTGTCGCCTTCGCGAATATGAATTTCGGTCACGCGTCCGTCGATCTGGGACTGAACCTGCCGTACCGACCCGATGGGCACAATCTTGCCTGTCCCGCGTGCAACAATTTCAATCTCGGCGATAAAGCTTTCGATGATGGCGGACACGATTAAGGCGCTCAGGATCAAGGCCGATAGTCGTAAAGTCGGCGACGGACCCGAGAGGGACAGGGCATTAGCCATAGGCTAACACGCCAATCGGGGTTTGGCGCTCCATTGCGGGTTGCAGCGATTGAGCGGAAAGATCAATCGTTTGTGTGGGCGACTGAACGAGATCGGGGCGGTGGGTGATGAGGATAATCGCGATCTGTTCGGAAAGCGTTGTGAGCATCGCGATGATCTGCTGTTCCGTATCATGATCGAGTGCGCTTGTCGGCTCGTCGAGAATGAGAAAAGCAGGGTTGAGCAGTAAGGTTCTCGCTAGGGCCAGTCTTTGGCTTTGCCCGCCGGAGAGATGAATACCACCATCCCCGATCACGTTATCGAGGCCAAGCGGGAGATCGCGGACCCAATCGGCCAATGCGGAGTGTTCCAACACTCGCCAATAGGCGGCATCGTCGATTTCTGCGGCAAAATTAAGATTTTCGCGGATGGTGCCATTAAAAAGTTCCGCCGATTGCGGGACATAAGCGACCCTACGACGAAAAAGGCTCGGTGGAACACTGTTAAAAGGTTTAGAGCCCAGTTTGATGTTGCCTTCGCTAACAGGCAATAGGCCAGCCAGCAACCGTGCCAGCGTCGTCTTTCCGCAGCCGGACGGGCCTATGACTAGCGATAATCCGGTAGGTGCAAAATGCAGCGATAGATTTTGAAAAAGCGGTTGGCCACCGGGATAGGCAAAACTGACGCGCTCAAGATGGAGACCGGATGTGGCCAGTGTCGGAAGTGTTTGATGCGTGGCTTCGACCTCCGCCGGTTCAAGTAGCAACTCGCCGACGCGTCGCCGCGCAATCTGGACATTTTGCCAATCATCCCAAAGCTTGGCGAGGCCCAGAACGGGGCCGGAGACATAGCCCGAGAGGAGATGAAACGATACCAATTGGCCAAGCGTGATCTCGTGGGCTAAAACCAGCTGGGCTCCGAAAAAGATGACGATGGCTACCAGTGCTTTTTCAAATAGGTTTGAAACGCTGCGTCCGCCGAGCGCCATATTTTGCGCGATAAGCGTTTGGCGCATCGCCTCTGTCAGGCTTTGGTCGAGGCGATTTAGCGCGTGCTGTTCTGCCCCTAGCGACTTTAAGGTGATCGCGTTGCTGAAACTTTCAACCAGTCTTGCATTATGGAAGGAGCCTGCCAGAAACGCTTTATCAAAGCGGCTACGCTCCAATGGGCCAAAAATGAAATAGAGCGCGAATTGCAGGGGGATCGCTAAAAGCAAGATGCCGGTTAAAAACGGGCTTATGGTAACGAGCACCGCAGCATAGACAAGCGAAAATCCAGCATCAAGCAACAGGCCGGAGGTGGTATAGGCGATAAATGATTGGACCTTATCAATTTCACTGATGCGGGAGAGAATTTGCCCGACGGGCCATTTTTGCAAGGTCGCCAAAGGCAAATGTACAATGTGATGCAAAGCGCGCAAAGCGAGATCGCGGCCAATGCCCATTCCGATCCATATGCCAAGGAGCCCGGTGGTAAAGGCTAGTAGACCTTCAAACACCGCAACAGCGAGAAGCAGCACGAGGATAATGGCAAGGCTCTCGGCACGTTGATAGGGCAGGATGCGATCAATAATCGCCTGCATTGCGAAGGGGCTGACAAGCGCGAGCAGGCGGAGGACGATGGAGAGGGTTGCCGCTTCCGCAAACTGTGCCGTGCGACCCGAGAAGGGGCGGCGGAACCATTCAAGAGGAACGGACTCTAAAGTTCTCATTTTTTCACTAATAATTGAAATAGAACTCTTGAAATAATAAAAACTATATTTGAAGTTATAATGGAAATTTTTAAATCAGATCCAAAATAACAAAAAATAATCATTAACATGGAGTATGTAAATAATGTAGAAAGTTCTTTATCTTCAAAAATCAGAAATATTTTTTTATTTTTGCGTTCGATCATTTTAATTACCTCATCTTTAAATATTTAAAAGGGTATCGGAAATTTTTCCGATACCCATCGAATTAAATTTTCATTTATTTCCTGCTTCCTGCGCATCCTGCCCAAGCTGAAGCTCCCGCTATTGCTCCAATTAATGCACCGTCACGGACATTTGAGCCGGTCGCAATCGCACCGCCAGCGCCCAAAAATCCTGTAATAACTCCATTTTGGACACAGCCACCGCCCCCGCCACCTCCGCCTCCTCCACCACCAAAGTACTCAGTGGCAACCTTCGGCATCAGACCAAATTTATCATTACGTTGATAAAATTCCGTTTTCATCTCTAGTCTCCTATTGAGTTGTTAAACCGAACAGAGGCAAGAAAAAACCGAGTTGTTTTGGACCTGCGGCATTTCCTGCCGTTAGGTAAGTTACAGCCCCCGATAATTAAATATCAATATTAATTGTTGCCAAAGCCCCTGTCATATAGGACAGGAGAAATGCGCTTTTGGGCAATTGCAGAGTTTGAAAATATGGCGTTATCATTGAACCTTTGGTATTGAAAATACGTGATATCAAATCCCGTGCAAATAAGCTCTGTTCCATGTCGGTGCGATGGTCACTTCGTTGATGCAGACATGGGCAGGTTGTGTGGCGATATAGACGTAGAGATTGGCCATATCTTCCGATTGCAACATGCGGGCGCGTTCTTCTTCTGTTACCTTCACGGGGCGCGTGTTGAGGATCGGCGTTGAGATTTCGTGCGGGCAAATGACCGACGAACGGATGCCGTTTTTAAATTCTTCCATATTCAAACTATGGCTCATGGCGACGACCGCATGTTTGGACGCCGTATAGGCTGTGCCTGAAAGCGGGGTCACATATTTGCCGGCCCAAGATGCCGTATGAATCAGCACGCCATCGTGTTGCGCGCGCATCTGCGGCAGAACGGCCAGCACGCAATAATAGGCCCCATTGAGATTGGCCTGTAACACGGTGTCGAGTTTTTCAGGTGTGAGCACAGCAAAGGTGCGCGCGGTCACATTGGTGCCAGCATTGTTGACGAGTATATCGAGCCGCCCGGTTGCTTTGATGATACGGTCGACGACCGCAGGTGCCATGGCCTTATCCATCACATCGCCTGGTTCCACCAAGGCCTTGCCGCCGGCTTGTGTGATGGCGTGGGCTACCGCATCGAGCGGCTCTTTGCGACGCCCCGTCAGCGCAACGGTCGCACCTTCTTTGGCCATCGCATGGGCGGTTGCCTCACCAATGCCGCTGCCTGCCCCGGTGATCCAGATGGTTTTGCCTTCGAGTTTGCCCATGGTGTCGATTCCTTCCCGTTATTCCTTGCGGCGAACCCTATCGGTGCAATCGCCAAAGGCCAAGCCCGGATGTGCAGCTTTTGGCTGAAGCCCTATCGGATCCTGATGCGTTGCCCTTAACGGATGAGCAATTGGCGCGCTTTGAGCGCGTGGAATGTAAGCAGGCCGTAAGTATACGACTTGATGAAGACGTGCTCGATTATTTCAAAGCGGGTGGACGCGGCTATCAAACGCGGATCAATGCGGTTTTAAAATCCTATGTGAAAGCACAAACGGCGCGCCGGCAAAGGCGCGCTGGATGAGTGGCTAAGTCTGTGTCGACGGCAGTAGGGTAACCGGTATTTTTAAATAGCTTATGCCGTTACTATCAGGTGGCGGCATGTTGCCCGCTCGAATATTGACTTGGATCGAAGGTAGTAACAACACGGGTGCAGTCAAAGTTGCATCTCTTGCTTCGCGCATGGCCACAAAATCTTCTTCTGTAATGCCATCGTGAATATGTGGGTTTTTGGCGCGCTGTTCGCCGACCGTTGTTTCCCATTCATAGCTTTCTCGACCCGGCGCTTTGTAGTCGTGGCACATGAATAACCGTGTTTCCGGCTCAAGTGCCAAAATTCGCTTGATCGAGTGATAAAGTTGGCGGGCGCTTCCGCCGGGAAAATCCGCGCGTGCCGTGCCGTAATCGGGCATAAACAGCGTATCGCCGACAAACACGGCATCGCCAATTTGGTAGACAACGCAGGCTGGTGTATGGCCCGGTGTGTGAAGTACCTTGATTTCTAGACCACCTAAAGAAAGGCGTTCGCCGTCCTTTAAGAGTAAATCAAATTCGCTACCCTCACCGGAGACATCGATGGCGTTGAATACCGGGCGAAAGATCTTTTGAACCTCGCGAATATGCTCTCCTATGCCGACCTGAGCGCCGGTTTTTAGCTTGATATAGGGCGCTCCAGAAAGATGATCGGCGTGCGCATGGGTTTCGAGAATTAAGGCGATATGGAGCCCCTCGAGCTGTATTTTCGCCAAAATTGCATCGGCTGACGCCGTCGAGGCCTTGCCGGAATGGTGATCATAATCCAGCACAGGATCGATGATCGCTGCTTCTTTGGTCGCGGGATCAACGATCAGATAGCTGACCGTATTGGTAGGTTCGTCAAAGAAAGCATGAATTTTCGGCGAGAGAGGCATGGCAGGCTCCTTGAGGTGACTATTTATATTAGTTGACTCTAATATAAGTAATTGCTAATATAATAGCAAGTCGAATTAAGCGAGGTTGCCACGATGACCGAAATTCTTGCCCGTGAGGTTCCAACGCTTGAGACGGAGGCTGTTAAAGTTGCCGCTTTGTTGCAGCTTATTGGCAACGAAAAGCGGTTGTTGATTTTGTGCCGCCTTGTGGAGCAGGGGGAGGCTACTGTTGGCGCGTTGGCGGCAGGCGTCCATTTAAGCCAATCTGCACTTTCGCAACATTTGGCCCGAATGCGCGATGAGGGGCTGGTTACGGCTCGCCGTCATGCGCAATCGATTTGGTATCGCATTGCCGATCCTCGAACGGAAACACTGCTTGAAACATTGCACGCGCTTTACTGCCGGGTGCCGAAATCTCCGCAATCGTAAATAAAATAAAGGCTCATCTCATGTCATTACGTCATATCACGCCCCACGACGCGCATCGCATGATCAGCGATGGTGCCGCCCTTATCGATATCCGCGAAGCCGATGAATTTGCTCGCGAGCGCATTCCGTGTGCCACCAACGCGCCATTGTCGCGTTTGGAATCCGCAACGCTACAAACGGGTGATGCTGTTATTGTGTTCCACTGTCGTTCTGGCGCTCGCACAAAAGCCAATGCCGAACGGTTGGCAAAAGCGGCGGGTGGCAACGCCTATCTCGTCGAGGGCGGAATTGACGCATGGCGGCGGGCAGGTCTTCCAACCGAAAAGAAGGCGGGCGTTCCGATTGAGCTTATGCGGCAGGTGATGATTGCGGCAGGTCTGATGGTTCTTTTGGGGGTTGTTTTAGGTGTTGCGTTGGATGCTCGATTCTATGCGTTATCTGGAATTGTCGGTGCTGGGCTTGTGTTTTCCGGCGTAACAGGCATGTGCGGTATGGCCACCCTATTGCGAAGGATGCCTTGGAACGCGGCATTAAAGGCAGTCTGAGGTGGAACTAACACCGCTCATCATAGCTTTAGGATCTCTGTCCGGGATTTTAACGGGACTGGTGTTAGGTATGGTTGGCGGTGGCGGTTCCATTTTAGCGGTGCCGCTGCTCGTTTATGTCGTTGGCGTAAGTGAACCACAAATTGCCGTTGGAACCAGTGCGCTGGCGGTGGCCGTTAGTGCCACCCTTAATTTTTTTCTACGAGCCAAAGCTGGGCTCGTTAAATGGCGGTGCGGCGTTGTATTCTCGCTTGCCGGAATGGTGGGTGCCTATAGTGGTGCGCGCCTCGCTGCCCATGTGGAGGGTCAAAAACTTCTCGGTCTATTCGGTGTGATGATGCTGGTGATCGGCCTTGCGATGTTTAGGCGGCCAAACGCGCTCGGAAAACCGGATATCAAGCTCACGCTTTCAAGTGCTCGTTATTTGGTTCCGTGGCTGATCGCTATAGGATTTTTCGTAGGGCTCTTGTCTGGCTTTTTTGGTATCGGCGGTGGCTTTTTAATTGTACCCGGATTGATGTTTGCAACCGGTATGCCATTGGCTTTTGCTGTTGCGACGTCCTTTGTGGCGATCATGGCATTCGGCGCGACGACCTCTTTCACCTATGCAACGACAGGACATGTCGATTGGGCACTGACCGGACTGTTTATTGCCAACGCGCTTTTGGGCGGCGTTGGCGGCCATTTTCTTGGCATAAAAATGATTCATAAACAGGCGTTACTCAGTCGCCTTTTTGCTAGCCTGGTTATCACCGTCGGGCTTTATGTGATCGTAAGAGCAGCCCTAGTATTGGCTGGCTAATCCGATATGGACACGCTTACCCAAAAACGCGCTTAAAAATCGTATCAACGTGTTTGAAGTGATAGCCTAAATCAAACAGCTCATCGATTTCCGATGACGTCAATTTGGCCATCACTTCTGCATCGGCATTCAGCAAGCTTTTAAACTCGCCTTCGCCGCGCCAGACGGGCATCGCATTGCGTTGGACGAGGCGATACGAATCTTCACGGCTCACGCCCTTTTGCGTCAAGGCCAGCATCACGCGTTGCGAGTGGACAAGGCCGCCTAAGCGATCAAGATTTTTCTGCATGTTTTCGGGATAGACAACGAGCTTGTCGATCACATTCGTCAGGCGGGCCAATGCAAAATCAAGCGTGACCGTTGCATCGGGTCCAAACATACGCTCGACCGAGGAATGCGAGATATCGCGCTCATGCCAAAGAGCGACATTTTCAAGGGCAGGCGTCACCGCTGCACGCACAATGCGCGCTAGGCCAGTCAGGTTTTCGGTAAGCACAGGATTGCGCTTATGCGGCATCGCGGACGAGCCTTTTTGACCGGGTGAAAAATATTCTTCAGCCTCTAAAACTTCCGACCGTTGAAGATGACGAATTTCCGTCGCCAGCCTTTCAATGGACGATGCAATCACGCCGAGTGTGGCAAAGAACATCGCGTGGCGATCCCGGGGAATAACTTGGGTTGAGACAGGCTCGACGGCAAGGCCGAGTTGAGCTGCAACATGTTCTTCAACGAGTGGATCGATATTGGCGAAGGTTCCAACCGCACCTGAAATAGCGCAGGTGGCTATATCTTTTCGCGCGGCAACCAAGCGCTCGCGGCAGCGTGTGAATTCAGCATAGGCTGTTGCCAGTTTTAAACCGAAGGTAACGGGCTCCGCATGGATGCCATGCGAGCGGCCAATGGTCGGTGTCATTTTATGTTCAAAGGCACGGCGCTTAATGGCGGCTAAAAGATCATCCATGTCTTTCAGCAAAAGATCAGCAGCGCGCGACATCTGAATGGCGAGCGTTGTGTCAAGCACATCGGATGATGTCATGCCTTGATGCACAAAGCGCGAATCCTCGCCGATGAATTCTGAAAGATGGGTAAGGAAGGCGATGACGTCATGTTTGACTTCGCGTTCGATCGCATCGATTTTTTCAACGTCGAATTTAGCAGCGCCGCCTTTTTCCCAAATTGTCTTCGCAGCGGATTTCGGAATGACGCCCAGTTCAGCCATCGCATCGCAGGCATGCGCTTCAATTTCGAACCAGATCCGAAATTTGGTTTCGGGTGACCAAATCGCAACCATTTCAGGGCGGCTGTAACGAGGGATCATGGTTTAAACTCCAATTGGTCGGTTGGCATTGGCAAGCATGCGCATGGCGTTGATGGTTTCGGCGTAACGGCTAGCACCGGCGCTGTAAATGCCGGTTCCGGCAATAAACGCATTAGCGCCTGCTTTTGCGGCCAGCGGAACCGTTGCCATATTAACGCCGCCATCAACGGCGAGATCAATCGGGCGTTCCCCGATCATGGACCGCAATTCGGTTATTTTCGGCAAGAGAGAGGTCATAAAGGCTTGCCCCCCGAAGCCGGGTATCACGGTTAAAACATTGATATAGTCGATGAGATCGAGCAGCGGCATCACGCATTCGGCATCATCATCCGGGGTCAGCACCAATCCCGCCTGCATGCCGCTATCAAGGATGGCCTGCACGATGGCCGATACATTGGCTTCAAGCCCGACATGGATCAAAATCCGATCGCTACCCGCTGCTTTAAGCGGTTGGATCCAATCGATCGCAGGCGTTGCCATCAGGTGGACTTCAAAGGGCTTTTGGGTCAAGGGACGAATGGCGCGTATCACATCCGGCCCAAAGCTCAGATTTTTAACGACATGTCCGTCCATGACGTCGAGATGGAACCGATCCGCGCCTGCACCATCGACGGAGGTCACCTCATCACCAAGCCGCGTGTAATCGGCGGCCAGAATCGAGGGAATGATTTGGATCGGTCGTGCCATAGGCCGCGCGATAGCACCCTGACTTGAAAGACACAATGCAGATACGCAAATGATCCCCTCGAAATTCGCTGGGAAATCATGCGTAAGCGGGGCTTGCGTCAAGGCGGGTTAGAATGTCAGAACAGCGCCTTGCTAGGGGTAATTGCCATGTCAGAACGCGAAACCGACGTTATTGTGCTGGGTGCGGGGATTGTTGGTCTCGGCATTGCGCTCAAATTACAGGAAAAAAACCGCGGCGTTACGCTGGTTGATCGCGAAGAGGCGGGCTCTCAAACAAGCTTTGGCAATGCGGGTATCATCGAGCGTGCGTCATTCTTGCCCTATGCGTTTCCGCGTGATTTAGGTGTTTTGCTGCAATACGCGCTCAATTCCCGTACAGACGCGCATTATCATTGGAACGCGTTGCTAACGGTTGCACCGTGGCTTGCACGCTATTGGTGGAATTCGGCACCGTCCCGCTACCAAAAGGCCGTGGCCGGCGCGCGTCCGTTGATTGAGAATTGCCTGTCAGAACATGAGCCTTTAATTGCCGCCGCAGGTGCCGAACATTTGATCCGTCGCACGGGCTGGTTGAAGGCCTATCGGAGTGAAGCCAAAGCCCGCGAAGCCATTAGTGATGCCGAAAAGCTGCGGGCGTTTGGTGTCACCGCTGACATTCTCGACAAGGCCCAATTGGCCGAACGCGAACCCCATCTGGCCGATGGGGTCGTCGGCGCGGTTCATTATAAAGATCCAGCGAATGTGTCGGATCCGCAGGCGCTTTCTCTGGCGTATCGTGCATTGTTCGAAAAGCGCGGCGGTGTTTATGTGCATGGCGATGCCCGTACTTTGTCGGCGGATGGAACGGGCTGGCGTGTCACTACCGCTGCAGGCTCGGTGCGCGCGAAGGATGTGGTGCTTGCGCTTGGGCCATGGGCGCAGGAATTTGTGAGGTCCTTCGGCTATGATTTGCCGATGGGGGTCAAGCGCGGCTACCACATGCATTATCAGACGACCGGAAATGCGACGCTCAATCACACGGTCTATGACGCTGACCATTCCTATGTCTTGGCTCCTATGGCCAATGGCGTGCGCCTGACAACGGGTGCTGAATTCGCGCATCGCGATGCGCCGCCAACGCCTGTGCAACTTGAACGGCTTGAACCGAAAGCG
This sequence comes from Hyphomicrobiales bacterium, assembly GCA_947455025.1. Taxonomy (GTDB): domain Bacteria; phylum Pseudomonadota; class Alphaproteobacteria; order Rhizobiales; family Beijerinckiaceae; genus CAIUPE01. The sequence goes on from CANGLU010000032.1 coordinate 25,727, forward strand.
CGGAAGTTTTTCCCGCTAGTGGACCGGGTTGATCCAAAGCCTTGGGTGGGATCACGGCCTTGCACGGGGGATATGTTGCCGTTTATTGGTGAAGCGCCCCGCCACAAAGGAATGTGGTTTGCCTTTGGCCATGCTCATCACGGGCTAACGATGTCGGCCGTCACAGGGCGCTTAATTGCGGAAATGGTAACGGGAGAGACGCCGTTTACCGATCCTTCGCCTTATCGGGTGGATCGGTTTTAAGGTTTAATTGCCAATCGCCTATTGGGGGTGACCGGTCGCGTTTTCTAAAGTCACCGCAATCCACTTGTTGAGGCTAAGACCTTTCATGCGCGCAGCTTGGGCAGCGGCGCGATGCAAGGGCGGCTCGATGCGAACAATGAATTGGCCGGAATAGGGTTTTTCAGGATCTTCACCGCGTTCTTTGCAGAAGGCAAAATAATCCGCGAGTGAATCGGCAAAGGCCTGCTTTAACTCGTCAACGGAGCGACCTTGAAACGTAATCACGTCGCGTAAATTGATAATTTCACCGTGGAATTGTTCAGTTTCTTCGTCAAAATCAATTTGGGCTTCGTAGCCATCCATTATCATTTTGTTCATCGTGAAATTCCAGCCTCGGTGAGGAAGCGGCGCATGGATCTAACGGCGCCTTTATCCGTCTCTTTTTGGGGATGAGGCCTGTGAAAAACAGCCCGCACGCCCCTTAGCGCGATGCGAACACGTGATCCGCGGCCTTCCGAAATCTCGGCCCCCAAGGCGAGCAAAAGCCCTTCGACATCTTTCCAGTGGATCGAGCCGCGAATGGGTTCCTCGAAAAGCGCGTGCAACGTCCGCTCATGCTTTGAAGATATAATTTTTGATATCATAAGCCAGTATCACAATCAAGATCGACTTGATATCTTGGCAGGCTTTAATGTCGCGCGTACCTGTCTTTCCATGCAGCTTGGGCATCCCCAAACGGTAAAGCTTCGGCCTCATACACACCTCGCGCAATGGCTCGCGCCAGCGTGTCTGATGCTGCCATGCAGAGTTCCGTTAAATCAATGACGCCGTTGGCAAGGGGCTTATGTCCGGTTGATGCGGCGAACACCACGTCGCCATCCATCGGGGTATGGGCGGGGCGGATGGCGCGCGCCATGCCGTCATGGGCGGAAAGGGCCAAGCGTTTGCACTCGGCCTTGGTTAAAATAGCGTCTGTCGCAATCAAGGCGATCACCGTGTTCTCGCTTGGGCCGCCTTTGAGGCGTGCCTTTAGCGCATCGACCGGGAAGGGGTTTGGCCATCCCAAGCCGCCAAATTCTTCGTTCTGCTCGAAGGGCGCGGCCCAAAAATGCGGCCCGTCGCCAAGGGTTGCCGTGCCCACGGCATTGACCGCAACGATCGCGCCAACCGTATAGCCGGAAGCGGTCATCCTGCTTGCCGACCCTAAGCCGCCTTTGAGTGTCGCTGTTGTTGCGCCATAGCCTGCGCCAACCGTGCCGAGCTTGAAATCTAAGCTCGCGCGCATGACCGCTTGATGGCCGAGTTCGGGATAGGGCGAGTTGCGTCCCCACTCTTTGTCACCGCCATTGAGGAGATCGAACAAGATGGCTTGCGGTACAATGGGGACGCGAACGGAGCGGACTTGAAATCCGCGCCCTTTTTCGCGTAGCGCCGCCATCGCGCCACCTGCGGCATCTAGGCCAAAAGCGGAGCCGCCAGATAAAAGAATGGCGTCAACGGCACCGACCGTCATTTCCGGCTCTAGCATCGCCGTGTCGCGCACGCCCGGCGCGCCGCCGAGGATTGAGATGGACGCTACCGCCGGCTCGTCGAACACGATCGCGGTGACGCCTGTTGCCACGCGTTTATCGTCACTATTGCCGACTTTGAGGCCGGGAACATCGGTCAGAAGGTTTTTCATGGCTGTGAGAGTGGTGGATTTGAACGGGCAGAGCAAGTGCCCATTGCTGAAATTAGGATTTGGTCCTATCCCGATGGCATGACCGATATTACCTATCCTGTGGCCGCCTTTGCCGGTCTCGTATCCTTCTTAAGCCCATGCGTGCTGCCGCTTGTGCCGCCTTATCTTAGCTATATTGCAGGCACCGCGATTGAGGATTTTGCCGAAGGCGGCGAAAGGCGCGTCAAACGCGGTTTGCCCATGGCGGCCTTTTTGTTTGTGCTTGGCTTTTCGACCGTGTTTGTCTTGCTTGGCGCGACGGCCTCGTTTTTAGGTCAAGCGGTTCGAGCCTATTTGGATTGGCTGTCGCTTATGGCCGGAGTGGCCATTATCGCGATGGGCCTTCACTTTATTGGCGTCTATCGCATCGGATTGCTGTTTCGTGAAAAGAGAGTGCAGGTTGAAAAGCCTCCCGGCGCGCTTGGTGCCTACATTATGGGATTGGCATTTGCCTTTGGCTGGACACCCTGCATTGGCCCTGTTCTAGCGGCTATCTTGGCGGTTGCCGGATCCGAAGACAGTGTGGGCCGTGGCGCTTCTTTGTTGGCGGTTTATTCGCTGGGCCTTGGCATTCCGTTTATCATCGCCGCTTTTGCGATGGAGCGCTTTACAGGCTTTTTAAAACGGTTCCGCAAACATATTGGCATCATCGAAAAGGTAATGGGTCTGCTTCTCGTTTTGACCGGAATTGCATTTCTAACTGGCTCAATGAGCGTGTTGTCTTTCTGGCTGATTGAAAATTTCCCGGCTCTTGGAAAGCTTGGGTGAATTTTAAAAAATTTGACCATTAAAAAGCCCGCGACCAGAATGGCCGCGGGCTTCTTTATATCAGCCGAAAGGCTCGATCTTACTTGATCGAGTCGTCCTGTGCATACTTGCCAGCCTTGAAGCTGTGCCATGCATATTTAGGCTCCATAACGTCGCCCTTCGCATCGAATGCGATCTTGCCGACTGGCGTGTCGATGGAAACCTTGGCCAAAGCCGCGACAACCTTCTTCGAGTCGACCGAACCAGCAGCTGTTGCAGCAGCAGCCCATGTCTTCACAGCGGTGTAGGCATAGAGCGTGTAGGTAGCAACTGGCGTGCCCTTGGCTGCGAACTTATCGCAGATGGCCTTGTTGGCTGGGTTCAAGCAGTGATCTGGTGGGTTCGTGAAGATAGCGCCGTCCGAAGCCGAACCAGCGATCTGCGCGAATTCATTATCACCGAGTGCGTCACCGGAGATGAACTGAGCCTTCATGCCCTGTTCGGCCATCTGCTTAACAAGCAAGCCGGACTCAGGATGGTAGCCAGAGTAGTAAAGCACGTCGACCTTAAGGGACTTAAGCTTCGACACCATAGCCGTGTAGTCCTTTTCGCCGGGCGTGATCGCGTCGACGAGAACTGGCTTCACGCCATTGGCTTCAAGAGCCTTGTTGGTTTCGAGAGCAAGACCAGCAGCATAGGCCGACTTGTCGTCGAGAACGGCAATGTTCTTGCCCTTGTAGTTCTTGGCAA
>CANGLU010000033.1 GCA_947455025.1 Hyphomicrobiales bacterium
TATTGCTGCTGATATTTGCGTTTATACCAATCATTCATTGACCATTGAATCGCTCGATACCGTAGAGTGAACCTGATGACCGATTTTTCTCCCCGCGAGATCGTTTCCGAACTCGACCGCTATATTGTTGGCCAAAAAGACGCCAAACGCGCTGTCGCTATTGCGCTTCGCAACCGGTGGCGTCGGTTGAAGCTTGAAGGCGCGATGCGCGAGGAAGTGCTGCCCAAAAACATTCTGATGATCGGCCCAACCGGGTGCGGCAAAACCGAAATCGCCCGTCGTTTGGCGAAATTGGCCGGCGCGCCTTTCTTGAAGATCGAAGCCACGAAATTCACCGAAGTCGGCTATGTCGGCCGTGATGTCGAACAAATCATCCGTGATTTGGTCGAAGTTGGCATTGCGCTGGTCAAAGAAAATAAGCGCAAAGGCGTTCAAGCCCGCGCCGAAACCGCCGCCGAGGAGCGCGTACTCGATGCGCTCGTTGGACCAACGGCAAGTCCGGCTACCCGCGAATCCTTCCGCAAACGCTTGCGCGCAGGTGAGCTTGCTAAAAAAGAAATCGAGATTGAAATCGCCTCGCCATCGGGTGGCGGTATGCCGATGTTCGATATTCCGGGCATGCCCGGTGCCCAATTGGGCGCGGTATCTTTGGGCGATATTTTCGGCAAAATGGGCCGCCCGCCCAAAACCCGTCGGGTAACGGTTGAAGAAGCGCACGCGCCACTGGTGGCGGAGGAAAGCGACAAGCTTTTCGATCAGGAGCAAATAGTCAGCGAGGCCATCTCGGAAGTCGAAAACAATGGCATCGTGTTTTTGGACGAGATCGACAAAATCTGTGCCCGCGAAAACCGCGGCGGTGCCGATATTTCACGCGAGGGTGTTCAGCGCGATTTGCTCCCCCTGATTGAAGGAACGACCGTTTCAACCAAACATGGTGCGGTGAAAACCGATCATATTTTATTCATCGCATCGGGTGCGTTTCATGTATCGAAACCTTCCGATTTATTACCTGAACTGCAGGGCCGATTACCGATAAGGGTCGAATTATTATCGCTTAAAGAAGATGATTTTCGCCGAATCCTCACCGAAACCGAGGCCAGCCTCGTGCGCCAATCGGTCGCTTTAATGGCCACCGAAGGCGTCGAATTGGTCTTCACCCCCGATGCTATTGATGCGATTGCGAAAATTGCGGTCGAAGTAAATTCCAATGTCGAAAACATCGGCGCCAGACGCCTGCAAACCGTGATTGAGCGGATTTTGGACGATATTTCCTACACCGCCTCCGACCGATCCGGTGAAAAGATCACAATTGACGCCGCTTACGTCGAAAAAGCCATCGGTGATCTCGCCAAAAATGCCGATTTGGGCCGGTTTATTCTCTAACGCTTTGGCACCAGCCCCTTGCGCTCTGCCCGTCTGATTGTCATAAGCCGCCCAAGCACAGACGGGGCATTAAGATCATGGCGTCATTTAAAGAATTGGTCTTCTCAGGCGTTCAGCCAACGGGAAATCTGCATTTAGGCAATTATCTTGGAGCGATTACCAAATTCGTAGCGCTCCAAAACAGCCATGATTGCATCTATTGCGTCGTCGATCTTCACGCAATCACCGTCCCCCAAGACCCAGCCGCTCTAACCGCCAATATCCGCGAAGTAACGGCCGCCTTCATTGCTTGCGGCATTGATCCAAAAAACCACATCATTTTCAATCAAAGCCAAGTGCCGGAACACGCCGAATTGGCATGGGTTTTTAACTGCACTGCCCGTCTTGGTTGGTTGAACCGTATGACGCAATTCAAAGAAAAAGCCGGCAAAGACCGCGAAAACGCCTCTGTCGGCCTCTATGCTTATCCTGCTTTGATGGCTGCTGATATTTTGGTTTACCGCGCCACCCATGTTCCCGTTGGCGAGGATCAAAAACAGCATCTCGAATTGGCCCGCGATATTGCGCAAAAATTCAACAATGATTTTTCCACCTCGATTGAATCCAACGGCTTTGGCGACGGGTTTTTCCCTTTGCCTGAACCCTTGATTCAAGGCCCCGCGACCCGCGTGATGAGCCTGCGGGACGGCACTAAAAAAATGTCAAAATCGGACCCATCCGATTATTCCCGCATCAATTTGACGGATGATGCCGATGCCATCGCACAAAAAGTTCGTAAAGCTAAAACGGATCCGGAGCCCTTGCCATCTGAGGAAAAAGGCCTCGAACCGCGCCCAGAAGCCGATAATCTCGTAGGCATTTATGCCGCGCTGTCCGATGTGTCGAAAGCCGATGTGTTAGCCGAGTTTGGCGGCGCGCAATTCTCGACCTTCAAATCGGCCCTTGTTGATCTCTCCGTTGCCAAGCTCGGCCCGATCGGAGCGGAAATGAAGCGTCTTGTGGCCGATCCCGCCTATATCGACAGTGTTCTGGCCGATGGATCGGAGCGGGCAGGCGTTCTGGCGCGTAAAAACATGAATGCGGTCAAAGACATTTTAGGATTTATCAGGCGCTAGAACTTCGACAGCCTTACTTGCGGTGGCAATCGTGCCATTGGAATGCTATATTAAGGCCTTCCGAAACCATCCGCCGGCCTTGAACCGGCTGTGAGGGCATCATGTTTATTCAGACCGAAGCAACTCCAAATCCTGCTACTTTGAAATTTTTGCCAGGCCGCAGCCTGATGCAAAGCGGCACGCTTGAAATTCGCGATGCACACGCCGCTGAACGTTCACCCTTAGCCAAGCGCCTCTTTGCCATCGAAGGCGTGACTGGTGTGTTTTACGGCTATGAATTTGTTTCCGTGACCAAGAGCGATGGCGAATGGCAGCATTTAAAGCCCGCTATTCTCGGCGCGATCATGGAACATTTCATGAGCGGCGATCCTTTACTGCTTGATAAAACGCCCGAGCAACATGGCGATGAGCCCGAGGGCGAATTTTTCGAGCCGAGCGATCAACCCACCGTTGATACGATTAAAGAACTGCTCGAAACCCGTATTCGTCCGGCGGTTGCTGGCGACGGTGGTGATATCGTCTTCCGTGGCTTTCGCGACGGGATCGTTTATCTCGCAATGAAAGGCTCGTGCTCGGGCTGTCCGTCGTCTACCGCCACGTTGAAGAATGGCGTGCAAAATCTACTGCGTCATTTCTTGCCGGACGTCCGCGAAGTGCAGTCGATATAAATCGGATTGCATAGCGAAAACCCGAGAGAGGTATGGATCCCTTGCGCATCTTGGCCATCGATACCGCTCTTGGTCTTTGTTCGGCCTGCGTGTTTGATACGGTGAGCGATACCGCGATTTCGTCGGAAAGCATTCCGATGGACCGTGGTCACGCCGAAGCTTTAATGCCGCTGATTGAGCGCGTCATGGATCGCGTGGAGGGTGGTTTTAGCTCGCTTGATCGGGTGGCCGCTTCCATTGGTCCGGGAAGTTTTACCGGCCTCAGGGTCGGGTTATCCGCCGGCCGCGCTATCGCCATGGCAACCGATATTCCCGTCGTCGGCGTGAACACGCTATCGGCTTTTGCAGCGCCCTATTTAGACCAATCGAGCGATGCTTGGATCGTCAGCGTCATTGATGCGCGTCACAGCCATGTTTATCTGCAATTGATGGGATCGGACGGAAAACTCGCCCTTCCGCCACAGATCATTTCAATCGTTGATGCAGTGGCGGCTATCGGCGGGAAGCCGGTGAAAGTCGTTGGCTCCGCTGCCACTCTTTTTGGTGCCGCCTTGCGTGAAGCGGGACAATCGCCGGATGTTGAACCTGATCGCGCCGGCGCAGATATTGATTGGATCGCGCGGCTTGGTGCCATTGCTGATCCTCAATTTGCACCGCCTTCGCCCCTTTATTTACGCCCACCGGATGCGCTGCCGCAGACCAATGGTCGAATTGCGCGGGCTTTGTTTTGATCGATGGGATGGTTGTTTTTTAAAAAACCGCAAATAACCATCCGTTCGGCAAAAGCCTCCGATTGCCCAGACATTGCTGCGCTTCATGCCGAGGGCGGCTTTTCAGGATCGTGGAGCGCTGAGGAAATCGAAAGTCTCATCGCGGATCGCGCGGTCATCACAGATATTGCTTGCGACAGCCGGAAGACCGACCTTCTTTTCGGTTTCGTGATGAGCCGATGCGCGGCCGATGAGGCTGAAATCTTGACCATCGTGACGGGACGCAAAAGCCGCGGCAAGGGGTTTGGCCGTCGCTTGCTTGAGGCGCATCTATCAAAACTGGCAGGATTTGGCGTCAAAACGCTTTATCTTGAAGTTGAAGAGGACAATAAACCCGCCCGCGCTTTGTACGACAAAATGGGGTTTGTTACCGCCGGCATACGCAAAGGCTATTACCGTAAACCGGATGGCAGTTCCGCGAATGCCTTAATTATGAAGCTCGGATTAGACAGGCTGTGAACAAAAGCTCGCGGCGTCTTTTTCTTGTCATACAGATCAGGGACAGATCGGAGATGATTTTGATGGGTAGATGGGTTTGACCATGCTCGCACGTCTTCGTATCGCGGTGTTTTTAGGAATAGTGACGCCCTTCACGCTATTGCTTATTCCTATCCAATGGCTCGCGATTAAAACCGGCTCGCCCATCGCTCGCCATTTGCCGGTGTTTTATCATCGGATCGTGTGCGTCTTGCTTCGATTGAAGGTCACCGTGATTGGAAATCGCACTAATGATCGCCCACTGCTCCTGCTCTCCAATCATTCATCCTGGCTTGATATCATCGCTTTAAGCAGCATCATGCCAGTGTCCTTTATCGCCAAATCGGAAGTCGCAACCTGGCCGATTTTCGGTCTCTTTGCACGGCTCCAACGCTCGGTCTTTATTGATCGCTCGCGTCGCATGGCCACCCGGGACGCTCATCAAGCGGTCTCTGAGCGGCTCAAATCGGGTGATGCGATGGTACTCTTTGCCGAGGGTACGACAAGCGACGGCCATCGGGTTTTATCGTTTCGATCATCGCTGGTCGGTGCCGCAGGCGAGCTGATTGACGGTGAACAATCGCGTATTCAGCCGATCGCGATTACCTATACCCGCCGGATGGGTTTGCCCATTCCACGCGCTGAGCGTCCCTGCATCGCTTGGTACGGCGATATGGATCTCGTGCCGCACTTCAAAGGCATTTTGCTGGGCGGCCCAATCGAAATTATCATTTCATTTTGTGATCCTTTGACCGGTGAGGTGGCCCAAAACCGGAAATTGGCGGCCAATGCCGCCGAGCAAGCCATCCGAATGAGAGCATCAGAAATTATGCGCGGTCGAATTGCTGCATGAATTTGGCACGAAAACGCGAATTTCAGTTCTCTTGTCGGCCACTAACCGCTTATACTCGGCTTTATCTAAGGGTCGGCCTGATTCTCTTTCTTTAATGCCCGACGCTTTTTAGGCCTGACCACTGGCGAGACGGATGACCACAGCTTCGGCAAAACGTTTTTTCGTAAAATCCTACGGTTGCCAAATGAATGTCTACGATGCCGAGCGCATGGGAGACATTCTGGAACGCGAAGGATATTCGGGAACAGAAAACATCGAAGAAGCCGATCTTGTTGTCTTAAACACCTGCCATATTCGCGAAAAAGCTGCCGAGAAAGTCTATTCCGAGCTTGGCCGAATTCGTGAAATGAAACGAGACCGCAAGCGGCAGGGGTTAGAAACGCGCATTGTCGTCGCCGGCTGCGTTGCGCAGGCCGAAGGCGCTGAAATTCTTCGTCGCGCGCCCGCCGTTGATCTTGTCGTAGGCCCTCAAAATTATCAGAATCTTCCTTCTCTCTTGCAGCAATCGCTAAAAAAGCCCGTTGTCGAGACGGAATTTCCAACGGAGGACAAATTTGGCGTTTTGCCGGCGCCCACGCCGCAAACCATCCGCGCGCGTGGCGTTTCGTCGTTTGTTACCGTGCAGGAAGGTTGCGATAAATTCTGCACCTTCTGCGTTGTGCCCTACACGCGAGGCTCGGAGTTTTCGCGGACGGTTCGAGAAATTACCACCGAGATTGAACGTCTAACCGCATCAGGCGTGCGTGAAATCACGCTTTTGGGCCAGAATGTGAATGCCTATCATGGCTTGAACGAGGCGGGTGAGCCAGTCACGCTCTCGCGCCTTCTCGATCATGTGGCCGCCATGCCGGGCATTGCGCGTTTGCGATACACCACAAGCCATCCGCTCGATATGGACGAGGCGCTCGCCCAAGCGCATCGGGATAACCCTGCTTTGATGCCCTATTTGCATTTGCCCGTGCAGTCCGGCTCGGATCGCATTCTGGATTTGATGAACCGTCGTCACACGGTGGATGATTTCAGGGCCGCGATTGGCCGCGTCAAACATTATCGTCCGGATATCGCTTTTTCTTCGGATTTTATCGTCGGCTTCCCCGGTGAAACGGATGCCGATTTTGCGGCCACGATGCAGCTTGTCGAAGAAGTCGGATTTTCGAGCGCCTACACGTTCAAATATAGCCCGAGACCCGGCACGCCCGCAGCCGATATGGCGGATCAGGTGCCGGAAGCCGTCAAAGACGCTCGATTACAGTCTTTGCAGGCCTTGGTGACCAAACAACAACGCGCTTTTCAAGAATCGATGGTTGGTCAAACGCTGGATATTTTGGTTGAGCGGCCGGGTCGTAAACCCGGGCAGGTTTCGGGCAAGTCGCCGCATCTGCTGGCCGTTGCATTTGAGGGCAGCACTGATCTTATCGGGCAGATCGTATCCGTCGATATTGTCGAAAGCGTAACCAATAGTCTTGTCGGCCAATTATCAAACCGCGAAAGAGCGGTTGCTTAAAGAGGAGAAAGTCTTGAGAGCCAATGATGGCGCGACGCGTTTTCCGAATGCCCCTCGTAAACAAGGGATCATTGAATCAGCGGATCTTCGTTTATCCTTTGCTGATAACCGGGTGGCCGGTCTGATTTTCGGCCATTTTGATCAAAATCTCGCCCATATTGAACGGCGACTCGGCATTCAGACCGTGGCGAATGGCAATCAAGTCACGCTAAAAGGGAGCCCTGAACAAACTGAACAGGCGCGCTTTGTACTCGAACGGTTGAATGAGCGCGTGCTGGAAGGATTAGCGATTGCGAAAGGCGATATTGATGGCGCCATTGAGGAAGCGGGTATGCAGGGCTCGCTGTTTCCGGCTCCGGCTGACGGCGCACCGGATCGATTGACGTTCGATGAAATCAACACCCGCAAAAAGCGTATTAAGGCGCGAAATGCTGCGCAACATAGCTATCTGAAAGCGCTTAAAGAGAACGAGTTGGTCTTTGCGGAAGGTCCAGCCGGAACGGGTAAAACATGGCTCGCCGTCGGCTATGCTGTGCAATTGATCGAGCAAGGCGTTGTTGAACGTCTTATCTTATCGCGCCCGGCGGTTGAAGCCGGCGAACGGCTCGGCTTTTTGCCCGGCGATATGCGCGAAAAAGTAGATCCCTATCTGAGGCCTATTTATGACGCCCTGTATGATTTTATGGAAGCCCGTCATGTCGAGCGCGGCTTGCAAACAGGCATGATTGAAATCGCCCCTCTCGCCTTTATGCGTGGTCGCACGCTCACCAATGCGGTTGTCTTGCTGGACGAGGCCCAAAACACCACATCGATGCAGATGAAAATGGTCCTGACCCGTTTGGGCGAGGGTTCAAGAATGATCGTGACGGGCGACCCATCGCAGATTGACTTGCCACCCGGACAAAAATCCGGATTGGTCGAGGCTGCCCGTGTCTTGCAAGGGGTTGAGGGTATCGCCCGCATCCGATTTGCCGAGGCTGATGTTGTGCGTCATGAGCTCGTAAAACGCATTGTTACCGCCTATGATCGCGACGATCGCGCCAAGATAGGCGCACCTCAACCATGACCACGATATGCCCTGACATTGAGCAAGATAGCGCCCTATGGGACGCGCTCATCGATGCGGAAGCCATTGCGGAACGAGCCCTTGAGGCGGCTGCCGAACAAGCCGGCCTTGCGCTGCTCGATGGCGCCGAGCTTGGCGTTCTTTTGTCCGATGATGATCACGTCCAAAGCGTCAATCAGGAGTGGCGCGGGATTGATAAACCCACCAATGTGTTATCTTTCCCCGCGGTTGAACCTGCAAAGCTCGCCCGCGCGCCTTTTTTAGGTGATATCATCATCGCCTATGAGACGGTAGAACGCGAAGCGCGCAATGACGGAAAAGCCTTTGCCGACCATTATGCGCATCTCATTGTGCATGGATTTTTACATCTTCTGGGATTTGATCATATAAACGAGGCGGATGCCGAGCGGATGGAATCGTTGGAAATTGCCATCCTCGCTAGCCTCGATATTCCGGACCCTTATGCCGATCGTCCTTTGGCGGCGCAAAGTTGAGCACAATGAACGACGACACACCATCTTCGCCAAATCCTAAACCGGCCGATCTTGGATCGGCGGGGCCATTCGAGCGTTTATTCATTTGGCTAGGCATCCGGCACGCGCCATCCATTCGTGAAGATATCGAGGACGCGTTGGCGGAAGCCGATATAGGTGCCGAATTCTCACAACGCGAACGCGATATGCTCAAAAACGTCTTGGGCTTGCGCACCAATCGCGTCCAAAATGTTATGGTCCCGCGTGCCGATGTTGTGGCTGTTGGAGCCGAGATATCGCTTGGCGAATTATTGCGGGTGTTTCGAACCGCAGGACATTCGCGATTACCCGTCTATGGTGAGACGCTCGATGATCCCCGCGGCATGGTACATATCCGTGATTTCGTCGACTACATTGCCGAACGCGCCGAACGTAAGCCCGGCACGCGCCGCCGCAAAGCGGCGACCGATCTTCCGGATCTAGGTTCGCTCGACCTTTCCGTTCCGCTCTCGGCGGCCAAAATTCTTCGTCCCGTTTTGTTTGTTCCGCCATCCATGTTGGCCTTGGATCTGTTGGTCAAAATGCAGACCACTCGCACGCATATGGCATTGGTGATTGATGAATATGGCGGCACCGATGGTCTCGTTTCGATTGAGGACCTCGTCGAAATTGTTGTCGGCGAAATCGAGGACGAGCACGATCTTGAAGAAACGCCCATGATCGTATCGTCGGGTGATGGCACCCATGTGGTCGATGCCCGCGCCGATTTAAAAGATGTCAGTGCGGTCGTAGGCATCGATCTTTCGCAAGGCGAAGATGCCGAGGAAATCGAAACGATTGGTGGTTTGGTTGGGATGCTGGCCGGTCGCGTTCCTGTGCGCGGTCAGATTATTCCGGGTCCCGGCCCTTTGGAGTTTGAAGTCTTGGATGCCGATCCGCGTCGCGTTAAGCGCGTCCGCATTCAGCAAAAAGCCGTGAATGAAAAAGAGCGAAGCGTCGCAAAACGTCGCCGGAAAGATCAATCCGCTGACACAGCGTCCGAAACGTCGCCCGAGACGGGGCCCGCGTGAACGGCTAGATGGACGATATTCGGTATCTAAACGTCGCGTTTTATTCCAATGCGCTTTATCGCTACGCCCTCGCATTTTGTGCAGGCGCGATTGGCGCATTATCGATGGCCCCCTTCGACGTTCTACCCGCCATGATGGCGACGCTCAGCGTCGCGGTTAGGCTCCTTGATCGTGCAGATGGCTTCAAGGTTGCCGTTTTATCGGGTTGGTGGTTGGGCTTTGGCTATTTCGTTGCAGGTCTTTGGTGGCTGGGTGCGGCCTTTTTTGTCGATGCCACTTTCATTTGGGCGGCACCTTTTGGCATTTTTGGCTTACCGGCCCTTCTCGCTTTGTTTTTTGCGGCAGGCTTTGGGATGGCATTTTATCTGTGGCGTTCCGGCCCGTCCCGCCTTCTGATTTTTGCCGTTTGTCTCGGCTTTGCCGAATGGTTGCGCGGAACGATATTAACCGGCTTTCCTTGGAACAGTCTGGGCATGGCGCTGGGCGATCATCTTACTTTTGCGCAAATTGCATCCGATATTGGTTTGAACGGACTAACCTTTATTGTTGCTCTGCTTTTTGCATCTCCCGTTTTGCTTTTTGAGAAAAAGCTGTCTCTTTCTGATTACTCTATTGCGGGCGGCTCGCTCGCCCTTCTCGCCCTACTTTACGGGTTTGGCGAATGGCGTTTGGCCGACTCTGAAACCCGTTTCGTGCCCAATATTCAACTTCGGTTGATGCAGCCCGATATGCCGCTTGATGATCGCTTTAGCAGGCAACATGCCGGCGATATCATGCGCCATTATTTCGATCTGAGCACCAAAGGGAGCTATCCCGCGACAAACGGGATGAAGGGAATTTCTCACCTGATATGGCCCGAAACCTCGTTTCCCTTTTTGCTGGATTCGGAGCCCGCGGCGCGTGCCGAAATTTCGCATATTCTGAAGGAAGGAACACTCTTATTGGCAGGCGCTGTTCGCGCGGAAGGCGATGGAATTGGTCAAGAGCGGCGCTATTTTAATGCCATCCAGGCGGTAAATCAGGACGGGCTGATCGTTGCTTCTGCCGATAAAACGCATCTCGTGCCTTTTGGGGAATATTTGCCGTTCAACGGACTTCTGACGGCCTTGGGATTACGTCAATTTGTTCAAGCCCCCGGTGGATTTACGCCAGCTACGACACGGCAAATGATGCGCGTGGCAGGATTACCCCCCATCGCGCCGCTTATTTGTTACGAGGCGATTTTTCCATCGGAGGTTATGCCGGATGATCCCGAGCGACCCGGCTTGATCCTCAATGTCACCAATGACGCCTGGTTTGGATTGACGCCGGGGCCATCGCAGCATTTTGCCCAAGCAAGGCTTCGAGCGATTGAACAGGGTTTGCCCTTGGTCCGCTCCGCCAATAACGGCATTTCGGCCATTCTTGATGGTATGGGTCGCGAGATTGCTCTTTTGCCGCTCGGTATTTCCGGCGTCATTGATGGGCCGTTGCCCACGGCGCTCGCGCCGCCATTATTTGCGCGATTACCCGCTTTTCCATGGGCTGGCGCGCTTTATCTCGTCGGGATTGTGGGTTTGATCTTGACGAAGCGTCAATTGATGATTACCCGTATAGTATGAGTTTTTACAACCAGTAATCGATAGTCTGTATGTATTCGATTTAAGTTTTATCTGTTTTTTAGATTTTATAAGTTTTCAACGTTTTGTTGATCGTCATTTTTCAAGTTATTTGAATTAAATCATAAAAAATTATTGTCGATGCTTCGAGTTTTATTAAAAATCCCTTTTTAGAAAGCCATATCTATGGAAAATCCGGAAAAATTAGTATTCAAGAAGGCACCTAATCCCGTTGATCGCCATGTTGGTAGTCGGGTTCGTATGCGGCGCGTATTGGTTGGCTTGAGCCAAGAAAGGCTCGGCGAGTCGCTTGGGCTCACCTTTCAACAGGTGCAAAAATACGAGAAGGGCACCAACCGCATCGGCGCGAGTAGGCTTCAGCAAATCTCACGCATATTGGGTGTGCCCGTCGAATATTTTTTTGAAGGTGCCCCGCAAACAATTGAGCGCTCCTTGGCGAGCGGGTTCGAGGACAATGGAGACACGGCCTATGTTGCGGATTTTCTCGCGACGAATGAAGGCATTCAATTGAACAAAGCTTTTGTCCGTATCAAGGATCCGAAATTGCGGCGTCGCGTGGTTGAATTGGTAAGTGCTATTGCGGGCGAAGACAGTTTAGCATGATATAAAGAACAGTATTGTTCTTATTATAAAACGCGTTCGTTATTTCAGCTTGACTTGTGTTATTTCCCCTGTCACGGAGGGGCAAATCGGCGGCGTCACCTCTGTTGAGGGGTGAGGTATGCTGCCTTTTAGTTTGAACACATTCAGCAGCCGGAGTTCGACCGTGGCCCGTTCCGATTATTTGTTTACCAGTGAATCTGTATCCGAAGGACATCCTGACAAAGTCTGCGATCGTATTTCCGATGAAATCGTGGATTTGTTTTTCCGTGAAGGCCCGAAAGCCGGCATCGATCCATGGGATATCCGCGCAGCTTGCGAAACGCTTGCAACGACGAACAAAGTCGTGATTGCAGGCGAAACGCGCGGCCCATCAACCGTTACGAAGGATTGGATTGCGCACACGGCACGCATGGCGATCCGCGATATCGGTTATGAGCAAGACGGTTTCCACTGGGATACCTGCGATATTGACGTGTTGTTGCACGGTCAATCCGCCGATATCGCTCAAGGCGTTGATGCCCGGCAGCCAACCAATCAAGAAGAAGGCGCAGGCGACCAAGGCATTATGTTTGGTTACGCTTGCCGCGAAACCGACGAATTAATGCCCGCACCAATCTATTACGCGCATAAAATTCTTCGCCTTATTTCCGAAGCCCGCCATGCGGACACGGAAAAGGTTCTGGGCCCCGATTCGAAGAGCCAGGTCACCATTCGTTATGCCAATGGAAAGCCTGTCGGCGTGACGCAGATTGTTGTTTCGCATCAGCATCTGATCGAAAATATGACCTCGCATCAGGTGCGTGAATTGGTCGAACCCTATGTTCGCCGCGCGCTTCCAGAAGGCTGGATTTCAAAAGAAACCGTTTGGCACATCAACCCAACCGGTAAATTCTTTATTGGCGGTCCGGATGGCGACTCCGGCCTGACCGGCCGCAAGATCATCGTCGACACCTATGGTGGTGCAGCCCCTCATGGCGGTGGTGCCTTCTCCGGCAAAGATCCGACCAAGGTTGACCGTTCCGCAGCTTACGCGGCGCGTTATCTCGCGAAAAACGTTGTTGCAGCAGGTGTAGCTGATCGGTGCACGATTCAGCTTTCCTATGCGATTGGCGTGGCTCGCCCTCTGTCGATCTACGCCGATTTCCACGGCACGGGTAAAGTCGATGAAAGCTCGGTTGAAAAGCTTTTTGAGCGCGGCGATATCATGGATTTAACGCCACGCGGCATTCGTCGTCACCTTGATTTGAACAAGCCGATTTATGCCCGCACATCAGCCTATGGCCATTTTGGCCGCGCGCCTGATGCCGAGGGTGGCTTCTCGTGGGAAAAGACGGATCTTGCCGAT
Source organism: Hyphomicrobiales bacterium (assembly GCA_947455025.1). Taxonomy (GTDB): domain Bacteria; phylum Pseudomonadota; class Alphaproteobacteria; order Rhizobiales; family Beijerinckiaceae; genus CAIUPE01. Next base: position 12,947 of record CANGLU010000033.1, read on the forward strand.
AAGATCAAAGCTGGCCTTTGATTAAACCGGCTTCGATGGAGCATAATGATGCTGGCGGCGGCGCCTTTTTTGGCCGCCGCAAGGGCAAGAAATTGCGCCTTAATCAGGCGGATCTCTTTACGACGCTTCTACCCGCGCTCCGTGTCGATTTAGCAGGCGATTTATCGCCTGCTGCACTTTTTGAAAATCCGACATCCGATTTTTGGCTTGAAATAGGCTTTGGCGGCGGTGAGCATTTGGTGTTGCAAGCCAACGCACATCCAACCGTCGGCTTTATCGGCTGTGAACCCTTCGTCAATGGCATGGCGAAGATGCTGTCCGTTATCGATCGAGATGGCCTTAAAAATATCCGCCTTTACGATTCCGATGCGCTCGATTTGCTTAAAAAATTACCTGATGCGTCGATTGGTCGGCTCTATCTCCTGTACCCCGACCCTTGGCCAAAGCGCCGTCAAAACAAACGCCGTTTTGTCTCCGATGAAACACTAAAACTCATCGCGCGGGTATTAAGGCCCGGCGGGCAATTTAGATTTGCGAGCGATATCGATCACTATGTCGGGTGGACGTTGAGTCATGTGATGCGCTCAAACCATTTTAGGTGGCTTGCCAACCAACCCGATGATTGGCGCAAGCCCTGGTCAGGCTGGCAATCGACCCGCTATGAATTGAAAGCGATTAAAGAAGGCCGGAAATCAGCCTATCTAACGTTTGAGCGCGTTTGACCAGCCCCGCCATTCGCAACATTTCCTAAACGGGACGCGATAAATCGCATAACCCGTTCCGCGGTTGATTTTGACAGAGCGTGAAAGCTCGAATGGGCGCGCTGATAAATGTCGCTTGATAGCTCGCCCCCTTCGCGCGCCTTCAAGAGCACCATGAATATCGGCCAATCCATGCCGATGGCGCGGGCCATAAAAAGTATCGAGTCAAATTGTGCGGCAGCGAAAGCGGCCTCAACCGATTCCCGGGATATTTCTGCCAAATAAGCCATGCCCGCTAAAGCCTCGGCAATATCGCCCCGCTCGATTTGATTGGCAATGCGGCGAAGATCGGTCGGCCAAACCGGCCATACGATCGTGGCTTTTTGCGCAGCATTTTCGTTAGCTTTGAGGTCAAGCACTTCGGGATCAACGAAAAGCGATGCTGCCCCCACTTCCAGTGCCCGCTCCAAAATATCAGGCTGATCGGGCAAATCCGCCATTTCGCTTTTGACGCGCTGCTTTGCCGCTTCCAAAATGGCCCCGACATGGCGTAACGCCAGATCCGGACGACCCCGCACCAGCCGGTAAAGCCGCTGATCTTCGGTGGCCTTTTGGGCCAGCAACCGAAGTCCGACGTCGGAGAGGGCCTGACGGCTGTTTTTGGCGACGCGTTCAACAATATCGGCGCTGCCCCGCTCAAGAAGGATATCGGTAACGGCGGTCGACAGACTGACCCGTTTAGACAACGACGTCAGAAATTCGATGGAGCGCTCTTGAGCAATCCGGGTCAAATCTTCGTTCGAAATACAAGGGCTGCGCTCAATAACCGGCCGCGCTACGTCGATTTCATCGTCATGGGCGAGGTTTTGGATGGTCCGGCGCGGACCGCGCGGTAAATCCGCCAATCGTTCGGAGAGCTCCATTCGGGCGGCCAACTCAATTTCAATCGCCAGACACAGAATAACTTCGTCAAAAACGGAAATATGCTCTTCGTTCAAATCGGGCACTTGATCGATAAAAAGACCTGTAATCCGCCGCAAAAGCGCGTGTCGGCGATCACCCGCATCATCACTGAGGGCGTTTTCAATGTCCGCGACAAGGGACAAAATGGGGTTCATTCAGGCACTCCGTAACGGTATTCCTTAACCCGCTAAGAGTGACCAAATCGTATAAATCTCCGGCAAAATCTTTAAGGCTTGAAAATTTTGTCCTTTGCTGTATAAGCAGTCCTGTCTTTAAGACATCTCATAGCGGTTCTATGAACCGATTGTTTGAGAGTGGGCCCAGCCGGACCCGCTCTTTTTTATTGCCTAATGGAATTTTGGACCTTGGTTACAGACGAACCTCGATTAATCGTAGAAAACGGTGTCGCCGCCGCCGTGGCTCATATTGTCGAGCCCGTCATCGGTGATCTGGGGTATCGGCTTGTCCGCGTTAAGGTTTCTGCTGAAAATGGCTGCACGGTTCAAATCATGGCCGAGCGTCCCGATGGTTCTATGACCGTTGAGGACTGCGAGGCGGTGAGCCGTGGTATTTCTCCTGCGCTTGATCTCGATGATCCGGTTGGCAAAGCCTATCATCTTGAAATCTCTTCACCCGGCATCGACCGGCCGCTCGTTCGCAAGGGCGATTTTGAGCGCTGGGAAGGCTATGAAGCCAAGATTGAAATGAAAATCGTGACCGAGGGCCGCAAGCGCTTTCGGGGCATTTTGCGCGGCGTTGAGAACAATGCGGCGGTGGTCGAGCGGGTTGATGCGCCTCCGAACGAAGCCGTCCGCGTCTTACTGCCTCTGATCGATCTCGGCGACGCCCGCCTCGTTTTGACCGATGAACTCATCCGCGAATCGCTCCGGCGTGGCAAAGCGTTGCTGAAACAGGGCGCAAGCGAAACAGAAGATACCGACGAGACCGAGGCGGAAGAGGCCGAAGTCGCAAAACCAAAACCACCTACCATAAACCGCAAAACGCGGTCTTGATCTTATCGAAGGAGTAATCCGCCATGGCCATCAGCGCTAACCGTCTAGAGCTGCTTCAGATTGCCGACGCCGTCGCCCGCGAAAAGCTGATCGATCGTCAGATCGTTTTGGCTTCGATGGAAGAGGCTTATGCCAAAGCCGCTCGCTCGCGCTACGGCATGGAAACCAATGTCAAAGCTGAAATCGACCCGAAAACGGGCGAATTGCGGCTCTGGAGACATTTGCAAGTGGTTGAGCTGGTTGAAAACTCGGCGACCGAGATTTTGCTCGACGACGCCAAGCGTTCAAACCCCGCGGCTCAGGTTGGCGATGTGATTGCCGACAAGCTTCCACCCTTTGATCTTGGCCGTATCGCCGCGCAGTCGGCGAAGCAAGTTATCGTTCAAAAGGTGCGTGATGCCGAGCGCGATCGCCAATATGACGAATACAAAGACCGCATCGGAGAGATCATCAATGGTCTCGTCAAGCGCGCCGAATATGGCAATGTGATCGTCGATTTAGGCCGCAGCGAAGGCATTATCCGCCGTGACGAATTGATTCCGCGTGAAACCTTCCGCCCAGGCGATCGTGTTCGTGCGTATGTGTTCGACGTGCGTCGCGAGCCCCGCGGTCCGCAGATTTTCCTCTCGCGCACGCATCCGCAATTCATGGCGAAACTCTTCACGCAAGAAGTGCCTGAAATCTATGATGGGATCATCACGGTGAAGGCGGTGGCGCGCGATCCGGGTTCCCGCGCCAAGATTGCGGTTATTTCGCGTGATAGCTCGATCGACCCCGTCGGCGCCTGCGTCGGTATGCGCGGCTCGCGCGTTCAGGCGGTTGTTGGCGAATTGCAGGGTGAGAAGATCGACATCATTCCATGGTCGCCCGATGTCGCCACCTTTATCGTCAACGCGCTGCAACCCGCTGAAGTGGCCAAGGTGGTCTTGGATGAAGAATCCGAGCGCATCGAAGTGGTGGTGCCGGATGATCAGCTCTCGCTCGCCATTGGTCGTCGCGGCCAGAATGTCCGTTTGGCCTCGCAGCTCACCGGTTGGGATATCGATATTCTGACCGAGGCCGAGGAATCCGAGCGTCGCCAGAAAGAATTCGTCGAACGTACGGCGGTGTTCATGGAAGCCTTGGACGTGGACGAAGTCGTTGGCCAGTTGCTCGCCTCCGAAGGTTTCCGCTCGGTTGAAGAATTGACCTATGTGGATCTCTCCGAATTGGCTTCGATTGAAGGCTTTGACGAGGAAACGGCTACCGAAATTCAAAACCGTGCGTCGAATTTCCTTGCCGCTCGCGAAGCTGAACTCGATGGACGCCGCGTTGAATTGGGCGTGGCCGATGAGCTTAAAACGGTTGCAGGCGTTACGCTCGCAATGCTCGTGAAGCTTGGTGAAAACGACGTCAAAACCGTCGAAGATCTTGCTGGCTGCGCAACTGACGACCTCTTGGGTTGGACCGAACGCAAAGGCACCGAGACGATCCGCACGGCAGGTTATCTCGAAGGCTTTGAACTCTCGCGTGACGATGCCGAAGCGATTATCATGGATGCACGCGTCAAGGCGGGTTGGATTGAAGCGCCGGTCAGCGCCGCTGAAACAGCGGAAGCCTGAGAGGGTTAAGGATCGAGAAAGCGATGCCCGCTATAGCCGAGGAGGATGAAACAGGTTCAGAACGGACCTGTATCGTTACCCGCAAGCGGTCATCGCCCGAAACCATGCTTCGTTTTGTCCGTGCGCCGGATGGGACGGTGGTTCCGGATCTGAAGCGAAAGCTGCCTGGCCGGGGTGTTTGGCTGACGCCAAACCGAGCGGTTATTGAAACGGCGGTGAAAAAGAAAGCCTTTGCAAGGGCGTTCAAAACCGAAGTCAAAGTGGCAATCGATCTTGCTGAGATTGTCGACGGGCTTCTTGAGCGATCCGCACGGGAGGCCTTCAGCCTGGCCAATAAAGCGGGGCAGGTGGTCGCAGGGTTTGGAAAAGTTGAAGAAGCCTTGGGGCATGGCGGCGTTTTAGCCATTCTTCACGCGTCGGACGCGGCTTCCGACGGCATAAGGAAGGTCGCGCAACTGGTTCGTCGGGCCCAAGAAGCGGGTTCGAGGGAAATAAAAGTTATCGCCACGATGCCATCCGATGATTTGGGTTTGGCATTAGGGCGGTCACATGTGATACATGCAGCGCTTCTGAACGGGTCAGCATCATTGGCCTGCCTTCAGAAAATGGAATTTCTAAGGGCCTACCGGACGGATGAAAACGCTGTTCAAGGCTCGGACGAGCAGGTTAACCAACCGAATTGAAGCGGTATTACCGCAGGATATGGACTGAATGAACGACAAGAACTCATCGGGCGACAAAACGCTTCATATGTCACAGACCAAGACGCTCAGCCTCAAGCGTCCGGTTGAGCAGGGCGTGGTGCGTCAAAGCTTTTCCCATGGCCGCACAAAGGCTGTTGTCGTTGAAAAGGTGAAGCGCCGTATCGTTGGACCTGGTGAAACACCAGCCGTGGCAGAAGCCGCGCCTGTCGCGCCGAAGCCCGTCGTTCAGGCTCCCGTTGCTGCACCCGCCGCATCAGTTGCTCCAGCCAAGCCAACGCTTTCGCGTTCGGCACCGGCGGCTAAGTCCACCTCACCTTCCGGCGTTGTTCTTCGCACCTTGACCGAAGATGAGCGTGACGCTCGTTCGCTGGCCCTCATCGAGGCGCGTAAGCGGGAAGAGATTGAGCGCAAGCAAGCTGAAATCGATGCGAAGGCCCGCAGCGAGCGCGAAGCCATTGAAAAAGTGGAACGTGACGCCGCCGAAGCCCGCAAGGCTGAAGAAGATGACCGTCGTCGCTTCGATGACGAAGTCAAAAAGAAGTCCGAAAGCGAAGCCCGCCGCCGTCTTGGCGAAGGCGAGGTTGAAAAAGCTCCGGCTCCTGACCGCTTGGTTATCCCGCCGCGCCGCACAGGCGCTGCAATGCTTGAGGCGGACGAGGAAGAGCGTAAATCCATTCGTCGTCCGGGTGGTGGTCTTGCCGCCCGCGCCGCTGTACCGCCAAAGCCCGCGCCGCGCGCCGATGATCGCCGCCGTGGCCGCTTGACGGTTACCAGCGTTACCGGAGGCGAAGATGAAGAGCGCGTCCGTTCGCTCGCCGCGTTTAAGCGCCGTGTTCAGCGCCTCAAAGGCAATCAGCAGGCCGAGACCAAAGAAAAGATCGCCCGCGAAGTGGTTGTTCCAGAGGCCATTGCCATTCAGGAACTCGCCAACCGTATGGCCGAGCGCGCCGTTGACGTTATTCGCTTCCTGATGAAGCAAGGCCAGATGGTTAAGATCACCGATGTGATCGATGCCGATACGGCCCAGCTGGTCGCCGAAGAATTCGGTCACACCGTGAAGCGCGTGGCCGAGTCGGATGTTGAAGAAGGTCTCTTCGATACACCCGACACCGACAGCCATCTCGTTTCGCGTCCGCCTGTTGTTACGATTATGGGCCATGTCGACCACGGCAAAACATCGTTGCTCGATGCAATCCGCAAAGCGAATGTGGCGGGTGGCGAAGCCGGCGGCATTACGCAGCATATCGGCGCCTACCAAGTCGTGGCACCCAATGGCGCGAAGATCACCTTTATCGATACGCCGGGCCACGCCGCCTTTACGCAAATGCGTGCCCGTGGTGCGAAGGTGACCGATATCGTGGTTCTCGTTGTGGCGGCTGATGACGGTGTCATGCCGCAGACGATTGAAGCGATTAACCACGCCAAGGCCGCGAAAGTGCCGATGATTGTTGCCATCAACAAGATCGACAAACCAGACGCCAAGCCTGATCGCGTGAAGACGGAATTGCTGCAATATTCGGTTCAGGTTGAATCGATGGGCGGCGAGACGCTTGAAGTTGAAGTGTCGGCCACCAAACGCACTAATCTCGACAAATTGCTCGAAGCCATCGCGCTGCAATCCGAATTGCTTGATCTGAAGGCCAATCCGGATCGTGAAGCGGAAGGCACCGTTATCGAAGCCAAGCTGGATCGCGGTCGCGGACCGGTTGCAACCGTCCTCGTTCAACGCGGCACCTTGCGTTCGGGCGATATTGTGGTTGCAGGTTCCGAATATGGCCGCGTTCGCGCCCTGATTTCGGATTTGGGCGACCAGATTAAAGAAGCCGGTCCTTCGGTTCCCGTCGAAGTTCTCGGCTTTAACGGCGCGCCAGAAGCGGGCGATCGTTTGGCTGTGGTTGAATCAGAAGCCCGTGCGCGTGAAATTACCGAATACCGTCAGCGTCAAAAGCGCGAGCGGAACTCAGTGCGCGCAGGTGCTGCCCGTGGTTCGCTCACCGATATGATGAGCCAGCTGAAAGCATCGGGCCGCAAGGAATTCCCATTGCTTATTAAGGGCGATGTGCAGGGTTCGGTCGAAGCGATTATCAACTCGCTTGAAAAGCTCGGCACCGACGAAGTGGGTGCCCGCATCATCCATTCGGGTGTCGGCGGAATCAATGAGTCCGATGTGACCTTGGCAGAAGCGTCAGGCGCTGCGATCATTGGCTTTAACGTGCGTGCGAATAAAGAAGCACGTGACGCAGCCGAGCGTTCCGGCACCGAAATTCGCTATTACAACATCATTTACGATCTCGTCGATGATATCAAAAAGGCGATGTCTGGACTGCTTGCTCCAACGCTGCGCGAAGAGCGTCTCGGCGAAGCCCGCATCCTTCAGGTCTTCGGCGTTTCGAAGGTCGGCAAGGTTGCCGGTTGCTTGGTGCAAGACGGTCGTGTCGAGCGTGGCGCCCATGTTCGCTTGATCCGCGACAATGTCGTGATCCACGAAGGCAAGCTCTCGACGCTCAAGCGTTTCAAGGACGAGGTCAAGGATGTCGGCTCGGGCCAAGAATGCGGTATGGCGTTCGAAAACTACCAAGACATGCGCGAAGGCGACATCATCGAGTGCTACCGCGTCGAAGAAATCCGTCGTTCGCTGTAATGTTATTCGAGGGCTCGGTATCAACCGGGCCCTCTTTCCCCTTTAACCCCTTTATCCGGTCCCAGCCCGGAATGGCGGTCTCGACATGAAACACAAACAAGACGCCCCTCGTGGTCCTTCGCAACGCCAATTGCGCGTCGGAGAATTGGTTCGCCATGCGATTGCGGAACTCCTGCGCCGGGGTGAAATTATCGATCCGGTGATCGAGAGCGCTATTATCACGGTTCCGGAAGTGCGCCTCTCGCCAGATCTTAAAATCGCCACCGCTTACATCTCCTTGCATGACGAGACGCAAGAGGCCGCTGTGATTAAGGCGTTGGGCAAATATAGCGGTCTTTTCCGCACCGAAATTGCGCGCAAAGTGAATTTGAAATTCGCGCCCAATGTCCGATTCCGTCCCGATGAGACACTCGAAGCAGCAGCCAAAATCGATGCTCTCCTGCGTCGTCCCGAAGTGCAGCGTGATCTCGCAAGCCGCTACGACAGCGACGAGACGGACGAGGACTAATCCCCCATGAACGCGCCAAAAAAACACCGCGCTGATCGGCATGGTTGGATTGTGCTCGATAAGCCTTTCGGCATGACATCCACCCACGCCGTTGCCGTGGTTCGCCGCATGCTGAACGCCAAAAAAGCAGGTCACGCCGGAACGCTGGATCCGCTCGCATCGGGCCTTTTACCTTTGGCCTTTGGCGAGGCCACTAAAACTGTCCCTTACGTGGTGGATGGCGAAAAAGCCTACGCGTTTACGGTCAGTTTTGGCACCGAAACCGATACCGATGATGCCGAAGGCCGGATTGTTGGTACCAGCGACAAACGCCCAAGCGAGGCTGAAATCCTCGCAGCGTTACCCCATTTTATCGGGGCGATTACCCAAGTGCCGCCGCGTTATTCGGCGATCAAAGTGGATGGCGAGCGCGCTTATGATTTGGCGCGCGGCGGCGAAACGGTTGAATTGCAACCCCGCATCGTTGAAATCCATGCGCTGCGTCTTGTTGCCTATGACGGCCAATCCGCCCAGCTTGAAGCCGAATGTGGCAAAGGCACCTATGTCCGCGCCATCGCCCGCGATTTGGGCCGCATGCTCGGGTCGCTCGGTTACGTCTCAGCCCTCCGCCGCACCCGCGTCGGCCCCTTCACCGAGGCTAATTCCGTAACGATGGCGGCGTTAGAAGCCGATCCGGAAGCGGTTTTCCAAGCCTTGCGCAGCGTCGATACCGGACTTTTGGAATTACCCTGCGTGCGCGTAACCTCCGATGGCGCGCTCAGGCTCAAGCGCGGCCAGTCAGTCATTGTACACGGCGCAGACGCGCCTGAGGAAGGCGCAACGGCATATGCCACGCAAAATGGTGTCGTTGTGGCGATTGGTGTGATCGAGCACGGCTCGCTGGTGCCGAACCGGGTGTTTAATTTGTAAGCGCCCCGATTGCCGTCTTTTCCTCTCGCATTCTCCTCACAATCGTGTATATGTCCCCGCAGCGCGCGGGGATTGGTCTCCGCCGTTTCCGTTTGCGTGGACCGTGCTGGACGACATCCCGGCCCGGCCCTGTGACGGAGGATAGGGCTCCTTAGCCTTTGTTTTCTAACAATAAAGGATCATCCGATGTCGATTACGCCAGAACGCAAGCAAGAGCTTGTGAAGCAATATGCAACGGTTGCCGGTGATACCGGTTCGCCTGAAGTTCAGATCGCGATCCTCACCGAGCGCATCACCAATCTCACCGGCCATTTCAAGAGCCATGCGAAGGATAACCATTCGCGTCGTGGTTTGTTGAAGATGGTGTCGCAGCGTCGTTCGCTCCTTGATTACGTCAAGGGCAAGGATGAAGCCCGCTATCGTTCGATCATCGAGCGTTTGGGCATCCGTCGCTAAGACCGTTAATCGCGCAGCAACCCTTTTGGGCTTAGTTGCGGTTTAGGAAGCAGACGGCGATCCGGTCGCCTGCTTCTCTTTCCCGGGGTGTTCGGCAGGGTGCCGGCATCCTTAAACCCTGCCTCTCTATGACGATCATGGCAGGATCGCCGGATGCTGGCGTCCTCGTATAGCCAGCCTCCCGCCGTCTTGCTCGTGGTCTCTTCTGAGGCAAATCAGAGAAGTGACAAGACACCTATGTTTGATATCCAAAAAGTAGAACTCACCTGGGCTGGCCGCAAGCTGACCCTGGAGACCGGACGCATCGCGCGTCAGGCCGATGCCGCCGTGCTCGCCACCTATGGCGAAACGACCGTCTTGGCCACCGTTGTTTCCGCCAAAGACGCCAAGCCTGGCATCGATTTCTTCCCATTGACCGTGAACTATCAGGAAAAAGCGTTTGCCGCAGGCCGCATTCCGGGTGGTTATTTCAAGCGCGAAGGCCGCCCATCGGAAAAGGAAACGCTTGTTTCCCGTTTGATCGATCGCCCTATTCGCCCGCTCTTCGTCGAAGGCTATCGCAACGAGACGCAAGTCGTCGTGACCGTTTTGGCGCATGACCTTGAAAACGATCCCGATATCGTGGCGATGGTTGCAGCCTCGGCAGCGTTGACGCTTTCCGGCGTGCCTTTCATGGGCCCCGTCGGTGCAGCCCGCGTTGGTTACATCAACGGCCAGTTCCGCTTGAACCCGACACTCGCCGAAATGGCCGACTCGGTTCTCGACCTTGTCGTTGCCGGCACAACGGACGCCGTGTTGATGGTTGAATCGGAAGCCAAAGAGCTTTCCGAAGAAATCATGCTCGGCGCCGTCATGCACGGCCACACCGGCTTCCAGCCCGTGATCGATGCGATCATCAAGCTTGCTGAAGTTGCCGCGAAAGAGCCGCGCGATTTCACAACGCCAGATCATTCGGAACTCGAAGGCAAAATCTTGAAGCTCGTTGAAGCCGAGCTTCGCGATGCCTTCACGACGCCTGCCAAGCAGGAACGCCAGAACAAGGTATCGGCTGCCAAATCAAAGGTCATGGATGCATTCTGTGGCGAAGGCGTTGCCGAGCCACTCGCACCCACTTTGGTCGGCGGCGTGTTCAAGGAAGTCGAAGCGAAAATCGTTCGCTGGAACATTTTGGACACCAAGAAGCGCATCGATGGTCGCGATCTCGTGACCGTTCGTCCAATCATTGCCGAAGCCGGTATTTTGCCACGCGCCCATGGTTCAGCGCTCTTCACCCGCGGTGAAACGCAGGCGATGGTCGTTGCAACGCTTGGCACAGCCGATGACGAGCAGTTCATCGACTCGCTTGAAGGCACCTACAAAGAAACCTTCTTGCTGCATTACAACTTCCCTCCCTACTCGGTCGGTGAAACGGGCCGTATGGGTTCGCCAGGTCGCCGCGAAATCGGCCATGGCAAGCTCGCTTGGCGCGCGGTTCGTCCGATGCTCCCAGCGCATCACGAGTTCCCCTACACGATCCGTTTGGTCTCCGAGATCACCGAGTCGAATGGTTCGTCGTCGATGGCCACCGTTTGCGGTTCATCGCTTGCTCTGATGGATGCTGGCGTGCCGTTGAAGAGCCCAATCGCTGGTATCGCGATGGGTCTTATCCTTGAAGGCGAGCGCTTTGCCGTTCTCTCCGACATTCTTGGCGACGAGGATCACCTCGGCGACATGGATTTCAAGGTGGCAGGAACCGAAAATGGCGTCACCTCGTTGCAAATGGACATCAAGATCGCCGGTATCACCGAAGAGATCATGAAGGTCGCGTTGCATCAGGCCAAAGATGGCCGTTTGCATATCTTGGGCGAAATGGCCAAGGGTCTTGCCGGTGCTCGCGCCGAGCTCGGTCAATATGCACCCCGCATCGAGACGATGAAGATCCCAACCGACAAGATCCGCGAAGTGATCGGCACCGGCGGCAAGGTCATCCGCGAAATCGTCGAAAAGACGGGCGCGAAGATCAATATCGAGGACGACGGCACCGTGAAGATCGCTTCTTCCGATGGCGCTTCGATCACGGCTGCGATCAACTGGATTAAGTCGATTGCATCCGAGCCAGAGCTCAACATGATCTATGAAGGCACGGTTGTGAAAACCGCCGAATTCGGCGCTTTCGTCAACTTCTTCGGCGCCAAAGACGGCCTCGTCCACATCTCGCAGCTCGCAGCCGCGCGCGTGAACAAAGTCACGGACGTTGTGAAGGAAGGCGATAAGGTCAAGGTCAAGCTGTTGGGCTTCGACGAGCGCGGCAAGGTTCGCCTCTCGATGAAGGCCGTCGACCAAGTAACGGGCGAAGATCTGGAAGCCAAGGCTGCCGCTGAAGGCACGGCCGAATAATTAGCGCTTCTGCTAAAACCTTTAAAAAGGCGGCCTTCGGGCCGCCTTTTTTATATCGTCAACAATCGAGTTGATGACCGGGCTTATGATCGTTTATTTGGAAATTTTTTGAGACTCTAGCGCTTTGCGATATCCAATGCTATACGTGTATAGCACGGTAACTCAGGAGCCCAAAATGCTTGCCATCCGTCTGCCGGTCGACATTGAAAACCGCCTCGAAGCGCTGGCAAAGGCCACAGGGCGTTCCAAAACATTCTACGCCCGCGAAGCGATTCTTGAGCACTTGGATGATCTTGAAGATTTGTATCTTGCAGAACAACGCCTGATCGATATTCGTGCAGGCAAAACCCAAACCATACCGCTTGAAGAAATGATGAAGCGCTATGGTTTGGAAGATTGAAATCGACCCAGCCGTCGACCGCGAGCTAAGCAAAATTGATCCGCAAATCGCGCGTCGCATCCTCACTTTCCTGCACGGACGAGTTGCCCAGCTCGATAACCCCCGCAGCATAGGAGAAGCGCTCAAAGGCTCCAAGTTGGGAGAGTTTTGGAAATACCGCGTTGGCGATTGGCGAATTATTGCCTGCATCGAGGACCGCGTCCTACGCATTCTCGTGACCCGCATCGGCAACCGAAAAGACGTCTATCGCCGATAAGATAAGTTTAAGCTCTCGAGCTGCGACGAGCACGGCAAAGTTAGCCTCTCGATGAAGGCCGTGGCGGGTTGCAACGCAATTGAATTAAATACCCTTCGTTCTTCTAACCCTATCTCATCCTTTCGTGTCTAACGTCGCAAGTCCGCGTTCATGCGTTGGGCGATTTGCGTTTTGGTGCGGGGTTTGCTTTACTTTTCCTTAGGTCATGTATTCGCATGGCTCGGGGCTTAACAACCCCACAAAGATCGGCAGCGCATCTGCCGTCACCAAACTGCCCTGACGCCCTCACGTCGGGGTGGCGGCGTTATGTCCAGGTCGCGAGACTAAAAGCGTCGCGGTCATGTCTTTGTGGCTTGTTAACACCCCGGCACCAGCGCGGTTTTGCGCTGGGGCCATTCTCTCATCCGGGAAGAAAGGGGAGCCGACATGCCATCGATCGATTTTTCAAAACCACAAACTTTTTTCAACACACTCGAATCCTTCGCGCTCGCGTTGAACAGCGCGATGGTGGCGTTGCGCAATGAAGCGACGTTTCATGATCAGGACGATCCAGCAGCGGTGGATGCCGCCACGCTCTTCGCTTCGATGCTTGAAGATGCCCATACGGAGGTTATGACACTCAGCGCCCTATTGGAGCGGCGGGCCTTGGGGAAGACGGATTCGTAAAAACCGGAATACGCATCCAACACCGTCATTGCGAGCGAGAGCGAAGCAACCCAGTTGATGGTGGGGAAGAACCACGCATGGCAACCATTCCGCTCAAGTAATGTCAGCTAGCTGGGTTGCTTCGCTCTCGCTCGCAATGACGGATGAGAAAGCGCTACCGCCTTACGCCCTTAATGCAGCACCCGCGCAGCCGTTGGCAAATCAAGCGAAAACGCCGGAATATCGACCGAGAACATCTCGCCGCCCGGTCCTTCCATGACATAAGCGCCCACCATGATGCCCTGAGGGGTCTCTAGCGGGCAACCGCTCGTATAGGTGAAGGAGGAACCGGGGCCGATGGTTGGCTGCTCTCCCACCACGCCCTCGCCGCGTACTTCCTGGATTTTGCCATTGCCATCGGTGATTTTCCAATACCGGCTGAGCAGCGTCACCGTCTCCTCGCCGAGATTGGCGATCTCGATCGTATAGGACCAGAAATACCGCCCGCTTTGCGGCAAAGATTGTTCGGCCATATAGGCCGGTTCAACCGTGATCTGAATACCGCGGGTGGTTGAACGATACATCATAGTCCCCTTTGTCCATTCATGTTGAATGATACACGTTTAGGTAGGCCGCACTATCCTTGCGCGTCAATATCGCGGGTGTGTGAAACGCCTAACCCGAAAAGAAAAACCCCCGCATGAAGTTCTCCATGCGGGGGCTCAATTTTAAGGAAAGAAGAGAAAGGGTCGATTACTCGCCCGACTTCTTCTTCAAAGCCGCGCCCAAAATGTCGCCGAGGGACGCGCCAGCATCGGCTGAGCCGTACTGAGCAATCGCTTCCTTCTCTTCGGCCATTTCAAGAGCCTTGATCGAGACCTGCACCTTGCGGGCCTTGCGGTCGAACAGAATGACGCGGGCGTCAATCTTTTCGCCGGCTGCAAAGCGCTCTGGACGCTGTTCAGCACGATCACGGGCCAAATCGCCGCGCTTGATGAAGGTCATGAATTCGGTGCCAACGATCTTCACGTCGAGACCGGCTTCCTTCACTTCCACCACTTCGCAGGTGACGATGGCGTTCTTCTTGAGGTCGCTGCCTGGTGCGTCCGCAGCTTCGGCGAACTTGTCGCCGCCCATCTGCTTCACGCCAAGCGAGATGCGCTCCTTCTCGACATCGACGTCGAGAACCTGAGCCTTGACCATATCGCCCTTTTTATACTCTTCGATCACCTGTTCGCCTGGGCGGTTCCAGTCGAGATCGGAGAGATGGACCATACCGTCGACATCGCCTTCAAGGCCGATGAAGAGACCGAATTCGGTCTTGTTCTTCACTTCGCCTTCAACAACGCTGCCTGCTGGGTACTTCTCAGCAAACGCTTCCCATGGGTTCTGCAAGGTCTGCTTGAGACCAAGCGAGATGCGGCGCTTCGACGAATCCACTTCGAGGATCTGCACTTCGACTTCTTGCGAGGTCGAAACGATCTTGCCAGGATGCACGTTCTTCTTCGTCCAGGACATTTCGGAGACGTGGATCAGGCCTTCAATGCCTGGTTCCAATTCAACGAATGCACCGTAGTCGGTGATGTTCGTGACGCGACCCGAGAAGCGCGAATTGAGCGGATATTTCGCTTCAATTGCTTCCCACGGATCAGCCAGCAATTGCTTGATGCCGAGCGAGATGCGGTGCGTGTCATGGTTGATCTTGATGATCTTAACCTTGAGCTGCTGACCGATGGTCACCACTTCGGACGGATGGTTGACGCGGCGCCATGCCATGTCGGTGACGTGCAACAGACCA
>CANGLU010000034.1 GCA_947455025.1 Hyphomicrobiales bacterium
GAAGTCAAACCCATCGGGCTTGGTGCGCGCGATTCGCTGAGGCTTGAAGCGGGCCTATGCCTTTACGGTCACGAGCTTGATGTCACGACATCACCTGTTGAAGCTTCTATTCAATGGTCGATCCAAAAGCGCCGTCGCGAAGAAGGCGGCTTTCCGGGCTTTGAGCGGGTCAGCCGAGAATTGAAAGAAGGACCGGCACGTAAGCGTGTTGGTCTTTTACCGGAAGGTCGAGCGCCCGCGCGTGAAGGCACCGAAATTACATCCGAAGACGGTGTGAAAATTGGCGTTGTGACATCGGGCGGATTTGGCCCGACGCTCAATGGTCCGTGCGCGATGGGATATGTGGATACGGCGCATTCATCCATTGGCACGAAAGTTCATTTGATGGTGCGCGGCACGTCGATGCCCGCCTCCATTGTGGCGATGCCTTTTGTACCGCATCGCTTTCATCGCAATTAACTCAATCATAAGAAACGAAAGGAACATCAGATGGGTGATACAAAATATACGAAAGATCATGAATATATTCGGATGGATGGTGATGTCGCTATTGTCGGCATTTCGGATTATGCGCAAAGCCAGTTGGGCGATGTCGTGTTTGTTGAATTGCCGAAGCTTGGCAAGACCCTCGCTAAAGGCGATGAGGCGGCCGTTGTTGAAAGCGTAAAGGCGGCAAGCGAGGTTTACGCGCCTGTCTCTGGCGAAGTAGCCGAGATCAATTCGGCGCTTGAGGCGCAGCCTGGGGCCATCAATGAAGATCCTGAAGGATCGGGATGGTTCATGAAGGTGAAACTGTCCGATCCTTCCGAATTGGCGGGCTTGATGAGCGAGGCCGATTACAAAGCCTATCTCGCGTCGATTCACTGAGTATCATTTCGGAGTATACGCTATGCGTTATTTGCCGCTGACGTCGGAAGATCGTTCGGGAATGTTGGCTAAAATTGGCGTCGATCAGATTGACGCGTTGTTTGCCGATATTCCTTCGAATAAGCTTTTAAAGCACCTTCCTAAATTGCCTTTGCATAAAGGCGAGTTGGAAGTGGAGCGTCTCATGGGGCGCATGTCTGCCCGCAGTGTGGCGGCATCATCTGTGCCGTTTTTTGTGGGTGCTGGTGCGTATAAGCATCACATTCCTGCGACGGTCGATCATTTGATTCAACGCTCGGAATTTTTGACGAGCTACACGCCCTATCAGCCCGAAATCGCGCAGGGGACCTTGCAGTATTTGTTTGAGTTCCAGACGCAAGTGGCGGCGCTCACGGGCATGGATGTGGCCAATGCGTCGATGTATGATGGCTCAACCGGATGCGGCGAAGCGGTGCTGATGGCGCACCGCATTACCAAGCGCAACAAGGCGATTTTATCGGGTGGGCTTCATCCGCATTATGCCGATGTGGTACAAACGCTCTCGGATATGGCGCAAGCTGAATGTGTCACGTTGCCGCCAGATGTGGTGGCGAGCGAAGATATTCTTAGCCAAATCGATAACACGGTTTCATGCGTGGTTGTTCAGACGCCTGACTTTTTTGGCAATCTCCGCGACCTTCGTGCGATTGCCGATAAATGCCATGCCAATGGCGCGTTGTTGATTGCGGTATTTACCGAAGTGATGTCGCTGGGTCTCATTACTCCGCCCGGTGAAATGGGCGCGGATATTGTGGTTGGTGAAGGCCAATCGATCGGTAATGCTTTGAATTTTGGCGGGCCTTATGTGGGGCTCTTTGCAACAAAATCGCAGTATGTCCGTCAAATGCCGGGTAGGCTTTGTGGTGAGACGGTAGATGCGGATGGTACACGCGGCTTTGTGCTTACTTTATCAACGCGCGAACAACATATTCGTCGCGATAAAGCGACGTCGAATATCTGCACCAATTCAGGGCTTTGTACCTTGGCTTTTACGATCCACATGTCTTTACTTGGACAAGCAGGATTAAAGCGTGTTGCCGAAATTAATCATGCCAATGCGGTTAAACTGGTCGATCAATTAAGCGCTATAAAGGGCGTATCGGTTTTGAACCAAAGCTTCTTCAATGAGTTTGCCGTCCGGCTGCCGGGTGATGCGGCGCATATTGTGGAGCAGCTTGCATCAAGACATGTCATGGCCGGAGTGCCTGTGTCGCGGCTTTTGCCGCATGCAGGGCTCGATGATGTGGTGCTGGTTGCCAATACGGAAGTGAACAGTGACGAGGATCGGCAAGCCTTTGTCGATGCCTTGAAGGAGGTTTTGTCATGTTAAACCGCCAAGGACGCCCAACAACGCCGGGTGTTGCAGCCCAGAGCGAGCATCCAACTTTCACCGGCAACAAAGCCCTTTCGCAAATCGAACCTTTGATTTTTGAAACGGGAAGGCTTGAGACAACTGGTGTTGATTATGAAGCGCCAAGACCGTTCACATCGCGCTTGGGCGGTTTAGAACGTCAAAGCGAGATTGGTCTACCGGGCCTCTCGGAGCCTGAGGCGATGCGGCATTATGTGCGGTTGAGCCAAAAAAATTATGGCATTGATACGGGCCTGTTTCCGTTGGGCTCGTGCACGATGAAACATAATCCGCGGTTGAATGAAAAAATCGCACGCATGCCGGGCTTTAGCGATGTGCATCCGTTGCAACCTGTATCGACCATCCAAGGTGCGTTGGAGGTGATGCACACGCTCTCGCATTGGTTGATGGAATTAACCGGAATGGATGCGGTTGCGCTTTCTCCGAAAGCGGGCGCGCATGGTGAATTGTGCGGGATGATGGCGATTAAGGCTGCGATTGCCGCCAAAGGTGAATCGGCTACACGCAATGTTGTTTTGGTTCCTGATTCCGCGCATGGTACTAACCCAGCCACGGCAGCGTTGATCCATTTTATCGTCAAGCCTGTGCCGGTGCGGGAGGATGGGACGGTTGATCCTGCCGTTGTTGCATCGCTCGCTGGCCCTGATACGGCGGCGATCATGTTGACCAATCCGAATACCTGCGGGTTGTTTGAAAAAGACGTCGTGGCCATTGCCGATGCGATCCATGCGGCGGGCGGATATTTTTATGCGGATGGTGCGAATTTCAACGCGATTGTCGGCAAAGCAAGACCCGGCGATTTGGGCGTGGATGCGATGCATATCAATCTGCACAAAACCTTCTCGACGCCGCATGGCGGTGGGGGCCCGGGCGCGGGTCCGGTTGTGCTCTCCGAGCTGCTTGCGCCTTTTGCGCCTGTGCCGTTTGTGCGGCATACCGAGGTTGGCTTTGAGCTCGTTGAAAGCGAAGCGGATGCCGCAAACCATGGCGCGCATGCGTTTGGCCGGATGACGGCATTTCATGGCCAGATGGGCATGTATGTGCGGGCGCTGTCTTATATGCTTTCGCATGGCGCGGATGGATTGCGGCAGGCGTCCGAAGATGCGGTGCTGAATGCTAATTACGTTCGAGCCTGTTTGGCTGATCTCATGTCGCTGCCCTTCGGCAACAGGCCTTGCATGCATGAAGTGCTGTTTGATGATGCGTGGCTGAAAGATACGGGCGTGACAACGCTCGATTTTGCGAAAGCCATGATCGACGAGGGCTATCATCCCATGACGGTGTATTTCCCGCTTGTGGTGCATGGTGCGATGTTGATTGAGCCAACAGAAAGCGAAAGTCGCGCGTCGCTGGATCTTTTCATCGCAACCCTGCGTGACCTCGCTATGTCGGTAAAACGCGGTGAGACGGAGCGGTTTACAGGCGCTCCCTATCACGCACCGGTACGGCGAATGGATGAGACGCGGGCTGCGAGAAATCCGATCCTGAAATATACACCGCCACAGGCTGCTTTAGAGGCTGCGGAATAAGCGGGTTCAAGCCGCGATGTGGCTTAAACCCGATACACCGATCCACAGCGTGTAAAGGCCAACGAGAATGATCAACGCGCTCGAAAGATAGGGCGCGTTGTCGGCCCATTGGCTGAGGTTTTTGAAGCGTCCCGAGGCGTGGCGGACGCCCAAGGCTGCGGCGGCGCCAACCGTTACCATGGTTACGGCGAGGCCGATTGAAAAGCAGAGCACCAAGAGTGCGCCCATGGTTATTTGTTTCAATTGAAGGCAGATCAACAGAACGGTTACCGATGCCGGGCAGGGAATAAGGCCGCCCGTCAGGCCGAATAAAACGATTTGCCCTGTCGTTGCCGTGCGGCCCGCAAAGCGGCGCTGGATGTCTTCGGCGTGCATACGGGCATGAGCGTCGGAATAGGCGTCTTCCGGCAGCTGGAGGGCCTCGGTGTTTAATGCCGTGGTGCTAACGGCGTGATCATGGTGACCGTGTGACCCGTGCGAACCGTGTGACCCATGTGAACCGTGCGATCCGTGTGAACCATGATGCCCATGTCCGCCGTGATGACCATGATCCTGCGGACGGCGATCCTGCCAGGTGCGCCAGATCATCCATAGCGCGATGGCCAAGATGATCACGCCAGAGGCGATCTGCAAATAGGGCTCGGTGGATTCGGACGTAATTCCTTGGCCAAAATGTAAGCCTGCAAGCGCAATGATCCAGACGATGGCCGTATGCGACAGGGTTGCCGCAAGCCCAAGCAGAATGGCCTGACCGACCGTGCCGCGAACGGCGATGATGAAGGCGGCCATCATGGTTTTGGAATGGCCGGGCTCAAGCCCGTGCAACGCGCCAAGTACTATGGCGCTGGGAATAAAGAGCCAAAGGTTTTGGCTGCCGGATTGGATGAGGCTTGCAAGATCGGTCATAGAGGCACCCTAAGTTGTGGATTTAAGCGGGGCAACCGCCATCTGCATAAAAAAACGCCCCCGTTAGGGAGCGTTTTTGAATTTAATGCCATTGCTTGCCGATTATGGCAGGGGCGATGGGCTCTCTGACAGCGACCGCAGATAGGCGATGATGTCGGCGCGCTTGGCACCGTCCGCCAAGCCAGCATAGCCCATGGCGGTGCCGGCGATGTAAGCCTTTGGATTGGTGATAAAGGCGTCAAGCGAGGCGTAATCCCACTTCTCGCCCTTGCCAGCGCGCTCTTTCAGGCCGGCTGAATAGTTGAAGCCCGCCATCGAGCCCTTGACGCGATCAACAACGCCGTAAAGCGCTGGGCCAACCTTGGCAGCGGCACCCTTTTCGAAATTATGGCAGGCTTGGCATGCCTTTACGCCAGCTTCGCCGCGCTTCGCATCGGCTACTTTGAGGCGTTCAGCGATCGGCGCGTCGGTTGGACCAGCCTTGGCTTCAGCAGCGGGAGCGGCTTCCTTGGCTTCGCCGCCCGGAAGCTCATAGCCCTCGACCTTGACCTTCGGGCCTGCAAAGATGCCCTCGGCGACGATGCCGGTTCCCATAACAAGCAACAGGACGCCCAGAATGGCACCAGTGATTTTGTTGAGTTCAAACGAGTCCATTCCGAAGCTCCGACAATGTCATTTCGCGGCCAAGTGACGGGTAGCCCGTTTAAGACGGGCCGCCCAAAATTTCTATCGCACCCGATTACCCGCTTTGCGCCGGTCTTGGCAACTCGTATAAGCGATTTCCAGCTGATACTTTTTATCAGTTCTGCTCTTTTTTACATTAACGGTAACCAAAACAAGAAAATCTGATGTCTGATCCTGTCATTTTGATCCCCGCCCGCATGGCCTCCACCCGTCTTCCCGGCAAGCCTTTGGCCGATATTGGCGGCGAACCGATGATTGTCCATGTCTGGCGGCGCGCCATGGAAACGGGGCTCGGACCCGTGGTGGTGGCCACCGATACGCCGGAAATTATCGCGGCCATCGAAAAAGTGGGCGGAATTGCCGTTTTGACCCGCGCGGACCATCCCTCCGGCTCGGACCGGATTTTTGAGGCGGTTGAAGCGTTCGATCCCGAGGGGCGGCATGATGTGGTGGTCAATGTGCAAGGCGATCTACCGACCATTGACCCGCGCGCGATTGCCGCATCGGTGCCGCCTTTATCCAATCCGGCGGTGGACATTGTAACTTTGGCGGTGGAAATTCATCGCGAAGAGGAAAAGACCGACCCGAATGTGGTCAAAGCCGTGTGCTCCGAAATAGCGCCCGGGCTGATGCGCGCGCTGTATTTTACGCGCGCGACCGCGCCGACCGGGCCGGGGCCGCTCTATCACCATATCGGGCTCTATGCCTGGCGGCGGACGGCCTTGCGGCGGTTTGTGTCGCTGCCGCCATCGCCGCTCGAGATTCGGGAACGTCTCGAACAATTACGCGCGCTCGAGGCCGGAATGCGGATCGACATTGCCTTGGTGGATGATGTACCGCTGGGCGTCGACGCGCCGCATGACCTTGAACGCGCCCGTGCCATACTCGCTAACCGCCCTAAGGTGCATTGAGAAATGACTGAGAATAAATTGATTGCCTATCAGGGCGAGCCGGGTGCCAATTCCGATATTGCCTGCCGCGATGTGTTTCCCGATTGGACGCCGCTCCCTTGCGCCTCGTTTGAAGATGCGTTCGCCGCGATCATCGATGGTACGGCCAGCCTCGGCATGATCCCGATTGAGAATTCACTCGCAGGGCGCGTGGCGGATATCCATCACTTCCTGCCGCAATCGGGCTTACATATTATTGGCGAGTATTTTTTGCCGATCCATTTTCAATTGCTTGGCGTCAAGGGCACGAAGATCGGGGATTTGAAAAGCGTGCACAGCCATGTGCATGCGCTCGGCCAATGCCGCAAAATCATCCGCCAATATGGGCTGAAAGCGGTGATCGCGGGCGATACCGCAGGCTCGGCGCGGGAAGTTTCCGAATGGGGCGATAAAACGCGTGCCTCGCTGGCCACTGCACTGGCCGGAAAAATCTACGGGCTTGAGACTCTGGCCGAAAATGTCGAGGATTCAGAAAACAACACCACACGCTTTATCGTGCTCTCAAAGGAGCCGAAATGGGCGGCACCGAACAATGGCCCAACGGTAACCACCTTCCTCTTCCGCGTCCGCAACGTGCCCGCCGCTTTGTATAAAGCGCTCGGCGGCTTTGCGACCAATGGCGTGAATATGACGAAGCTTGAAAGCTATATGGTCGATGGCTCGTTTTCCGCCACGCAGTTTTTGGCGGATGTGGATGGGCATCCAGATGACCCCAATCTGAAACTCGCGCTGGAGGAGTTGGAGTTCTTCTCGCGAGAAGTGAAGATTTTGGGGGTCTATCCAGCGCATCCTTATCGCGCGGAGGCGATGGGGTAGGGCTCCCATTAAAGCCAAAACAAAAATCTGATTACCGGCGTATCTTAAGTTAGTTTTTGTAGCTACAAATACTTGATTTTTTGAGCCGCATGGATTATCAGAATGCGATTAGTGATCAGCTTTGATCCGGCAAAAGATGTTATAAATCAGGAAAAGCACGGCACTTCCTTGGCCGAGGCCGAGCATCTGGTGTGGGTAGAGGCGTTCATTAGCGAAGACCGTCGCAAAGCCTATGGCGAAAATCGGATGATCGCGATTGCGCCAATTGGACAACGTCTTTTCGTTGCCATCTATACCGACCGTGGTTCCGTTCGTCGGATCATCTCGTTGAGGAAAGCCAATGACCGCGAAGTCAAAGCCTACATCGCTCACTTCTAGAACGGGTCGTCGGATCGTACCTCCAACACCTCAGGAGGACGCGGCGATTAATGCGGGCATTATGAATGATCCCGCTACGGTTGAATTGACGGAAGAATGGTTTGCCAAAGCCAAGCGCGGCGGCAGGCCTCTATCGGACAACCCAAAACAATTGCGCTCGATCCGCTTTTCGCCGGAGGTACTCGATTATTTTCGGAGTACAGGTAAAGGCTGGCAAACGCGCGTTGATGCTGCTTTGAAGGAATGGATTGCGGCACAAAAATAAGGCGTCGCCCTCTCACTTCGTCCCGTACATCCGATCCCCTGCATCGCCCAGACCCGGCACGATATAGCCGTGGTCGTTCAAATGGCTATCAATCGCCGCCGTCCACACCGGCACATCCGGATGAGCGGTGGTAAATTTGGCGATGCCTTCGGGGGCAGCAAGCAGGCAGACGAAGCGCAAATCGGTGACGCCGCGGGCTTTGAGGCGGTCTACCGCTGCGATCGCCGAATTGGCGGTGGCGAGCATCGGGTCCATAACGATGACCATGCGCTCGGCGACATCGCTTGGCGCTTTGAAATAATATTCAACCGCAGTGAGGGTTTCCGGATCGCGATAGAGCCCAATATGGGCGACGCGGGCGGATGGAACGAGGGTGAGCATGCCATCCAAAAAGCCGACGCCCGCGCGCAAGATGGGGGCGAAAACGAGCTTTTTGCCGGCAATCATCGGCTTCATGGTTTTCTCAAGCGGGGTTTCCACCTCGACAAGCTCAAGCGGCAGATCGCGGGTCACTTCATAGGCGAGCAACATGCCGATTTCGTTTAGGAGCTGACGGAAATTCGTGGTTGAACGGTCCTTATCCCGCATCAAGGTTAGTTTGTGCTGGACGAGGGGATGGTCAACAACGGTAACGCCTTGCATGTTTGCCTCACGGGATTTTGTTCAATGGAGGCAGTTTAGGCGCTCTGCCTGTCTCTGACGATCCGCAATTCACGCAAGGGGCAGGGTGGGAGCGTGTTTTCCACCTAAATTGTGTGGGGGCGATTGATGTTGAGTGTCGTCCTTGCGAGCGAAAGCGAAGCAATCCAGTTAACAGACAGTTTTTGTGCTGCGGCGGTTCCGGCCCACTTCTTCCTTCAGCATCAGCTGGGTTGCTTCGCGTTCGCTCGCAAGGACGGGAAGGGATTAAATCCACCCTTTTCCGTGTGCGCCTTTCGGCAAGCCGAGCCATTGGGCGGCGGTCTCGCCTATGTCGGCAAAGGTTTCTCGCGCACCAAGCGCGCGCGGCTGAAGCTCTGGACCGAAGCAGAGAATGGGCACATGCTCGCGGGTGTGATCCGTCCCTGCCCATGTCGGGTCATTGCCGTGATCGGCGGTGAGGATGACGAGATCGCCGGGTTTGAGTTTGGCTTCTAGCTCGGGCAAGCGGCGATCAAAGGCTTCTAAGCAGGCGGCATAGCCCGCCACATCGCGGCGATGGCCGAATTCAGAATCGAAATCGACAAAATTGGCAAACAGAAAACCGCCCTCGGCGAGGCGATCCACTTCCGGCAGCATCGCATCAAACAGCGCCATATTCCCATTGGCTTTGACTTCGCGGCCCGTGTTGCGATGGGTGAAAATATCGCCGATTTTGCCGATGGTGGCGATATCGCGTTGGGCCTCGGCCGCACGATCGAGGATGGTGTTGTCGGGTGGTGGAATGGCGAAATCTTTGCGGTTGCCGGTGCGGTGAAACCCTTCCTCCTTTGAACCGATAAACGGGCGTGCAATCACCCGACCAATTTTCAACGGATCAACATGGCGGCGCACCAAGCGGCAGAGCGTATAAAGATTATCGAGCCCGAAGCTTTCTTCATGCGCTGCGATTTGTAGCACGCTATCGGCGGAGGTGTAGAAGATCGGCTTGCCGCTTGCGACATGCTCGGCACCCAGTGCTTCGATAATGGCGGTACCGGAGGCATGACAATCGCCTAAAATGCCAGGGAGCTTGGCTTCGGTTGTAATGGCAGCGATGAGTTCGGGCGGAAAAGAGTGTTCGGTTTTCGTGAAATAGCCGAAGATAAAATCCGCGGGCGCGCCCGCAATTTCCCAATGGCCGGAAACCGTATCTTTGCCTTTGGAGGTTTCAACGCCATAGCCCCATTGGCCACGCATCTCGGAACGTGCAATCGGTAGCTCGAAGCCTGTTGATGCGTTGCACGCTTCACGTAAGCCTAGTGACGATAAGAACGGCAGCGTTAGCGGGCCTGCGCGCAAGCCTGTCTGATCGCCCAAGCCCTTCGCGCAGGCTTCAGCGATATGGCCTAGCGTGTCTGATCCTTGATCGCCATAAGACGCTGCATCCGGTGCGCCGCCACAACCGACCGAATCCATGACGATGAGAAAGGCGCGTGCCATTGGATATCCTATGCCGATCTTGGCTTTAAAAGCCCGTTGGCTAAAATATGCCAACTTGCTTCATCGGTTGTGCATAGTAGACCGCCTGTGTAGAGCGCAGGCTGATAGGCGCTGCCGTCAAAGCGCGCGGAATAGCCGCCCGCTTCGCGATGGATCAGCCAGCCTGCGGCGTGGTCCCATGGCATGAGTTTGTTATACAGCACGAAATGGGTGTGGCCGGATGCAACCAAGCGATATTCATGCGCGGCGCAACGTAGGCTAGCGCTGGCCGAAAGCTGCGCCATATTGGTGCAAAGCGTCGAACGAAGAGGCTCTTCGAGATAACCCCATGATACGCCGCCCACCATCTCTTTAAGCGGTACAGGCTTAGCCACTTTCATATCCCGGCGTTGGCCGCTGAGCGCTTCAAACCACGCCCCTTCGCCCCGACGCGCAATCGCCCAATCTTCGCCCATGGGATCATAAATGATACCAGCGATCACTTCCCCTCGGCTCACAACAGAAGCCATAACGCCGAAGAGGGGGAGGCCTGCGGCAAAATTCGCCGTACCGTCGACGGGGTCGAGGATGAACAGAAGCTCCGGCTCGGCTATGTGATCGAGAAGGGATGGATTAGCGGCGGTGGCTTCCTCGCCAATGACGGCGCAACCCGGAAAACTTTCTTTCAGCCTCGCGGTGAGCAGACGTTCGGCGGCTTCATCCGCATCCGTTACAAGATCGGTGGCTGAGGATTTTTGTCGAATTTGGCCTTCTGTTAAAGAGCGAAAGCGCGGCATGATTTCTGCCTGCGCCGCTTCCCGCAATAAAGCTGCAACGGTGAGTGTGTCTTGGGTGGTAAATTTCATCTTAGCCTCATCGTTGATCGTTTAAGCGGAGCCTTGTGTGCCATCACGGTGGAAGGCGGCGGCAAAGAGCGCTTTTGTGTAATCGCTTTGCGGTGCTGCGAAAATCGCATCCGCCGCGCCTTCTTCCACCACTTGTCCTTCTCGCATGACAATCACATGATTGGCGAGGGCTTTAACAACCTTTAGATCGTGGCTGATGAAGAGATATGCAAGGTTGCGGCGGCGTTGTAAATCACGCAGAAGATCGACGATTTGCGCTTGCACGGACATATCGAGCGCCGATGTTGGCTCATCAAGCACGATGAATTTTGGGTTGAGCACCACCGCGCGCGCAATGGCGATGCGTTGGCGTTGCCCGCCGGAAAATTCATGCGGATAACGATCCATGGTTTTAGGGTCAAGGCCGACATCGATCAGCGCTTGGGCCACAATCTCGCGGCGCTCTTCGAGGCTCAAGCTTGGGTTTTGAACTTCTAACCCTTCGCCGACAATATCGGCAATCGAAAGACGCGGCGAGAGCGAGCCATACGGATCTTGAAACACGATTTGTAGATCGCGCCGCAACGGGCGCATAGCGTTTGAACTTATGCCGTCAATGCGGTTACCGAGATAGGCGATAGGGCCTTCGGATGAAATGAGCCGCAACATGGCAAGGCCTAAAGTTGTTTTACCGGAGCCGGATTCACCCACCACGCCAACAGTTTCGCCTGCGCGAATGCGAAGCGTGACACCATCGACCGCTTTGACATGGCCGACGGTCTTTTTGAAAAATCCGCGCTTGATGGGAAACCATACTTTAAGCGCGTCGGCCCGCATAACTTCTGGCGCATCAGCTGGGACCGCATGGGGCTCGCCTTTTGGCTCGGCGGCCAAAAGCTTTTGCGTGTAGGGGTGTTGGGGGTGATCGAAAAGTTCAGCCACCTTGCCTTGCTCGACAATTTTGCCGTGCGTCATGACGCAGACACGATCGGCAATCGCGCGAACAATGCCGAGATCATGCGTGATAAACAGCATCGCCATGCCGCGGCGGTGTTGAATGTCTTTGAGGAGGCGCAGAATTTGCGCTTGTACCGTGACATCCAACGCGGTGGTGGGTTCATCGGCGATTAAAAGATCCGGCTCATTGGCAAGCGCCATGGCGATCATCACGCGTTGACGCTGACCACCTGAAAGCTGATGCGGATAGGCATCAAGCCGATTGGCGGCATCGCGAATGCCAACTTCGTCCAGTAATTCGAGAATACGCTTCTTCGCGCGTTCTCCAGTAAGCCCTTTGTGGAGCGAGAGGATTTCGCCGATTTGCTTTTCAATGGTGTGCAGCGGGTTGAGCGACGTCATGGGCTCTTGAAACACCATGGTAATCGCATTGCCGCGAATTTTACGAAGGGCCTGCTCATCTGCCTTTATTAAATCCTCGCCTTTAAAGAGGATTTGTCCCGAAGGGTGCGAGGCGGGCGGATAGGAAAGGAGCTTTAAAATGGATAGCGCCGTGACGGATTTACCCGAACCAGATTCACCGACAAGCGCCAGCGTTTCGCCTTTGGCGATGTCGAAGGAAACATCATCCACCGCAAGCGTCGTTTGCCCACCTTGCGAGAAAGCGACCGAGAGGTTGGTGATGTGGAGGAGGGGAGCCATCACGAAAATGTCTTTCTCGGATCAAACGCGTCTCGCACGGCTTCACCAATAAAGATCAAGAGCGAGAGCATGACCGCAATCACCATAAAGCCCGTCAGCCCGAGCCAAGGGGCTGCGATATTGGCTTTGCCTTGCAAGAGCAGCTCGCCCAGTGAAGGCGAGCCCGGTGGTAATCCGAAGCCTAGGAAATCCAGTGAGGTAAGTGTGGTGATGGAGCCGTTGAGGATGAAGGGCAGGAAAGTGAGCGTGGCGACCATCGCGTTGGGCAGCACGTGCCGCCACATGATGCGGGCGTTGGAGAGGCCGAGCGCGCGGGCGGCGCGGACATAGTCGAAATTGCGGGCGCGCAAAAATTCGGCACGTACCACATGGACGAGCGAGACCCACGAGAAGAGCAGCAGTATGCCGAGCAGCGTGAAGAAGCTTGGTTGGAAGAAGTTCGATAAAATCATCAGCAGATAAAGCGAGGGGATGGCCGACCAAATTTCGATGAAGCGTTGAAAATAGAGGTCGATCATTCCGCCGAAATAACCTTGGATGGCGCCTGCAAAAATACCGATCACCGATGAGATGGCGGCGAGGATAAGTCCGAATAAAACGGAGATGCGAAAGCCATAGATGATACGCGCCAAGACATCGCGGCCGCCATCATCGGTGCCGAGCCAATTCCATTCGAGATCGGCGCAGCGCGAGCCGCCCGTGCGTTTGGCGATTTTGGCGCAGACGGAATCTTTTTGCAGCCAGGTTGGTGGAGCAGGTGCGGGGCTCGGCAAGTCTAAATTGATGGTGTTGGAGGCAAAGCGAATGATCGGCCAGATCATAAAGCCATTGGCGTTGATTTCATCGCGGATGACGGGATCGCGGTAATCGGTTTCGGCCAGAAAGCCGCCGAATTTTTCTTCCGGATAATCGATAAAGATCGGCGTTAAAATCTCGCCTTTGTAGGAGACGAGGATGGGGCGGTCATTGGCGATGAATTCCGCAAAGAGGCAGACGGTAAAGAGCACTAGAAAAATCCAAAGCGACCAGAAACCGCGTCGATTGGCTTTAAAATTCTCCATGCGCCGTGCATTGATCGGCGATAGGCGAAGCAATCCTTTAGCAGGCAGTGGCGGCGCAAGTTTCGAGACGGCGTCGGTCATTGCATCATACCTCGCGCGTTTCGAAATCGATGCGCGGATCGACCCATGTGTAGACGAGGTCGGATAGCAAATTCACGAAAAGGCCTAGAAGCGAGAAAATATAGAGCGTTGAAAAGACGACCGCATAATCGCGGTTGACGATGGATTCGAACGAGAGATGCCCTAAGCCATCGAGCGAGAACACGGTTTCAATCAAGAGGGAGCCCGCAAAAAACGCGCTGATAAAGGCGCCGGGAAAGCCCGCGATCACAATCAACATCGCGTTGCGAAACACGTGACCATAAAGCACTTGCGTTTCGGTTAGGCCTTTCATACGGGCGGTTAGGACATATTGTTTGCGGATTTCATCGAGGAAGGAATTTTTCGTGAGCAGCGTTGACGTTGCAAATGCGCCCAGCGCCATCGATAGAATGGGGAGTGTCAGGTGGCGGGCATAATCAAGTGCTTTCGCATACCATGGCAGTGTTGCGAAACTGTCCGAGACGAGGCCGCGCAAAGGAAAGAAGGGCGCAACGGAAGAGCCCTCGCCGAATAGAATGATCAAGAGAATGGCGAATAAAAACCCCGGTATGGCGTAGCCGATGATGACCACGGCGGATGTCCAAGTGTCAAACCGCGAGCCATCCGAGATCGCTTTACGAATGCCCAAGGGTATCGAGATCACATAGGAGAGCAGCGTCATCCACAGCCCTAAGGATATGGAGACGGGGAGCTTTTCTTTAATGAGTTGCAGGATGGACACGTCACGGAAGTAGCTTTTGCCGAAATCGAAGCGGAGATAATTCCAGAGCATTCGCACGAAGCGCTCTGGCGCTGGCTTGTCAAAACCAAATTGCGCTTCAAGTTGCTTGATGAATTTAGGATCCAAGCCTTGCGCGCCGCGGTATTTGGATGAGCCGCCTTCCATCGCGCCGCCGCCCGGTTGGCTTTGTGTGGTAGCTGAGAAGTCGCCGCCTGCGCTGCCGGAGATACGTGCGGTTGCGGATGAATCGGCGCCCTGCTGCAATTGCGCGATGATGCGCTCCACCGGCCCGCCGGGCGCAAATTGCACCACAACGAAAGAGACAAGCATGATGCCGAACAAAGTCGGGATCATCAGCAAAACGCGACGCAGTATATAAGCGAGCATGAATTATCCCGCCTTGCCCGTTTTGGCAGCTTTGTCCGCATCATACCACCAAATGGTGGGGAAGGCGGAGGCACCATATTCGGGCATTTTTTTAGGATGGGAGAAGCGGTTCCATCGTGCGGTACGGGAGAAGCCATAGGTCCATTGCGGGACGACATAGTCATGCGCGAGCAAGACACGATCGAGCGCGTGGGTGGCGGCGACGAGTTCCTCGCGGCTTTTGGCAAAGATCACGCGATCGATCAGCGCGTCGATGCCTGCATCCTTGATGCCGATGGTATTGCGCGAGCCTTTGACATCAGCGGCGGCCGAGCCCCAGAATTCGCGTTGCTCATTGCCGGGAGAAAGCGACTCTCCCCAGAGATCTGTCGTGATGTCATAATCGAAATCGCGCATGCGTTCTTCATATTGTGAAGGATCAACCACACGGACATTCACGGTGACGCCTAAGCGTTCAAGCGACGGCTTCCAAAAGAGCAAAATGCGCTCAAAGGTTGGATCATCCGCGAGGAGCTCTATCGCTAAAGGCTCATTGGTTTTGGTGTTGATGCGCTTGCCGGATTTAATTTCCCAGCCCGCTTCTTTGAGCAGGCGATCCGCTTCTTTCAAATTATCGCGGACGGCCTGCGGATTGCCATTGATGGGATTTTGATAGGTGGTTGTAAGCACCGTATCAGGGATTTTATCTTTCACGCTTTCCAAAATATCTTTCTCTAATCCGGTAGGTAGACCAGATGACGCAAGTTCGGTTCCTTCATAAAAAGAAGCGATGCGCTTATAGGCACCGAAAAACACGGTCTTGTTCATCTCTTCAAAATCAAAAGCGAGGTTGAGCGCGCGGCGCACGCGTTGATCTTTAAACTTGTCGCGGCGCAGATTCATGATGAAACCTTGCATCCGGCCTGACGCCCGTTCAGCAAATTCTTCGCGGATCACGCGGCCATCTTTCACGGCCGGAAAATCATAAGCCGTCGCCCAATTTTTCGAGCTGTTCTCAAGACGGAAATCATAAGCGTCGCCTTTGAGCCCTTCGAGCTGAACGGTGGTGTCGCGAAAATATTCGAAGCGCATTTCGTCAAAATTATTGGTGCCGATATTGAGCGGCAAATCCTTGCCCCAATAATTAGACACGCGCTCCAAAACGATATTGCGTCCTGCGCTAAAGGATTTGATGCGATAAGGGCCAGAGCCGAGCGGTGGCTCCAACGTCGTTTCTTTGATGTTACGTGGTTTGCCATCTGGCCCATTGCCTTCCCACCAATGTTTGGGAAGGATCGCAAATTGTCCGACGATCTGGGGAAGTTCACGATTGCCCGGCGCATCAAACGTAAAGGTCACGTCGCGCTCGCCTGTCTTCTCCGCTTTGGCGACGTGTTCGAAATAAAACGCATATTGCGGGCTGTTGGCTTTCAGCGCGTCAAACGAGAAAATAACATCTTCCGGCGTGACAGGGTGTCCGTCTTGCCATTTCGCATTGGCGCGCAAGCGATAGGTGGCTGAGGCATAATCGGCAGGGAAGGTAAGTCCTTCGGCCAGCAAGCCATAGGCCGTTGAAACTTCATCGAGCGAATTGGACAGCAGTGTTTCGTAAACCGAGCCGATGCCCGCGGCCAATTGGCCTTTAACGCCTGCAACGACGAGGTTGAAATTATCAAAGCTGCCATTGGCTGCGAGCCTTACGGTTCCCACCTTTGGCGCATCGGGGTTTACATAGTCAAAATGTTTGAAATCCGCCGCGTATTTTGGCTCGCCCATCAACGATACGGCGTGACGCCATTTCGCATCTTCGGCTTTTACGGGTAGGAGGGCATAGCCCGACATAACCAACGTTATGATGATTCCAAGACCTAATCGCCGCACGAGCCTACTCCGTGAATTGAGGGTTGGAAATGTGAACGAGAGCGCTGATTCCGTCCATAGGGGACGTTATACGGCCGTACGCTGACGCATGGCGGCGGTTAGCGTGCCTTCATCCAGATAATCGAGCTCGCCGCCCACCGGTACGCCATGGGCGAGTTTGGTAACGATCACCTCATAAGGGGATAGCAAATCGGTGATATAATGGGCGGTTGTTTGGCCATCGACCGTCGCGTTCAGCGCTAAAATGACCTCTTTAATGCCACCAGAAGCAACGCGTGCGACAAGGCCGTCAAGGTTAAGGTCTTTGGGGCCTATGCCATCAAGCGCTGCGAGGACGCCGCCGAGTACATGGTAGCGCCCAGCTGTCGCGCCTGCTCTTTCCAAGGCCCAGAGATCGGCAACATCTTCTACGACGATCAGCAGCGTATTATCACGCTTAGGATCGGAACAGAGCGTACAGGGCGAGAGCGTATCGATATTGCCGCACGAGTCGCACACAAGAATGCGTTCGCGTGCAACCTGCATGGCATCCGCAAGTGGTCCTAAAATCTGTTCGCGTTTTTTAACAAGATGCAGCGCGGCGCGTCGGGCCGAGCGCGGGCCAAGCCCCGGCAATTTGGCCAGAAGCTGGATCAGACGCTCAATTTCGGGACCCGTGACGGATGCCATTAAAACAATTTCATTCCGGGAGGAATCGGAAGCCCGGCGGTGAGCGCGCCCATTTTGTCGGCCATCAGCTTATCGCCTTTGGCGCGGGCATCATTGAGCGCTGCAACGAGTAAATCTTCCAGAATATCTTTTTCTTCCACCTTCAGAAGACTGTCATCAATCGTGACCGCTTTGGTGAGGCCCTTAACCGTCATGGTGACCGAAACGAGTCCGCCGCCGGCTTGGCCGCTGACTTCCATTTCATCGAGCTCGGCCTGCACGGCACCAAGCTTCGATTGCATCTCCTGCACTTTTTTCATCATGCCGAACATGTCTTTCACTGGTCGTCTCCGTTTTTAATCGTCAAAATCTTGATCGAGCGCTGAAAAATCAAAGCTCTCGTCATCTGCATTTTCAGTCTCGGTGGCGCTGAGCAAATCACGCACTTCGACGATTTGCGCGCCGGGGAAATGATCAAACGCCGCCTTCACCAAAGGGTTGGACTTGATATCGTCAAGCTTGGTCGCCTTGGCTTTCTCGGCGACATCGCGCAAGGTCTCTTGGCCTTGTTCGGATGAAACAGCGACGATCCAGCGACGGCCTGTCCATTCTTGTAATTTCTTGCCGATGTCAGCGGCAAGCTGCGGCGAGGCATCGGAGGATGGCGCAAACTCAAAACGTCCATCTTCAAACCGCACCAAGCGAACATCACGCTCAAGCGCCGTTTTCAGACCGATATCGCGCTTTTCAGCCGCGAGAGCCACAAGGTCTTCGAACCGGTCAATTCGCATGGTGGGCGCGGCTTCCGGCGCGCGCATGGGGGCTGCTTCTGAGCGCGCCGCAACGGTTAGGCCGCCATTGGCCGTCATACGAGCACCGCCACCGCCGCTTGGGCCACCCGATGGTGTGGATGAGCCGGAATAGCTCTCTTGGTTTAGCATTTTCAACGCTTCATCGGGCGTTGGAAGATCGGCCGCATAGGCCAAGCGCACCAAGACCATTTCGGCAGCGGTTACCGGCTTTGGCGCTTCGGCTACTTCCGTGATGCCTTTGAGCAATATTTGCCAAGCGCGCGAAAGCACCCGCATCGGCAGCGATGTGAAACTTGCGCCGCGAACGCGCTCGGCTTCGGTCACGCTTGAATCTTTGGCAGATTCCGGCACGACTTTGAGCCGTGTAACGAAATGCGTAAACTCGGCGAGATCGGATAATATCGTGCGAGGATCGGCGCCGAGATCATATTGGCCGCGAAGCTCGGCTAAGGCGGAGGCAACATCGCCTTTCATAACCGAT
This sequence comes from Hyphomicrobiales bacterium, assembly GCA_947455025.1. Taxonomy (GTDB): domain Bacteria; phylum Pseudomonadota; class Alphaproteobacteria; order Rhizobiales; family Beijerinckiaceae; genus CAIUPE01. Next base: position 18,483 of record CANGLU010000034.1, read on the forward strand.
TCAAACAGATCAATCACGCGGGCGCGATCGGCTAAACCGAGCATGGTGCGCACCGTTTCGCCATCGACTTTGCCTGCACCATGCGCGATGCCTTGGTCAAGCAGCGAGAGGGAATCACGCACCGAGCCTTCGGCCGCTCGTGCAATCAGTGCCAAGGCTTCGTCATCAATGGTGACGCCCTCGGCCACGCAAATTTTGCGCAAATGATTGACGAGCACATCGGCTTCTACGCGGCGCAAATCAAAGCGTTGGCAGCGTGATAAAATCGTCACCGGAACTTTGCGAATTTCCGTTGTTGCGAAAATAAATTTGGCGTGGGGGGGCGGTTCTTCGAGTGTTTTCAAAAAGGCGTTGAACGCCTTGTCTGACAGCATGTGCACTTCGTCGATGATGTAGACTTTGTAACGCGCGGAGGCGGGTGAATAACGCACGCCATCGGTGAGTTGTTTGACGTCGTCAATACCGGTGTGGGAAGCGGCATCCATCTCCAAAATATCGACGTGGCGTGATTCCATGATGGCGCGGCAATGCACGCCTTCGGTTGGCATGTGAATCGTCGGGCCACCAGAGCCATCGGGCAGGAGATAATTGAGGCCGCGGGCCAAAATACGCGCGGTTGTAGTTTTACCGACCCCGCGAACACCCGTTAAAATCCAGGCTTGCGGGATGCGCCCCGTTTCAAACGCGTTGGAGAGCGTTTGCACCATGGCATCTTGGCCGATCAAATCGTCAAAGGTTTGCGGGCGGTATTTTCGCGCTAAAACGCGGTAAGGAGTCGATGGCGAGGGTGCAACAGCGGGTGCGTCGCCAAACATCGAGATCGTTTGATCGTCTCTTTCCGTCACGCTATCGGGCGTTTCGCTCATGAGGGGCGTCGTCCTCAGCGGGTTTACAACGGCCAAACGGGCCGGAAAGATGGCAAAAAGGGTGGAAGGCTGGACGATGACCCGCCCGGGCTCGTTAGGGCTGCTTCCTTCCGGACCTGACCCGGTTGGCGAGTGGTACGTCCACCACCAACCTTCCGCCCCCTATATCGGGTATTGAGCGGTAAAAGACAAGCGCTTCTGGCATGCCAAATTCGCCACTCGCCCAAGCGGGCCAGACGGGTTAAAAGATAGCATGACCGATTTTATCCTTGATTCCCGTCTCGAAGCCGACACCGTTCCCGTGGGCGAACTCATCCTGAACCGCGTGTTGTTGATGGATGATTCGCGCTTTCCATGGGTTATTTTGGTGCCAAAACGGCCCAATATCCGTGAAATCATCGATTTGGAGCTTCGTGACCGTGCGATGTTCTACCGCGAGACGGAATCGGTGATGGAGGCGATGAAGCGCTTATTCTCGCCCACCAAACTCAATGTCGCGGCCTTAGGCAATGTGGTGCCGCAGCTTCATATGCATGTGATTGCGCGGTTTGACGATGATCAGGCTTGGCCGAAGCCCGTTTGGGCGGTCGGTGAAAAGGTGCCTTATGTCCCGAAAGCCGCAAAGGCGCGGGCGAAGCAGATTTCGATCGAGCTGGGCCGGCTGTGAAGGCGCATAAGCGGGAGCGCTCCGAAAGTCTTGGCTATGCCCATAATCCGCTGAACCGGATGGCGGAGCTGCGCGACAGACCCGATGAGATTGCGGCGATGCAAGCCTCAAACGAGGCGCGTGCGATTGTCTTGGCGGGTGATATTCCGATTTTGAAACGCCGCGGCGATGCGTTTGATGCATTGTTTTCTTTGGGTGAAGCCCATGATTTAGGCCAAGCGCGCGAATGTGTGTTTTTAGGGCATGATGGCTCGCGTCCGATCTTTGGTTTGGCGCTTGAGGCGCAGGAGCCTGAAACCCATCAGAGCCGCGATGATTTATTGGTAATCGATGCGCGTTCGATTGCGGTGCAGGGCCTATTGCCAGCGGAATGGCTTGGGCCATTGGGTGAAGCGAAATCGCTGTTGTATTGGCATAGGCGGCATCGGTTTTGTGCGGTATGCGGTGAAGCAACCGAGATGAAAAGCGGGGGCTGGAAGCGCTATTGTACCGCATGCGAGGCCGAGCATTTTCCGCGCACGGATCCTGTGGCGATCATGATGGCCGTTAAAGGCGATAAATGCGTGCTGGGGCGTCAATCGCGCTTTCCGCCGGGCATGTATTCCTGCCTTGCTGGTTTTATTGAGCCGGGCGAGACGATTGAAAATGCCGTTCGTCGTGAATTGTTTGAAGAAGCGGGTGTGAAGACGGGGGCGGTGCGCTATCTCGCCTCGCAGCCTTGGCCGTTTCCGGGCTCGATGATGATCGGATGCATCGCGGAAGCACTCGATGACGCGCTGGTGATTGACGGCGAGGAATTGGAAGATGCGCGCTGGTTTTCGCGTGACGAAGTCATCTCTATGATTAAGGGCGAGCATCCTGATGGATTACTCGCCCCACAGCCGATTGCGATTGCCAATGCCATTATGCGGGCATGGGCGTTGGAAGGCGAGACAGCTTAGAGCGCCTCGGTTTCCTCGATTTCAATCCCAAAGCCAGCAAGCCCGACAAAAGAGCGCGAGCTTGAGGTGAGGTTTACAATCGAGGCTACGCCAAGATCCTTCAAAATCTGCGCGCCCAAACCGATTTCGCGCCATTGTTGCTGGCGCGTTGCGTCTGAGCCTTGATCTTCGCTTAACGCCTGTACGGGAACCCCCGATGTGCCATCGCGGAGATAGACGAGAACACCACGTTCTTTGGCGGCGAATTTTTTAAGCGCCGAGGAAATGCTTTCGCCACCACCAAACACGTCGGCCAACACATTGGCGCGATGCAAGCGCGTTGGTACCGCTTTGCCATCGCCGATTTTGCCGTGGACGAAGGCGAAATGGTGGACGGGATCAAAGGGCGTAACGAAAGCATAGCCGGTGAGTTCGCCGATTTCCGTTTTCACGGGGAATGTGGCGACGCGTTCAACAAGCTTCTCGCGCGATTGGCGATAGGCGATGAGATCGGCCACTGAAATGCGCTTGATCTTGTGTTTCTCGCCAAAGGCTGAGATTTGATCGCCGCGCATCACGGTGCCGTCATCATTGGCGAGTTCGCAGATCACGCCGACAGGCGGCAGGCCCGCAAGCTTGCAGAGATCCACCGCGGCTTCTGTGTGGCCCGAGCGCATCAAAACGCCGCCATCTTTGGCAATCAGCGGGAAGATGTGACCCGGACGGACGAAATCATTCGCGCCCATATTGCCATTGGCCAAAGCGCGCACCGTGTTGGAACGCTGCTCGGCGGAAATGCCCGTGGTGAGCCCGTGTTTCACGTCGACGGTGACGGTAAAGGCAGTGCCGAGCGGGGCGTCGTTGGAGGCGACCATCGGGTTGAGATGCAACCGCTTGGCCTCGGTAGATGAGAGCGGTGCGCAGACAATGCCGCAAGTGTTGCGGATGATGAACGCCATTTTCTCGGGCGTGCAATGGGAAGCAGCGATGATCAAATCGCCTTCGTTCTCGCGATCATCATCATCGGTGACGATGACAAGTTCACCCTTGGCGAAGGCTTCGATGGCTTCGGATACGGAATGGTGCATGACGCTTCTTTCTAAGCTTGTACCGGTAACGGAGAGGAAATCATTGGGTGTGACGGCGCCTTTGGTCTCCCGCGAGATCAATTCGGCGGTATCGCGCGACAGCCAAGCATCGTCTTGGTTGCACAGCTGGGTGATGGTGCCGGGGGATACGCCGATGCGACGTGCAAAATCGACACGGCTGACAGCATTGGATTTGAGCCACTCGGCAAGTTTCATGGAACGAGTTTAGCGCGAATGAATTTTAGTGCCAATGAAATTCGGTTTGCAGGGGTGCAAAATTCAGTTTGGCTGAATTGGCGGTGTTAAGCGCGCTCTCATTTCCGTCATTGCGAGCGAACGCGAAGCAAACTAGCCGATGGCAACCTATTGAGCTCGATGGTGCAGCGAGCGATCAAATACGATTTTATTCTGAAATATCAACTGGGTTGCTTCGCGTTCGCTCGCAATGACGGGCTAGGTTATCCGTTCTGCCCGCGATGCCTTAAAAAATGATCGGCCAGTACGCAGGCCATCATCGCTTCGCCCACGGGCACCGCGCGGATGCCGACGCAGGGGTCGTGACGGCCTTTGGTGAGGATATCCGTTTCATGGCCCGCTTTATCAACCGTTTGGCGGGGGGTAAGGATGGAGGAGGTCGGCTTCACGGCGAAACGCGCGATGATCGGTTGGCCGGTTGAAATGCCGCCCAAAATGCCGCCCGCGTGATTGGCGAGGAAATGGGGCTTGCCGTCGGGGCCTGCGCGCATTTCATCGGCGTTTTCTTCACCCGTTAGCGTGGCGGAGGCAAAACCATCGCCGATTTCGACGCCTTTGACGGCGTTAATCCCCATGAAGGCAGAAGCCAAATCGGCATCGAGCTTGCCATAGATCGGTGCGCCCCAGCCGGCGGGGACGTGCTCGGCGACAATTTCAATCACCGCACCAACGGAGGAGCCGGATTTGCGGATGCCGTCGAGGTAATCCTCGTAGAATTTAGCCATTTCCGCATCGGGACAGAAAAACGGGTTGTTATGGACTTCCGCCCAATCCCAACGCGAGCGATCCACTTTATGCGGGCCCATTTGCACCAGCGCGCCGCGAATGAGCACATTCGGGATGATTTTGCGGGCGATGGCACCGGCAGCGACGCGGGCGGCGGTTTCGCGTGCGGAGGAGCGCCCGCCGCCACGGTAATCGCGGATGCCATATTTGGCGTCATAGGTGAAATCGGCATGGCCTGGACGGTAGGCATCGCGGATATCGCCGTAATCTTTCGAGCGCTGATCCGTATTCTCGATCATCAGCGCAATCGAGGTGCCGGTGGTGACTTGCTCGGGCGTGCGGTCGTCTGAGAAAACGCCGGATAGAATTTTCACCTGATCGGGTTCGCGGCGCTGCGTCGTGAAGCGCGATTGGCCGGGCTTGCGGCGATCGAGCTCAATTTGGATATCGGCCTCGGTCAGCGGGATCAGCGGCGGGCAGCCATCCACCACGCAACCAATCGCAACCCCGTGGCTTTCGCCAAAGGTGGTGACGCGGAAGAGGTGGCCGAAACTGTTATGCGACATAAGCGGTGCCTTGATGTGAGGCGTTTCTTTTAGAAGCGCAGGCGCTATGGGTCAAATCCCGTTGGCGCTAATGCCATTTGAAGCGTTTGTTTTCGAATACCAAGACGCGGCCTTGATGGATTTCATGGCGTGGTGCTTCTTGGGGTGCAATATCGGCAATCACGGCCATCAGGGCTCGGGCCACACCGCCATGGGAGACGATGACGGCTTCTTCGCGAATGGTTTCGAGCCACGGGCGCAAGCGCTCGACGAGCATCTCATAGCTCTCGCCCTTGGGCGGTACATAGCCCCATTTGTCTTTATCCCGCTCGGCCTCGGCGGTTGGGAACTTGCCGCGTAACTCGGCCCAAGTATTACCTTCCCAAATGCCGAAGGTGATCTCTTTTAGGCGGTCCTCGATATCATAGGAGGCAGGATCAAGCCCGAGCGTGCGGCGTGCGATTTCTGCCGTTTCACGGGTGCGCCCCAAAGGAGAGACGATCCAGCGCGAGGAGGCGGGATCATCGAGAAGTTTGGTGAGTCTTCGGGCGACATCCTCGGATTGATAACGGCCCAAGGCATTCAGCGGAATGTCGGTTTGGCCCTGGAGGCGTCCTTCGACATTCCAATCGGTCTCGCCATGCCTGACGAACAGGATGCGAGGCAGGTCAAGCATCGGATCAGCCTTTATCGAGCGTCAGATCGGGTGCTTCCGGGTTTTTCATGCCGACAATATGGTAGCCTGCATCGACATGCTGGATTTCGCCCGTAATGCCGCGCCCCATATCGGAGACGAGGAAGGCGGCGCTGTCGCCCACTTCTTCGATGGTGACGGTGCGGCGAAGCGGGGAATTAAGCTCATTCCACTTCAGAATATAGCGGAAATCGCCGATGCCGGAAGCGGCGAGCGTCTTGATCGGGCCTGCTGAAATCGCGTTAACGCGGATATTTTTCGGGCCGAGATCGGCGGCGAGATATCGGACGGAGGCTTCCAAAGCGGCCTTGGCGACACCCATCACATTATAATGCGGCATCCATTTTTCGGCGCCGTAATAAGTGAGCGTCAGCATCGCACCGCCATCGGTCATCAGCTTTTCGGCGCGCTGCGCCACGGCCGTGAAGGAATAGCAGGAAATCAGCAGCGATTTGGTGAAATTGGCTTCGGTCGTCTCGATATAACGGCCCGTGAGCTCGTCTTTGTCGGAGAAGGCGATGCAATGGATGAGGAAGTCGATTTTGCCCCAAGCCTTCTCGACTTCGGCGAAAACCGCATCAATCGAGGCTGGATCGGTGACATCGCAATGACCAACCACGAGACCACCGAGTTCAGCCGCCAATGGGCGAACCCGCTTTTCGAGCGCTTCGCCCTGATAGGTGAAGGCTAATTCGGCGCCATGGTCATGGGCTGATTTGGCAATGCCCCAAGCGATCGACTTGTTATTGGCAAGCCCCATGATCAGGCCGCGTTTGCCCTTCAGGATCGACGAAGTTGTGTGCATTTCAGAGGTCATTAATTGGCGTTTCTAGCGTTTGGACGGGAGAAAACCGTCGTTAATCAGATCTACTCCTTAGCCCAAGGCTCGGACCATAGGAAGCTTGAACAAATTTTACCGAACAAAAGGCTCCTCAATTCTGTTGACGAAATGTGACAAGGATCCGCTATTTCCCGGCTTTTAATGGTTCCAGAGGCGCTGCGGCGGCAAAAAGAGCCGGATTGTGTCACCGGATGCGATATTTCCTTTGCGCTCGACCCACGCAACGAGGCCGCGCTTATGTTTGGCCATCGCCACAAAGGCGGAACCATGGCCGGGATGGTGTTTCTCGATAATCTCGGCTGGGTATTTGCAGGGCTGATTTTCGAGATCAATGATCAAGGTCGCGCCGGAGGAAAACATCATTCGGGTTGAGGGGGGAAGCAAGGTCAGGTCCGGAATGCCGGATACCAGAAGATTGGCGCCAACCCATTCGGGCGGCAAAGTGGGGATATCCAGCTTTTCGGCGATTTCGGCCATTTCTTCGACGGAGACGATGGAGACCTGTCGGCGGTTTTTAAGCGTAACGCCCCGGGGATATTGCTTCATCGTCCGCGCATCGGACAGCATGGTGGGACCCGAATGGCAATCGCCCTCGATGCCAGCAAAAGTGAGCGTTAGAGAGCCCGTTGGTGCTTTTTCGAGCCCTGTTGCCCGATCCGGGCTTAAGAGACAGGCTTCGACGCGGCCGATCATGCTGATTTCTTTAACGTAGGCCATGTCGTGCTCCTCTTGGGTTTCGGAGCCGATTTTCGCAGAGGCTAACGATTCGCGTAAGCTTCAGGCCTATCTCGGACGACGATCGCGCCAGCGTTTCATCAGCATTTCAAGCTCCAAATCCGGATCTTTCGGGATCGTGATCTCAATGGTTGCAAAAAGATCACCGGTTCCCTCCGGCATTGGCAGGCCCTTACCCTTTAACCGCAAGGTTTGGCCGCTCGAACTATAGGGCGGAATGGAAATTTCAACCGCACCATCCAGCGTGGGTACCCGAACGGTGCCGCCCAAAACCGCGTCTTCGAGCGGGATTTGCAGGCGCGTGCGCAGATTTTTGCCGTCGATGGTGAAGCGGGGATCCTGCGTGACGCGGATGGTGATCAGCGCATCGCCATGAATCCCGCCTTCCGCGCTTGGGTGGCCTTGCTTCTTTAACCGGATCACTTTGCCATCGGTAACACCGGCGGGGATCGACACATCAAGGTTGCGACCGCCCGGCATAGAAATGCGGGTGGTCGTGCCCTTAATCGCGTCTGTCAGGCTGATTGTGGCGACAACCTTCAAATCAGCGCCAGGAGCGGGGGTTCTCCGGCGCGCCGTGCGCGCATCGGCGCCGCCCATCCCGCCCCGGAAAAATTCGGCAAAAATATCGGACGCATCAAAATTGCCGCCGAATGGACCGCCACCAGCGCCTGTCCGTGCGCCACCAAATCCTGCGCCGCCGCCCGGAAAGCCTTGAAAGCGGGGTTTGCCCTCCGCGTCGATCTCGCCTGAGTCAAATTGCTTGCGCTTTTTCGCGTCGCCCAAGATTTCATAGGCCGTGTTCAGCTCGGCGAATTTGTCTTTTGCCTTGGGGTCCGTTGTATTTCGATCGGGATGGAGAACCTTCGCCTGACGGCGAAAGGCCTTCTTAATATCATCTTCGCTCGATGATTTTGGTACGCCGAGCACGGTGTAGGGGTCGCGCATTCCGATCAATCCTGACACTTTTAGCTTGGATCGGGGCTGCCGATCACGAGATAACGTCAAGATGTAAGGATGACGTGGCCTATACGCAACCTCGCATCGGTGAAGTTTTTAGCCTTGTCGGACCAGCCGCTTAACGTCCGAGATTTTCCACTCGCTCGCACCGCTGCGGCACGCGGTGCCTTGCATCGGGGGTCTTGCGACGTTTTCAATGATAATTTGTGCTGAAAAGGAGCGACAAAGGTCGCCTTCTTGCAAAAATGCGATGCCTAAGGGCTTGAAATTGCCCCGTGCGGCGGTCGTTTTGTTCTCCCACTGGACGGGCTCGCGAATATTATCGGGCCTTAGAGCGGTTTCGAGCGCTTGATTGGCCTTTTCCCAGTCTGCCGGGTTGAGCTCGGTTGAAAGCGTGGCCGCCGGCGCAAAGATCGATCCCGTGGTTGTGGGGGCACTGTCAGGGATTAATTCGGAAAAAATTGGGAGGGAATTGGCACATCCACCCAGACTTATCGTGCAAAGAAGGGCGCTAAAGAGGTTGCGGTGAGATAATCGGCGGCGGATCATTGACTTCGTACCCCTAGCTATCGAAAACCAAGCGGCGCATTCGGTCGTAAGTGACATGCGACATTTTGGTTCGGCGGGAGCATTAGAATCGTGAAAAGTTTAACAGACGGTGAC
>CANGLU010000035.1 GCA_947455025.1 Hyphomicrobiales bacterium
AACATAAAAAGAGCCCGCAGATAAAACTGCGGGCTCTTTCATTAATCTCTCTCTCAATTAATGCGGAACAGTCGCCGCATAAGCCGGATACCGCGCAGCAAAATCTTCAAGCCACGCCGTTAACCGTGGGCGACCTTGTCGCCACGTTTCTCCAAAGCGCAGATCTAAATATCCCAACGCACATGCCACGGTGATAGCACCAATGGTGGGCATGGGCGAAAGGTGGGGAACATGGGCTTCCAAAGCATCGAGCCCGCGCGTTACTTTGCCGCTCTGATGCTCTAACCATTTAGGCTCGCGTTTATCTTCATCGCGGAAACGCGTTTCATAAACCTGCAACAACGCCGCATCCATCACGCCATCGGCTAAAGCTTGAAGCGTCAACGTATCAAATCGCTCTTTGGTCGAGGCGGGAATAATTTTTCCACCGCCCGCCAAATGATCAAGATATTCAACAATCACGCGGGAATCATAAAGCGTGGTTCCGTCCTTCAAAATCAGGGCAGGAATTTTTCCAAGCGGATTTTGCTTGCGAATAACATCCTCTGGATCAAGCGTGTTGGCGACAACCACTTCGATTTGATCCATGAGCCCCAAAACATGGGCGGCAATTTTTACCTTTCGACCAAAGGGCGAAGCAGGTGACGAGCGCAAAATCATCTTAACGTCCTATTCTTTGTACAAAACATATCGACCTATTCTCTAAGTATTAGCAGAAGTCGCATGGCATCTCCAGCCGCTTAAGGAAGCGGTGCAACAGCCTCTCCCGCTAACCAGTCAACGTTCCAGCCATGTCCCTCATCTTGTTTTAAAAGACCGTCCAGCCAAGGCAATAAGACCCTCAATTCATCGGCAAGTTTCCAAGGCGGATTGACAATAATTAAGCCAGACCCCGCCAATCCGCCTTGCTCCGTCAATCGCTTGACGCGCAATTCGGCCCTTAAAATCTTCGGAATTCCGGCTTCGGCCAACGAAACCATAAAGCGCTTCGTTTCGTCGAAATTTTTAACCGGATACCAAAGCAGATACATGCCGGTAGGCCATTTACGATAGGCGTCCGCAAAAGCGGCAAACATGGTCGCAAATTCATCCCGCTCTTCATACGGCGGATCAATGACAACAAGCCCTCGCCTTTCTTTTGGCGGCACATAGGCTTTGCTTGCTACATACCCATCAAGCTCTAAAATTTTTGCCCGACCGTCAAAGCTAAATGCGTCGGCTAATTTCTTGGCATCTTGGGGGTGCTTTTCAACGAAAATCATTCGATCTTCACCCCGCGTCAGATGACGCGCGATTTCAGGCGATCCCGGATAGACATGGCGCCCTTTAAACGCCTTTAGCGCTTCAACGGTTGAGAGATAAGGCAGCAATAGCGCTTTGACCTCGGTCGGTATATGCGCGTTTAAAATGCGACCAATGCCATCCTTCCACTCCCCTGTCTTTTGGGCCGCCTCACTGGAAAGGTCATAAATACCGATGCCTGCATGCGTATCAATCACCCTAAAGGGTGCAGGCTTGGCTTTCAAATGCTCAATACATCGCGCCAGAACGGCATGTTTCAAAACATCCGCAAAATTTCCGGCATGGTAGGCGTGTCTATAATTCATAATCTTCCGCGCTTACTCTCATTTCCAATGCGCGGAAGAACTGGCTAATGGACGGGAAGCACCTTCACGCTTGCCGCGCGGCAACTTCCGCCTTCCAACTCTGGGCACGCACGAAACCCTTTAAGGTCCTTTGTGAAGCAGATGCGAACTTCCTGCAACTCCGCTTTCGGACAGGCTACCGACATCATGGCTGGTTCAAGGCCCGGATTTACCGCCATGAACGCCTTTTCTATTTCAGATGGCGCAAGGGCTAATTCGCTTTTAGGCTGTTTGAAGAAAACCGGAACAGCAATATGTTGGCGGGCGGCTGCGACATCGGCCAAATAATCGGCAGGCGCGCGCGCCGTACACGATCCGTGGCGCTTCCATTCATGGTCTGCAAGGCGGATATCGGGGAAAATATGCGACGCGGCTTCCAGCGTGGTTTTCGGGAGTTCCTTCTCATCGGTCGGGCATTCAATCGGATAACCGCTTTCAAATTGCGGCCACAACCCATGAACGACAAAATCGTTCATGGCCCCGATATGGCACTGATCCGTGCTTCGTTTCTCGCCCCCATTGGCGCAATAAGTGGGTGACCAAGAAAGCGCCAGGACATAAAAATCGAAGCGGCCCGGCGTCGCACCCTTCTGCTCGCCCTTGGCTTGGGCCCAAACAGGCGTGGCAATCAGGATGACGTATAAAATGCACAACAGACGACGAATCATGTTTATTTCTCGCAAATCAAACTCCGATAAACGCAACTTTTACACACAACACAATTGCCGACGACTGCCCTATCTGACAGGGTATCGGGCGAGTGAATAGAATAAAATAACGGATAAAATTGTATGGTTTGGGATTTTTGGATCGATCGTGGCGGCACCTTCACCGATATTGTAGGCCGATCGCCGGATGGTATCTTACATGCCAAAAAAGTCCTGTCCGAAAATCCCGGTGCATACAAAGACGCTGCCGTTCACGGTATCCGTGAACTTCTGGGATTGAAAGCCGATGAGGCAATTCCGGCTGGCAGCATTGGCGATGTCCGTATGGGAACCACCGTTGCTACAAACGCCCTGCTCGAGCGCAAAGGCGAACGCACCGCGCTCGTCGTAACCAAAGGCTTTCGCGATGCTTTACGCATTGGCTATCAAGCGCGGTCTGATATTTTTGCAAAGGCCGTCAAAAAGCCGGAGGAACTTTATTCCACCGTTATCGAGATTACAGAACGCGTCCACGCCGATGGTACAATCGAAATAGCACCCGATTCTTTGGAACTCCGCACTGCTTTTAACGACTTGAAACATCAAGGGTATGATTCAATTGCCATTGTCTTCATGCATGCTTGGCGCTTTCCACAGCACGAGCAATTGGCCGCTCACATAGCGCGTGAAATCGGGTTTTCGCAAATATCGGTCAGCCACGAAGTAAGCCCCCTCGTCAAATTGGTGGGCCGTGGCGATACAACCGTTGTTGATGCCTATCTTTCGCCTATCCTCGCGCGCTACGTTGCGATGGTAGCGTCTGAACTCGATGCCAAGCGTTCTGGCGCACGGCTGATGTTTATGATGTCATCGGGCGGATTAACCGCTGCCGATTTATTCAAAGGCAAAGATGCCGTGTTGTCAGGCCCTGCGGGTGGTGTCGTAGCCTTGTCCGAAACGGGCAAGGAAGCTGGCTTTGACCATGTGATCGGCTTTGACATGGGCGGCACATCAACCGATGTCGCTCATTTCAACGGCAGCTACGAACGGGCTTTTGAAACGGAAGTCGCCGGCGTGCGCATGCGCGCACCCATGATGATGATCCACACAGTAGCTGCGGGCGGTGGCTCGATCCTGCATTATGACGGAGCGCGCTTTCGTGTTGGCCCTGATTCAGCAGGAGCTAATCCAGGTCCCGCCTGCTATCGGCGCGGCGGTCCTCTCACGGTAACAGACGCCAATGTCATGTTAGGCAAACTCGATCCCGCGTTTTTCCCGCCGATTTTTGGCCCGCAACAAAACGAGCCATTAGACGCATCAATTGTCCGCGAAAAATTTAATGCCCTTGCGGCATCAATGGGTGGCCAGCGGAGCGCTGAAGAAATTGCCGACGGCTTTATTCGCATCGCAGTCGCCAATATGGCCGAAGCGATTAAGAAAATATCGGTGGCACGGGGCCATGATGTTACGCGATATGCACTCAATGCGTTTGGCGGTGCAAGCGGCCAGCATGCTTGCCTTGTTGCCGATGCCTTGGCGATGACAACCATCCTCATCCATCCCTATTCATCGCTTCTCTCGGCCTATGGGATGGGCTTGGCATCCATTCGGGCCACACGCGAGCAAGCGATCGAACGTGTGTTGGATCAGGCAACATTGACCGCTTATGATCAAGAGGCCGAGCGGCTATCGGCGCTTTGTTTTAACGAAGTCGCAAGCCAAGGCGTTGAAGAAACAAAAATCATCATCCATCGGCGCGCCCTCCTCCGATATGCAGGAACCGATTCCGCCATTGAAGTAATGATGGCGGATGGCACGGATCGCCTCACGATAATCCGTCAGCATTTTGAAGCTGCCCACAAAGAACGGTTTGGATTTTCCGATCCATCGAAAAATATCGTCCTCGAAGCGGTATCGGTAGAGGCCGTTGGCGGCCATGCGACCATCGCCCATTCGCGGCTCAAAGAAACACGCGATACGATGCCGGCGCCGGATGCAACCCGTTCGATTTTCAGCAATGGCATTTCCCATCAAGCCGCTATTTATCATCGAGCTACGTTAAAGCCCGGCCATCATGTATCAGGCCCCGCTTTGATCATTGAACCGCATCAGACCATTATGGTGGAAGCGGGATGGAAATGTCGTTTAACCGAACTCGATCATCTCATCTTGCATCGCGTCGTTCCACTCGAGCGGCGTCACGCCGCGGGCACAGAGGCTGATCCGGTCCTGCTAGAAATCTTCAACAATCTCTTTATGTCGATTGCCGAGCAAATGGGTGTCACGCTGCAAAACACGGCTTCATCCGTTAACATCAAAGAGCGTCTCGATTTCTCCTGTGCTGTCTTCGATCACGAAGGACGGCTTGTTGCGAACGCGCCGCATATGCCGGTTCATTTGGGCTCGATGGACCGTTCGGTTGAAACCATCATCCGCATGAATGAGGGCAATATTCATACGGGCGACGTGTATATGCTTAACGCCCCATATAATGGCGGCACGCATCTGCCCGATATTACCGTTTGCACACCAGTCTTCGATGAGAGTGGTGATCATATCCTGTTCTGGGTCGCATCCCGCGGGCACCACGCCGATGTCGGCGGTGTCGCACCTGGCTCTATGTCGCCCCGTGCCACAAGGATTGAAGAAGAAGGCGTCTATATCGATAATTTTCATCTCGTTGAAAATGGCACCTTCCGCGAAGAGTCCGTACATAGCCTCTTAACCAGCGGCCCCTATCCAGTTCGGAACGTCGCGCAAAACATCAATGATCTTAAGGCCCAAATTGCCGCCAATGAAAAAGGGGTACGCGAACTGAAAAAAGTCATTCAGGATTTCGGATTGGCTACGGTTCGCGCTTATATGGGCTATGTTCAAGACAATGCAGCCGAGCATGTTGCACGCGTAATTGAAACGTTACACGATTCCGAATTCTCCTACGAGATGGATCAAGGCTGCTTCATCAAGGTGAAGATTACCGTTGATAAAACAAAGCGCGAAGCAACCGTTGATTTCACAGGCACATCACCGCAACGCGCCGATAATTTTAACGCACCAGAACCCGTCACCCGTGCGGCTGTACTCTATGTGTTTCGGGTGATGGTGGATGATGCTATTCCGATGAATGCCGGGTGCCTACGTCCAATTCACGTCATCCTGCCCGAAGGCTCTATGCTGTCGCCGCGCTATCCGGCGGCCGTCGTTGCCGGCAATGTAGAAGTCAGCCAAGCCGTCACAAATTGCCTCTTTGGTGCGCTTGGCGCCATGGCTGCCGCGCAAGGTACCATGAACAATCTCACCTTCGGCAATGCGCGTTATCAATATTATGAGACCATCTGTTCCGGCTCATCGGCAGGCCCCGGTTTTGACGGCTCGCCCGGCGTTCACGTTCATATGACAAATTCGCGCCTCACCGATCCCGAGATCTTGGAAAACCGTTATCCGGTCTTGCTCGAAGATTTTCATATCCGCAAAGATTCAGGCGGCAAAGGCCAGTGGAATTCGGGCGATGGCACAAGCCGCACAATTCGTTTTCTTGAAGATATGGAATGCGCCATTCTATCGGGACATCGCCGCATCAAACCTTTCGGCCTCGAAGGGGGAGAACCGGGTGAGTTGGGCCAAACTTTTGTAAAACGCTTAGATGGCTCGGTTGATGTGCTAAAAGGTGCCGATCAAACCGCGCTTAAAGCTGGAGAAACCATCACCGTTATCACACCAACAGGCGGCGGCTATGGTTCACAAGATAAACGCTGATCAATATAGGACGATGCTCAATAAACGCCCTTAAAATCACCATCATCCGTGTCATCCGGCTCCGGTGGCAACAGTGCCAAGGTCTTTGGATCAATGGGACGCATCGGCGGCAAAGGAGCAGCAGCGGGCGCTGGCACACCGAACAGAGGTTGAGCGGACGCAACTTGAACATCGGCATCACCATTGCTCGAAGGCGTGTAGTTTAAGCCCGCAATTTTGCTTGCATCGGCGCGCGCCGGAATGCGTCGCGCTATCTGCAATTTCGGCTGGCATACATGGCGCTGCCATGATGAATCATGCCGCGATAAATCCACGTGAATATGATTGGCGTGATAAGAGTCGGAGCCGGGCGCTAAAACAGTCGTGAAATAATCGCAAGCATCCATCGCTATTTCACGTAAAAAAGCCTGATCGCGCGCATCACCCTTCCAGCCATTAACAACGCTCATGCTCCGGCCATCGGAAAATTTAAAACCCATAACATCCACAGCATTGCCAAATGCGTGTTCGGAAATATTGGCGATCCATTTGCTGTCTTGGTTGCGGCAAGAATAAGATCCCACCGTCATCGCCGTCACATGCTGGCGATAATATAAAACGGCCGCAGGCTCGACGATTTCCGTAATCCAGCGATTGACGCTCGAAACAGCCGAGCAGGACATCGTGGCGCGGCTTGTTAACCCAATCGTTCCATTGGCAAAAGCGCTTACCCGAAGGGGTTGCTGCATGCCACAGGCACCTGGCCCGTCAATCCGGTTCATCGGCTCGACATAGGCGGACATTTTAACGGCACCGGAGGAGAGGCATTTCGCCTCAACTTCGTCGCGCCAAGGTGCACGTGAATCAAACCGCATGCCGCAGCCGACTAGAACTAATAAGGCGGCAAGAACAATGCCGCGCTGGATGTGATGATGAACCATAACGCAATCATGCCGCGTTATGGTTTTATTTTCGTTAATAGAAGGCGCGAACGATCAGCCCGTTTGCTGGATAGCGGAAATCATCCACGGTCCACTGCCGTCGCGGCGGAAGGTCCAGATCTCGGTCACCTGTTGCGGATGCATCGGATCGCCCGACACAACCCGATCGGTACCCCGCTCATAGGTCGCGTCAATCAACGAAAAGCGCATTGCGACCGTTGCATAATCAACAGCGCCCTCGCCCCACGCCTCGGACAAATCGCCCTGCAAAAGCTTAACTTGAGAAACGCGGTTAACCGTTCCGTGCCCGGCATTCCGCGCCAAATCTTCGGCAAAATAAGCGACCATTTCAGGGGTCGCTAGACAACGAAGCCCTTCAAGGTCTTCACGGCTATAGGCTTCTTGCGAGGCATAAAGCCTTTGCTCGAAGGCTGCGAAGTCCTCAGGTCCAATATTGACCTGGCGAATAGAAGGGCGCGAGGGCGGAACAACCGTTGGGCCGGACGACATAACCATATCGGATGCAAACCCGGCAGGTGCCGCGCGGCGCATGAAAAATCCAAGGACAAATTTGACAACGAAATATACGAGAACAATTTGAAACAGCAGGCCGAAAAATGACATTCCGCCGCCAATCCCGCCCGTAAAGCCGTGACCGAACATCATCCCGACGAGCCCTGCGCCAAGCAAACCACCTAAAAGCCCGGTTCCAAAACCGCCGGCACCGCCGAATAATCCGCCGCCACCATAGGCCGGTTGAGCGTAAGAGGGCGCATAGCTGGGGGAAGGAGCTTGAGGCGTAAAGGATCGCTGCATCGGCTGCGCCGCATAGGGAGCCGTGGAGGTCGAAGGCGGCGGCGAATAGGTAAAACTACCACGGCTGCCGCTGGAGGTACCAGAGCCCATCCGTGCATCCGCCGTCGAATAGGAGGCAAGAACCACCAGCCCCATCAAAAGAAGAGCAAAAACGGAGCGAAATAAAAGCTTCAAGCGCATCAGCATATCCTCTGATCGTAAATGATCGACCTCTATATGGGCAGTCAGGGCGTTGAGAAAAAGGGGTCAGATGGAGGTTTGCCACCGCGAGGCGGCTTGATCGTCCAATTCCTTGGCCTCGACCCATTCCCCACTGCTGCCATCGGCCCGATGCTCTTTCTTCCAGAACGGTGCACGGGTCTTGAGATAATCCATCAAAAACTCCGCCGCTTCAAACGCGGCAAGCCTATGGGATGAAGCCGTTGCTACCAACACAATCCCGTCACCTGGCCGCATCATGCCGAATCGATGGATGACAGTAAGGCCAGTTAATGGCCAACGTGTGACGGCCTCTTGCACTACTCGGCCGATCTCTTCTTCCGCCATACCCGGATAATGTTCGAGCTCAAGCGCTAACAGCCGCCCGCCTTCACTCCGACAATAGCCGGTAAAACTTGTCACCGCGCCGACATCATCGCCAAGGCCTGCTAAAGCGTCGATCTCTTTGGTGATATCAAAAGGCTCGGCTTGAACGCGAAAAACAATTCGGGGTTCCATCGCTTCTTCACCCGCCTGTCATCGGAGGGAAAAACGCAATTTCCTGCGCGCCCGCGATCAAGGCATCGGGCTTCACATGTTTCCGATCAATCGCCGCGCGCACAATCGCGGGATTTTCAAAAGCATAGGCATATTCTTCGCCACGCAATTGCAGCCAAGCGGCCAATTCGGCCACCGTTTTAACGGAAGCGGGAACATCCAACCGTTCTTCCGCCAAGCCAATTCGTTCGCGTACCAATGCAAAATAGATGAGCTTGATCTCAGTCATCGAGCTCGACCACATGGCGGATGCCGGCTTTGAAATAATCATATCCCGTATAGAGCGTCAGCAGGGCCGCTACCCAGAGCAAGACAATGCCGATCACAACATTGCCCGGCAAGATTGCCTCGCCTGCGTCTCCCGCAATCAGAAATCCGATGGCAACAAGCTGCAACGTCGTCTTCCATTTCGCAATGGTCGACACCGGAACGCTCACCCGAAGCTCGGCCAAAAATTCGCGTAGGCCCGACACCAAAATCTCGCGGCTTAAAATCACGATAGCGGCCCAGATCGACCAGCCATGGATCGTATGGTCCGCCACCAGCATCATCAAAGACGCCGCAACGATCAGCTTATCGGCGATCGGGTCCAGCATCCGACCAAGCGAGGATTGCTGCTCCCAAATCCGCGCGAGATAGCCGTCGAAAAAATCCGTAATCGCAGCCGCTGCATACACGCCAAAGGCGACCCAGCGCATGACGGGCTCTTCCGTCCAAAACATGCAGCCTACCACAACAGGC
Organism: Hyphomicrobiales bacterium; assembly: GCA_947455025.1. GTDB lineage: Bacteria > Pseudomonadota > Alphaproteobacteria > Rhizobiales > Beijerinckiaceae > CAIUPE01. Next base: position 9,283 of record CANGLU010000035.1, read on the forward strand.
ACCGCCACCACCCGACCATAAGTCAGAATGTTGGGTAGCGTTAAGGGTCCAACCCGTCTTCGTCCCGAGGGATGTGTCATGGCTAGTGTCGAAGCATAAGACAATTGCAGCCGTCAACAGACAATCGCTAAAAGTGCACGATGTTTAGCGCCCGCCATCGTGGAAAAAGTCATAAACCGCCTTGGCGGTAGCCTCATTGACGCCCGGCGTCTTGATCAAATCCTCCAAAGACGCCCGCGAAATCGCCTTGGCTGTGCCAAAATGAAGCAGCAGAGCCCGCTTCCGTTGCGGACCGATGCCTGCAATCTCATCCAAGGGGTTCTTGGTAAAATCCTTCTTTCTCCGTGCCCGATGGGTACCGATGGCAAAGCGATGGGCCTCGTCACGAAGCCGTTGGATAAAATAAAGCGCCGGATCGCGCGGCGCGAGCTTGAACGGGTCCCGTCCGGGCACAAAAAACGTCTCACGTCCCGCATCGCGATCAGGCCCTTTGGCGACCCCCACCAAAGGAACGCCTTCGATTCCAAGCGTTTCAACAACGGTCTTCGCCGCTTCAAGCTGGCCCTTGCCACCGTCGATCAAGACCAGATCAGGCCAATCCGGCATCCCATCCTCTTTAGCAGGATCGGACGCATCAGCCTCTCTTGGCACTTCCTTTTGAAGCCGCGAAAAGCGCCGCGTTAAAACCTCGCGCATCATGCCAAAATCGTCACCGGGCGTGATGTCGGTCGATTGAATATTAAAGGTCCGGTAATGCGGCTTTGAAAATCCCATGACACCGGCAACAACCATCGCACCAACGGCATTCGTCCCCATAATGTGCGAGTTATCATAAATCTCGACCCGACGCGGCGGCGCTGGCAATCCAAACGCATTGCCAAGGGCTGTGAGCAATTGCTTTTGGGATGCGGTATCCGACAGCTTTCGCGACAACGCCTCTTTCGCATTGCTCGCCGCATGATCAACCAGATCACGCTTCTCGCCCCGCTTCGGGGAAGCCACCTCAACCTTGGCCTCCGCGCGCAGCGACAACGCTTCGCCTAACAGCGCCATATCCTCGACATCGTGCGAAAGCAGCACGAGGCGAGGCGCGGGCTTATCGTCATAAAATTGCGCCACGAATTGTCCTAAAACTTCCTCAGCCGCAATGGTCCGATCCGCTTTCGGGAAATAAGCGCGATTGCCCCAGTTCTGGAAATTGCGGAAGAAAAAGACTTCAATACAAAACTGTCCAGCCTCTTCATGCAGAGCAAAGACATCGGCCTCGTCCACCGTTTGCGGGTTGATATCCTGCGTCGAAACAATCGCGGATAAAGCCGCTAATCGATCCCGAATACGCGCCGCCGTTTCAAACTCGAGCGCTTCGGCAGCCGCCTGCATATCTTCAGCCAAACGCGCTTTAACCGCCTGGCTTTTGCCCGACAGAAAATCACGCGCCTCGGTCACGAGGTTTTGATAGCCGACGGGATTGATTTCCCCCGTGCATGGCCCCGCACAGCGTTTGATTTGATAGAGAAGGCAGGGACGCGTCCGGTTTTCATAATAGGAGTCGGTGCAGGTCCTGAGCAAGAAGGCCCGCTGCAACGCCGTAATGGTCCGATTGACAGCCCATACGCTGGCGAAGGGGCCAAAATATTGCCCCTGCCTGTTTCGCGCCCCGCGATGCTTCGTCAATTGCGGCGCCACGTGATCGCTGGTCACCAAAATATAAGGAAAGCTTTTATCATCCCGCAGCAACACGTTGAAGCGCGGCTTCAATTGCTTGATATAATTGGCTTCAAGCAGCAGCGCCTCGGTCTCGGTCTCGGTCGTGACGAATTCCATCGACGCCGTTTCAGCGATCATCCGCGCAATTCGGCTCGTATGGCCGACGCCACGGGCATAGTTTGAAACCCGCTTCTTGAGGCTCTTGGCCTTGCCAACATACAGCACATCGCCCGCGCCATCGATCATCCGGTAAACGCCCGGCGCATTCGGCAGCGTCTTCAGAGCCTTTTGAATAACTTCAACGCCGGCCTTTAACCGCTGCGGGGTGGCTTCGCCCGAAAAATCGAGATCAATACCGGAACTTTCCTCGCCAATATCCTCTCCCTCAAGGACCATATCCTCGGGCAGCTCCTGATCAGAAGCCGAATCGTCAATACCGGATGAGGGAACGCGCGCCATGAACCGGATTTAGGACGTTATGGCTCCCACGAAAAGGGGCAAGATGAAATTGATCGTGGGTTCACTGTTCCGTACAGGTCTTGCGCAACTGGCCCTCGACAGGCGTTTTTTGGCAATTGGTTACCTTCAAATCGTGCGGCGGCTTTGGTGCGCCTGCTACCAGTACTTCTTTTGGATGGGCAACCGTATCCGGCAAATTAGCTGCCGAAAGAACGCGGTTTCGAGTGGCGCCAAATTGCACCATCACGGGCGCGCCGGGCTGAAAAACCGGATCAGATGCCGTTTGCACCTGATCGATCACTTGGGTCGTACCATCGTTGAAAGCGATCATATATTCGATACCGTTTCCGCTTTCGATCGCATTTTGAACGACAGCCCCCGCTACCGCTCCTGCTAGCATGCCCTCGATCGCCGATGTGCTTGAATGGCCGAATTCCGCCCCTGCACCAGCGCCAAACAAAGCCCCCGCGCCCACACCAATATCCGGCGAGGATTTAATATTGACGGGATGCTGCTCAAGCACGGTGCCGAATTTCACTTTATAAGCCTGTCCGGCATCGGTGATGGCCACATCATTGACGCTCTTATTGGTCATGCACCCCCCGACCAAGAGAACGCCGGCCATCATCATAAAAGCAGGTCTAAAATACATGATTTCCCCCCAAAACAGGCGCGCCCTTATCCCTCAGCTTAGCCAGAAGCGCGCGTTTGAAACCTGTCCGATAGGACAGGGTTTAGCGAAACCGCTCGCTGACACGGCCTCGCGAATCTCGTATCGAGAGCCATGGCTATTCATTTTGACGAGTACGAATTCTTCCGCCGCCGCCACCGCCTCCTTGATGCGATGGAGGCCAAAGGTCTCGACGGTATGCTGCTTTTCCAGCAGGAAAGCATGTATTGGCTGACGGGCTACGACACGTTCGGTTTCTGTTTTTTCCAATGCCTTTATGTTGGTTCCGACGGGACGATGGCCTTGCTCACCCGTTCCGCCGATTTAAGGCAGGCGCAGCATACCTCGATCTTGAAAGACATCCGGATCTGGAAAGACGGCAAAGACGCCAACCCTTCCATAGATCTTGTGGCGATGGTCAAGGATTTGGGCGGCGCCGGAAAACGCCTTGGCGTCGAATATGATGCCTATGGTTTAAGCCATTTTCACGGCAAGCGGCTCGAAAGCGCCTTTGAGGGACACGGCACGCTGATCGACGCGTCGGACATGGTAACGCGGCTTCGCGCCGTCAAATCTGCCGACGAAATCGCCTATGTCCGCGAGGCGGCCCGTCTATCGGATCTCGCCGATCAAGCAGGCATTGCCGCGATCCATGCGGGTGCCAGTGAGGGTGCAATCTTGGCGGCCCAGCACAATGCGATTTTTGCCAATGGCGGGGATTATCCGGCCAATGAGTTCATCATCGGCTCGGGGCGTGATGCCCTTTTATGCCGCTATAAAGCCGGGCGTCGTACACTCGATGCCAATGATCAAATCACGCTCGAATTCGCGGGAACCTACCGTCATTACCATGCCGCATTGATGCGCACGGTGGTCGTCGGTGAACCTCGCCCGCTTCATATTTCCTACCATACCGCCGCCAAAGAAGCGCTTTTAGCCTGTGAAGCGGCACTAAAGCCGGGGGCAACGGCGGGCGAAGTCTTCTCCGCCCACACCAAAACCTTCGACGCCCATGGCCTTTCCGAGCACCGGTTGAATGCGTGCGGCTATTCTTTGGGGGCCAAATTCACCCCAAGCTGGATGGATTGGCCGATGTTTTATGAGAATAATGACTGGGTTATCGAGCCCGGAATGGTCATGTTTGCCCATATGATCTTGATGGATTCCGAGAGCGAAACCGCGATGTGCCTTGGACGCACCTATTTGGTGGGCGAAAAGGGTGCCGAGGCGCTCAACGGACATGATCTTGGACTTATGCAACGCTAGTTGGGGCCAATCACTCAAGTTTTATGTGGTTTGCCATATGGCTATATTGTGACATCGCGGCTGGCCTGATATGAGCCGGATCGCCAGCAATGATTGTTCGGCTTCGGTACCTTCGTAGCCCATTGATAGTTAAGGAAATAGCCCGATGAAAGCTGACATCAAGCTCGTCGCGGGGAATTCAAACCGCGCGCTCGCCGAGGCCATCGGGGCCTATTTGTCCCTTCCTCTCGCCAAGGCCCAAGTCCGGCGCTTCGCCGACATGGAAATTTTCGTTGAAATTCAGGAAAATGTTCGCGGTCAGGACGTCTTCATCATCCAATCAACGTCATTCCCGACGAACGACCATCTGATGGAACTCCTGATCATTACGGACGCCCTGCGCCGCGCCTCCGCCAAACGCATCACCGCCGTTATTCCCTATTTTGGCTATGCCCGACAGGACCGTAAAGCCGGTCCTCGTACGCCGATTTCAGCCAAATTGGTTGCCAATCTGATTGCCCAATCGGGTGTCGACCGCATTTTAACGGTTGATCTCCACGCCGGACAGATCCAGGGCTTTTTTGATATTCCAACCGATAATTTGTTTGCCGCACCACTCATGGCGCGCGACATCAAAGAACATCTCGACACGTCCAACACCATGATCGTCTCACCCGATGTCGGCGGCGTTGTTCGTGCCCGCGCTCTTGCCAAACGGATTGACGCGCCACTCGCCATCGTCGACAAGCGCCGCGAACGCGCAGGCGAATCCGAAGTGATGAACATCATCGGCGATGTATCGGGCCGTTCTTGCATCCTCGTCGATGACATCGTCGATTCGGGTGGTACGCTCTGCAACGCAGCCGAGGCTTTATTGGCCAATGGCGCGAAGGAAGTTTACGCCTATATCACCCATGGCGTCCTTTCTGGCGGTGCTGTTGCACGTATTGCTTCGTCCAAGCTGAAAGAGCTCGTTTTAACCGACTCGATCCAGCCGACCGAGGCCGTCAAAGTGGCGAAAAATATCCGTGTCATTTCGGTCGCGACCCTGTTGGGCGAAGCGATTGGCCGCACGGCCACGGAATCGAGTGTTTCCAGCCTTTTTGACTAGAAATTCGAATAGTAACGCTTTTCGAATAGCCCCCCGCTGTCTATGATAGGCGGATGAGCACAATCGCCCCTCCGCCACTTGAGAATTTGACGGCAACGGCCAAACAGGCGGGTGCAAAAGGGCCGCCGCCCGTTCACCTTTGGCATCCGGATTATTGCGGCGAAATCGATATGCGGATCGCATCCGATGGCACATGGTTTTATATGGGGACGCCCATAGGTCGCCCTGCCCTCGTCAAACTCTTTGCGTCCATCTTGCGGAAAGATCCCGAGCGCTTTGTTTTGGTGACACCGGTCGAGATGGTCGGCATTCAAGTCGACGACGCTCCGTTTCTTGCCGTGGCGATGGAAAAAGTGGCCGATGACCTCCTTTTTAGAACCAATGTCGATGACATGGTGAAAGTCGGCGTTGAAAATCCGATGCGGTTTGTTGAAGATCCGAAAGGCGGGCTTATTCCCTATATCAGGGTTCGCGGCGATTTATGGGCAAAGCTGACCCGTTCCGTCTTTTATGATCTGGTAGCCTTAGGCGAAGAGCGAGAAATCGATGGCGTTCCGATGTTTGGGATTGCCTCTAACACGGCCTATTTTCCGATGATTGAGGCCGCACGCCTCGCGAATTTATAATGCCCTCATCCGCTGACCCGCATCCGATTACATTTGCTGATTTCCGAGCACGAGCGGCAACGCGTCTTCTCGCCAAAGCTCCCGCGAACGCCTTCGATCCTGACATCATTCCCTTGATGGGCGATCATCGATTAGCCGAGAGGGTAGCACCCGATGATGGTGCGCTTCATCGCCCTGCCGCCGTTCTTATCCCGATTATCGCCCGGCCTGAGGGGGCCACAATTCTCCTGACGAAGCGTTCAGCCCATCTCAAGGACCATGCGGGCCAAGTCGCATTTCCTGGCGGAAAAATGGATCAAAACGAGACCGACCCTATCGAAACAGCCCTGCGCGAGGCCGAAGAAGAAATTGGACTGGGGCATCGCTATATTGAGCCCATCGGCTATCTCGAACCATATCTGTCCTCAACTGGGTTTCGAATTGTTCCCGTCGTTGCCACCGTTGATCCGTCTCATCATCTGTCACTTGACCCCAATGAAGTTGAAACAACCTTTGAAGTACCCCTCACCTTTTTAATGAATCCTATCTATCACGAAACCCATAGCCGGGAATGGCGCGGGGCATTGCGTCAATACTATGCCATGCCGTACAAGGATCATTATATTTGGGGTGTCACGGCCGGAATTATTCGCAACCTCTATGAGAAAGTTTATGGCGAATGATACGCGTCACATTTGAAACGCTTCTGCTCTTCATCATACCGTTCATCGTCTATTCGGTATGGTTGAAAATCGGTCAGAAATCGACACTTGATCCAGAAAACTGGAGCCGCCCCCTCTTAACCTTGGTCAGTGCAGGCTTCATTTTAGTGGCGCTCTTTTTTGTGGCAACGGGCCTATTCTCAGAGCGTCATTTGGGCGCCTATGAACCTGCCCATATTGAAAACGGTCAATTGGTTCCGGGCACTTTTAAATGAGCATTGTTAACCGCCGTATCACCATGACAGGCCCCCTCGCAGATCAAGGGCTTCACCGCCTCTTGGCGCTGCTGTCGAGCGAAGGGGACCGGGCCTTGATCGTGGGCGGTGCCGTTCGAAATTCGCTCATGGGATATCCGATTGGCGATATTGATATTGCGACAACCGTGCGGCCTGAAAAAATCATCGCGCGGGTTGGTGTTGCAGGCATGCGGGCGATCCCGACGGGCTTTGCCCATGGGACCGTCACGGTCATCGTTGATGCGCAATCATACGAAGTCACAACGCTTCGCGAAGATATCGAAACCGATGGCCGCCATGCCACCGTCATTTTCGGCGATGATTTTAGAAAAGACGCAGCCCGCCGCGATTTCACGATGAATGCACTTTATGCCGATAATTCCGGCTTTATTCACGATTATGTCGGCGGTCTCGAAGACATCCTTTACCGCCGTGTGAAGTTTATCGGCGATGCCAAAACACGCATCCAGGAAGACTATCTTCGTATCCTGAGATTCTTTCGGTTCTCGGCCGACTATGGCGAGGGCAAATTAGACCCCGATGGATTAGCGGCCATTATCGAGCTGAAAGAAGGATTGCAAACGCTTTCCGCCGAGCGCTTGAAAAATGAACTTTTAAAAGTGCTGCTGGCACGAAAGACGGTTCCGATCCTTACAACCATGACGCATATCGGAATTTTTGATCTCATCTTACAATTGCCCACCAATGTGGATGCCGTTGCCGGACTGCTGCACCGCGACCCCGGGGCCGATTCCCTGTTACGTCTCGCCGCGTTTTGTATGCATAAGCCGGATGATGCGCTTATTCTCAAAAGCCTTCTCAAACTTTCAAATGCGGAAACGGACCGCCTTACCAATATCGGAACGGCGCTCATGCGCTTATCAGCAACCGCCCGCCCCATTGCGACCAGCACAATTCGGAAAATGGCTTTCCGGCTCGGCCGCCGCACGCTAACCGAAGCGCTTGTTATCGATGCCGCGCGCCGCAACTCGTCCATCGATCCCGCTTTACTCTCCGCTGCCGGAAGCGCGCCTGTCATGTCTCCCTTTACAGGCAGTATGCTGCTGAAGCGCGGCGTCCCGCAGGGCCGCAAAATCGGCGAAATCATCGAGCGGGCGGAAGAATCATGGATGGCCGCGGATTTTCCCAGCGATGCAGGCCAGTTAAATGCCTACTTGACCGAGGCCATTAAGACCCTGTCATGAAGGACAGGGCATTTTAGGCTTAACCTTTCCCCCCTTGGTGCGGTAGACTGCGCCTTGAAAGGGAGCGGATACTGTGACTTCATCCTCGAAGAGCCCGTCCGGACTAGCGCAACGCATGTCGGATCGCCGCCGCGCCGGCGGACCGGTTAATTCGGCCTTCCGCCAAGAGACCGGTCAATGGAGCCGCGAGACCTTTATCATGCCGCGCGGCGATGCGCGGGAAAAAGCCCGCGCCCTCTTCGCGCGCTTCCCGAAGGCCGCCTATATGACCGAAATCGAATGGTGGCGCGAGTGTGACGACGGCCAAATCGAATTCACCATCCGCCGTTTGCGCAGCGCCGACTGAACAACCCCTTCCGCCGCGCTTGCTTTCAACCTTAAAAACCGCGACTCTATGCCGAAATTGTTTCGGTTAAGACAACGACTTCCTGAGAGCCATAGTAATGAATGATCAACCGCCCACCCACGCCATGTCCGACAATGATCTCGTCGCTTATGCGCAAACTGTCGCAGGGCAATTAAACGCCGCACGCGACGCGATTGGCAAGGTTGTGTTCGGACAACACGAGGCCATCGAGAATGCGTTGATCACGGTGCTGTCGGGTGGCCATGCCTTGCTCGTTGGCGTTCCAGGGTTGGCCAAGACACGTCTGGTTGAAACATTAGGGATTGTGCTTGGACTTGAGAGCCGCCGCATTCAGTTCACCCCTGATTTAATGCCGTCCGACATCATCGGCTCGGAAGTGATGGATGCCTCATCAACAGGGCAACGTCATTTTCGCTTTATCAAAGGGCCCATCTTCACAAGCCTCTTGATGGCCGATGAAATCAACCGCGCTAGTCCGCGCACTCAATCGGCCCTGCTTCAAGCCATGCAGGAATACCATGTCACCGTTGCTGGCGACCGTTACGATCTTCCGCGTCCCTTTCACGTCCTTGCAACCGAGAACCCGATTGAGCAAGAGGGCACCTATCCGCTCCCCGAGGCCCAACTGGATCGGTTTCTAATGCAAGTTGATATGTCCTATCCCGATGAAGCAACCGAGCGTCGCATTCTAATCGAGACAACAACGATCCATGATGCGCAAGCCCACCCTGTGCTTTCAGCATCCGATCTTATAGCAGCCCAAAACTTGGTGCGTCGTTTGCCCATCGGCGACTCCGTCGTTGATGCGATCCTAACACTCACCCGAGCTGCACGCCCGAAGGATGGATACACAGAAATCGCACACCATCTTGCATGGGGTGCGGGTCCACGCGCGGGTCAGGCGCTGATGTTAGCGGTTCGGGCCAGGGCGCTTATTCAGGGAAGATTTGCGCCCTCCATTGACGACGTTGCAGCCTTGGCCGCACCGGTTCTCAAGCATCGCCTATCGCTTAATTTTAAAGCGCGCGCCGAGGGCATAACGATCGATGATGTGATCGCACGGCTCACCGCCACCCTCTTGTAACAGGAACCAAACGCTTGGTTCAGGTAATGCTACAGAAATCGGATCCCTTGGGTGCTCGCTCAGCCGCAGCGGCCTTGTCTGCGCGCTTGCCTTTAATCGTGTTAGAAGCGCGCCGGATATCCTCCATCCTATCAGCAGGGCTTCATGGACGTGGACGCGCAGGTTCCGGCGAGGCCTTTTGGCAATACCGTAATTTTATGAGCGGGGAATCCGCAAGCCGTATCGATTGGCGTCGATCGGCCCGGCATGATTCAACCTATTTTGTTCGCGAGCGGGAATGGGAATCCCCGCACGCTTTTTACCTCTGGATTGACCGCTCGGCCTCGATGCACTTTTGCTCCGATCACGCACACGTTTCAAAAGGCGATCGGGCCTTGATCATCGGCTTGGCGCTGGCCGATCTGTTGGTACGTTCCGGCGAAAGCGTTGCCCTTATGGGCCTGACGCGCCCAACCGCTTCGCATCGCGTGATTGATCTTTTCGCCGAAGCGATGATCGCCCAACCAGCGACCCCACACGATAGAATTCCGGATTATGCTTTAACGCCGCGCAGCGAAGCCATTTTGATTGGTGATTGGCTCACACCGATCGAAACCATCGCGCAGCCTTTAGCCCAACTATCGGGTTTAGGGGCCAAAGGGCATCTCTTGCAGATTCTCGATCCCGTTGAGGTCACGTTTCCGTTTACCGGTGAAACCGAACTCATCGCCGTTGAAGGGACCGGCCTACTGGATATTGGTGACGCCGAAACGTTCCGAGCGACCTATTTAGAGAGAATGCACCAGCATGGTGAAAGCCTCAACGAAATAGCGACAAACATCGGCTGGCATATGGATCGGCATATGACCAATGCACCTGCATCGGAAGCGGTCAGAAAACTCTTGCTACGAATGATCGCGCCATGATGAGCCTCTTATCCATAGGCTTTTCTCAACCTTGGCTCTTAATCGCGCTGATTTCTATTCCAGCGCTTTGGATTTTGCTTCGTCTTAATCCGCCGCGCCCTCAATCCATCCCCTTTCCGCCTTTTCCGCTTTTATCGAACACGCTTAAAGCGCAGCCGGAACCAAGACGCCTTCCTTTGTGGCTTCTCCTGATCCGCTTGCTTCTATGCGTTCTTGTTATCACCGCTATGGCAGGGCCCATCATCGACCCCGAGCACCCTTTATTGGAAGGTTCAAATCCCCTTCTCATCGTCATGGATGATGATTGGACAGCGGCACCCGATTGGGCAGACCGTCAAACCATGCTCAATGAGATCATGTCGGAGGCGGAGCGCACGATGCGCCCTGTCGCCCTCTTGGCTCTGGGCAATCATGTCCTTCCCAAACTCGGTTCTGCTGCCGCCTTGCGCGATCAAATCAGGACCCTATCGCCCAAGCCGTATGCTCAAGATCGTTCGCTTCTTCTCGCACCCCTGCAACGTTTTTTTGAAGAGCAGCCGAGCGCTGAAGTGACGTGGATCGCGACCGGAATAATTCAAGACGATCAACACGCCTTCCTTGCGCCCTTAAAAAATATCTTAAAAGACAATAAAATTACCCTCATCAGCAATCCTTCAAGCCGCGTCATCGCTCTTGCCGGCACGACCAATGGACCTGAAGGATTATCCGTTCGCCTCGTGAGAGCTAATAAGGACGCTGAAAAATTAGGCCTTCTACGCGCCTATGATTCAAAAAGCCGCGTCATAGGTGAAACTCCTTTTCACTTCGATGCGGTAGCAAAAGAAACAATCGCCAACTTTGTTTTGCCAACCGAGCTTCGCAACGAAATATCCCGCATCGAAATCGATGGCCAACATTCAGCCGGAGCGGTTACCTTCATTGATGGTCAAAGCCGCCGTCGAAAAATCGGACTCGTATCAGGCGTTTCTGCCGATGCCGCGCAACCTTTGTTGTCGCCCAATTGGTTTGTATCGCAAGCGCTTCGCCCCTATGCCGATCTCATCGAGCCACGGGGCGGCGCTAACGAAGCCATCGCTACCCTTATTGAAAACAAACCATCGCTCATTGTCCTCACCGATATAGGTACACTTTTACCCGATACTGAAAAAAAGCTCTCGAATTTTCTGAAATCGGGCGGTGTCGTCCTCCGCTTTGCAGGCCCGCGTACCGTAGCCGTGAAAGACGGATTATTGCCTGTTCGAATTCGCCCTGGCGATCGCTCCCTCGGTGGCGCGCTGACATGGGAAGCACCGAAACATCTTGCTCCCTTTAAACCAGACAGTCCATTTAACGGCGTCGAAGCGCCGGAAGAAATCGCGATCACACGTCAATTGCTCGCCGAGCCCGATGCTGATCTAGCACGCAAAACATGGGCCGCTCTATCGGATGGAACACCAATCGTCACCGCCGAAAGACACGGCAACGGCTTGTTGGTTTTATTTCACGTCACTGCCGATACGACCTGGTCAAACCTGCCCATCTCCGGCACCTTTGTCGGCATGTTACGCCGCATCGTGACACTATCCAACCGTTCAGAACCAACTTCGCCACAGGCAACAACGGCCATCGTTGCTGCACCCTATTTAACACTCAACGGATTTGGCGTTCTCGGGTCACCAACAGCCAATGACAAACCCATTGAGAATGCTGTTCTTAGCAAAGCCGATATTGATCATGCAGCAGGGCTTTACGGCGATCCGGAAAATCCGTCAGCGCTCAATGTACTCACCGAACGTGACACGCTAACGCTCACCGATGTTGAGGAACTCAATGCGAAGGAAATAGGGCTTCATCAACAAGCAAGCTACGATCTTCGCCCTCTCTTGCTCGTTCTGGCAGCTATCCTGTTCGCGGTCGATACTCTGGCTACTGTGATCGTGCGCGGCGGACGAAACCTATTGGCCTATCGCTTATCAAAAGCAACCGTCTTGCCTCTGTTGCTACTGCTTGCATGGACGATGCTTTGTAACCCATCGGCCCATGCAACGCCTTTGGCACCCAAAGACGCCGAAGGCCCCCTTCTCACGCATTTTGCCTATGTGGTTACGGGCGATGCAACCATTGACGAGATCAGCCGCGCAGGCCTTGCCAGCCTTTCCGTCTTTCTAGCCGAACACACCGCGCTTGAGCCAGGTGATCCTGTCGGCGTTGATCTTACCCACGATGATTTGGCGGTCTATCCCCTGCTCTATTGGCCCATGGCACCGGAGCGTCCCTTGCCAAACGCTCAAAGTCTCGAAAAAGTCGACGCGTTTATGCGGGATGGTGGCACGGTTGTATTTGATACGCGGGATGCCACCTTAACAATGCCGGGTCTCGATACGACGCCAGAAACCAAAGCACTTCGTCGAGTTTTGGCCAATCTCTCCATACCGGCTCTCGAACCCGTGCCCTCCGATCACGTTTTGACCAAAGCCTTTTATCTCATCAATCGTTTTCCCGGCCGTTATGCTGAAGGAACGACTTGGATTGAGGCATTGCCAAAATCAAACCAAGATATGGATGAGCCGGTGCATGCTGGCGATGGCGTTTCCTCTATCATCATCACATCCAATGATCTTGCAGCGGCATGGGCGAGTGATCGCGATGGGCAACCGCTTTATCCCCTCACGCAATCCATGCCGCGTCAGCGGGAAATGGCCATGCGTGTGGGAACCAATATTGCGATGTATGTTTTGACCGGTAATTACAAAGCCGATCAGGTGCATGTTCCTGCTTTGCTTGATCGATTGGGGCGTTAAGATGGGCTCAATCATCTGGTCACCAATCCTCTCTCCCCCATGGTTCGGCCTACTCGGCATAGGAATACTCATTCCGATCTTAGCCATGGCAGTAACGCGGCAACGCGGTGCGGTATTTCGATTAATTGCTGCGCTCGGCCTATTAGCAGCCTTAGGCAATCCATCCTTCGAATTTGAAAAGCGTGAGCCGTTAAAAGATATCGTTGCACTCATTATCGATCATTCGGGCTCGCAGACGCTTTCAACGCGAAGCGATCAAACCGACAAAGCCGTTGAGGCTGTTAAAAATAAATTATCGTCGCTACCGAATATCGAACTTCGCACGATTGATGTCACAGATACGAATGAGGATGGAACGCTTGCTTTCCATGCCTTGCAACGTGGCCTATCGGATATCGCGCCAGAGCGGATGGGCGGCGCCGTCTTCATCACCGATGGTCTCGTTGACGATATTCCAAAATCAATCGAAGCGTTGGGCTTCCACGCGCCCGTCCACGCTTTGATTACAGGCTATGAAGGCGAACGGGATCGACGCATTGAGCTGATCGATACGCCGCAATTCGGCCTTGTCGGAAAAGATCAGCAAATCCGCTTGCGCATTACCGATCCCGGCTCAACAGCCCCCATTCCAGTCACCGTTCGGCGTGATGGCCAACCGATTGCAGGTGGCACGGCGGCCCCCGGAAAACTCATCACCCTACCCATCCATATTGATCACGGTGGCCCCAACCTCATTGAAATCGAGGCCGAGCCTGCTGCTGATGAATTAACACCCATCAACAATAAAGCCGTGATCACCATCGAAGGTATTCGCGATCGTCTTAAAGTATTGCTCGTATCCGGCATCCCGCATCCGGGTGAGCGGACATGGCGAAACACGCTGAAATCAGACGCGAATGTTGATCTCGTTCATTTCACCATTTTACGTCCGCCGGAAAAGCAAGATGGCACACCGGTTAATGAGCTTTCTTTGATCGCCTTTCCAACACGCGAATTGTTTGAAACCAAAATCACCGATTTCGATCTGATCATCTTTGATCGATATGCCGATCTCGCCATTCTCCCTCCCACCTATTTCGGCAATATTGTTCGATATGTCAGGAATGGCGGCGCGCTGTTAATCGCCGCAGGACCCGAATTTGCGGGCTCGGAAAGCCCGGCCGAAACACCTTTGCGTGCCTTGCTTCCCGCCTTCCCCGATGGCGATATTATCGAACATCCCTTCCTTCCCCGTCTCACCGAGGCAGGCAAGCGTCACCCCGTCACGCGTGATTTATCCGGCAGCGCAACGGAGCCGCCGCAATGGGGCGAATGGACACGCCAGATCTCAACGGGCAACATTTCGGGCACCGCCATTATGAGCGGGGATGCGGATAAGCCTCTCTTGATTTTGCGGCATGAAAACAAGGGTCGCGTTGCCCTACTTTTGTCCGATCATGCATGGTTATGGGCACGAAATTTCAGAGGTGGCGGCCCTCACCTCGATCTTCTGCGTCGTCTCGGCCATTGGCTGATGAAAGAGCCGCAGCTCGAAGAAGAAGCGATACGGGCAACCGCACAAGGCACACGGCTGACCATTGAACGGCAAACCATGGCCGATAGCATTGGCCCAATGAATGTCACAGGGCCAAACGGACAATCGCAATCGGTTACACTTCAACCATCAAAGCCCGGCCTTTGGCGCGCAGAAATCAATCCGGGTGCTTTAGGTTTGTACCGTGTGAGTGATGTAACGCTCACGGCCTTCGCTAATCTCGGCCCGGCCAATCCGCGTGAATTTCAAAATGTGCTTTCAACGCCAGAAAAGCTCGCAGCACTTACGGCAGCAACCGGCGGATCCGTCAGGCGCTTGGCCCGTCATAAAGAGGATGTCCTTTCAATCCCCTCCATTGTGTCGCTGAGCGGCAATACGCGCTATGCGGGCAATGATTTCATCGCCTTCAAAAACACAGGTAGCTCAACCCTTTTAGGGTTGAGTCTCTGGCCGATCTTTATAGGCTTTGCAGGCCTCGCCCTTATAATGGCAAGCCTCTTAACGGGTTGGCTGGGCGAGAGTATGGGCGTTAGGCGGCAACCGAAACTTTAACGCCGCTGATCCTGCCAGAAAGCTGCGCAATCGAACCTTCCACCAAATCAAGCGCCAGCAACCGCTTGGGATCAACAGGCCCCGGCATCTCGACTTTGTTAAACGGCATCACAACAAATCCCGCGCGGGCGTAAAACGGCTCATCGCCAACGAGCAAGATAACGCGGTGCCCTTCGGCCTTGGCGGTATCGACCGCCCGGCCAATCAAACTCATACCAATTCCAATGGAAGAGAACGCCTGTTCAACCGCTAGCGGTCCTAAGAGCAAAGCCGGCATATCCCCAACCATAATCGGAGTAAGACGAATGGAGCCCACCACCAAGGTTCCGACAAGCGCAACATAAGAGAGCGTCGGGATGGGCGTCACGCCCTCACGCAAGCGATACGCCGTTTTCGCGAAACGTCCGGGCCCAAAGGCGCGCTCGTGCAATTTCTCAATGGTTCCGGCATCGGCGGAATGTTCATGGCGGATGGTCAAAGGAAGGTCGGTCATGGTCTTAAACTCTCAGCGGAGGCTCAGGCCTCTTGGGCGAGGAAACCTGCAAAATGGCAGGCAAGGGCTAGAAGAGCCTATCGGCTCGTCAAAGCATCATCCTCGTCGCAGCTGTCGGTTAAGCACAATCTGATCCGTCATAAATCCGCTATTATCATGATCCACCCTAGCCGTCCATGCCTCAAGCCGAGCTAGCCAAACCGCCCGCGTCCCGCATTTTTTGGATCAGCCTATTCCCATTCAAGGCTTGCTCCCTAGCCGATGTCGGACAAAATCGGGTAAAGAGGTTGTCAATCCGTTTTTAAAACCAAAAGAGACCCGACATGCTGGAACGCCCAACCACCAAAGAAGCCTGGATCGCCCGCGCCCGCGCAACCGTCCCCGAAGGCCGCGCCTTTATCAACGGGCACTATGTCCCTGCGCTCTCCGGCAAGACATTCAACAAAATTTCCTCCATGGATGGATCGGTCGCCGGACAAGTCGCCGATTGCGACGCCTCCGATATCGACGCCGCCGTGAAAGCGGCCCGCGCCGCGTTTGAAGATGGCCGCTGGCGCGACAAACCTGCAACTGAGAAAAAGCGCATCCTTTTGCGGTTTGCCGAACTCATCAAAGAACACACCGATGCCATCGCTGTGCTTGAGACGCTCGATGTCGGCAAAGTCATCGGCAACTCGCTCGCGATTGACGTGCACTATTGCTATGCGTGCATTCAATATTACGCCGAACTCGCCGACAAGATGTATGACGAGATTGCGCCAATGTCGCCGAATGATTTGGTGCAGGTCCGCAAAGAACCGCTCGGCGTTATCGGCGCGATTGTGCCTTGGAACTATCCGCTCATCATCGCGGCGTGGAAACTTGGACCCGCGCTGGTCGCTGGCAATTCGGTGGTCTTGAAGCCTGCGGAGCAATCGCCATTCGCCTCGCTCTATTTAGGCCAACTCGCCAAAGAAGCGGGCCTTCCCGATGGTGTGCTCAACATCGTACCGGGCTACGGCGAGAAAACCGGAAAGCCGCTCGCGCTTCATATGGATGTCGACATGATTGCCTTCACCGGCTCAACCGAAGTCGGCAAGCTGATGCTGAAATATTCAGCCGAAAGCAATATCAAACGCGTAGCCTTAGAGCTCGGCGGCAAAAGCGCGCAAATCGTCATGCCGGACGCCGATCTCGATAAAGCAGCCGAAGCGATTGCGTGGTCAATCTATTACAATCAAGGCCAAACCTGCCACGCCGGATCGCGCGTGCTCGCGCATCGCTCCATCAAGGATACGCTCGTTGCCAAGATTGCATCGGTCGCTAAAGTACAAATCCCGCAAGGCCATTCGTTTGATCCATCCGCGCAAATGGCTGCGATGGTCGAACAAAAGCAAATGGAACGCGTGCTCGATTACATCGCTATTGGCGAAAAAGAAGGCGCCAAACTTGCGCTCGGCGGCAAGCGTGTGATGCAAGAGACTGGCGGCTTTTATATCGAGCCCACGATTTTCGATAATGTGAAGCCCGATATGCGCATCGCGCAGGAAGAAATCTTTGGCCCCGTTCTCGCGGTCATCCCGTTCGATACCGAAGAAGAAGCGATACGCATTGCCAATGGCACCGTGTTCGGTCTTGGTGGTTCGGTCTGGACCAAAGACATGAATATCGCGCATCGCGTTTCAAACGCCATCCGCGCGGGAACTGTATGGGTCAATTGCTACGATAAATCATCGCCCGTCACGCCCTTCGGCGGCTTTAAACAATCGGGCTTTGGCCGCGATCGTTCGCCTCATGCGGTCGATAAATATATGGACTTTAAAACGATCTGGACGGTGTATGAATAACAGATTTCGGCAGTCGTAAAAAAATAAATCGACTGCCGACTACCGAACAACGAAACGTCTAAAAAGATTTCCACCCCTACACGGCAAACATCATGATCAAAATCACCGCCATCGAAATCACCAATCACCGCCTCCCCCTTGATCCGCCCTTTAACGCGAGTTGGGATACGCAACCCCGCAAGCATTTCGATGCCTGCATTGTTCGCGTCCATACCGATGCGGGGATCACTGGCGTTGCATCGGGTGATTTCATGGTCGGCTTTCACGGCCATGAACATCTCTTTATCGGTCAAGACCCGATGCAGATTGAGCGGCATTATCGCATCCTGAATAACATCCAATTCCATTATGGCCGCTGCTGGCCGCTTGATCTCGCGCTATGGGATTTAGCAGGCAAAATCACCAAGCAACCGGTTTGGAAATTATTGGG
>CANGLU010000036.1 GCA_947455025.1 Hyphomicrobiales bacterium
ATCGAAAAATGGCGGCATCACTACAATACCAAACGGCCACACAGTTCATTGGGGTATCGGCCACCGGCACCCGAAGCGATCATTCCAATAGACCAAAGGCCGACCATGCACTAACATTCAAATTGGACCACTCGATGGGGGCAGTCCAAGGGGTCGATCCTAGAACGACGCCCCCCGAATACGGGGGTACGGGGTCTTAAGGAAGCGTCGGCAAGGGATTTGGCAATCCCCAAAGGGACCCGCTGCCGGAGACATGGGGGCCTTCAATCCCAATACCACTGGCCGCGGACCAAGTTCATCCAGCCATCAACATCGGTGCTGGGGATAGGCACGTCATGGACCGAGGTCGGTGGAGAGTTGGTAATGGGTGAGTGGTTAGTTGTTGGATGGCGGGTGGCCCTCGGTCATTGGACCTCGGAACTTTGACCTCTGACCTCTGACCTTTGCCTTTCCCAAGAACAAGTTAGGGTAGACCAACGGGTAGACCAAAATTTCGTGCTTGATCGAACATTAGACGGTGCTAAGTTACTGATATTGCTTGTAGTGGGTTAGCTGCTGGTACAGAGGCCGTGTTCCAAACACTTTCCGGGCGCGCCATTTAATCCTTAATAGCGTTGAGTATCGATCAGGAACCGGCGTTCACGCCGCGTGCCTCTTAGGCCCTTAACATCCCCGCATGAAAAAGGGAGCCGTTAAGCTCCCTTTCCCCTCGTCTCGCATACGGATCCGATTATCCGAAGATCTTCACCGCGCTTTGCAGCGTGATCCAGACACCCCATAGGATCGGGATACCGACCGAAAGCCAGGCCAGCGCGGCCTTGGTATCAAGACCGCCTTTACCGATGCCGAAGGAGCCTGTGGTGACGCCTGCGGTCGCTGACTTTGACTGCAGGGACTTCACCTCCGCCTCGCTCATGAACCATTTTGGAGCGACCGGCTTAATCAGCATATTGGCGATGAAGCCGATCACGAGAAGAGCAGCAAGCACATAGAAGATGAGATCATAGACATTGCTGCGCGGCACACCTTCGGCAACACGGGAATCGTGAAGGTAATTCACGATCACCGGACCAAGGATCCCCGCCGTCGACCATGCGGTGAGCAAGCGGCCATGAATGGCGCCCACAAACTGCGTGCCGAACATATCCGCGAGATAGGCCGGTATGGTGGCAAAGCCCCCGCCATACATCGACGCGATCACACAGAAGAGCGCGGCAAACAGCCCAAGCTGTCCCGCTCCCGCCAAACTCGTCAGTGCAGCGTAGCAGATCAATCCAATCACAAAGAAGGCGACATAGGTCATCTTCCGGCCAATCACATCCGAAAGCGAAGCCCAGAAGAATCGTCCGCCGATGTTGAACAGCGAGAAGATACCGACAAAGCCACCACCAATCGCTGCGGCCGTTACTTTTTGCGCATCGGTGAATTGCATAAAGCCCACGCTGGCGTCACCAAACAAACGACCACCAAAAGTCTCTTGCAACATGCTGGATGCAGCCCCGATAATACCAATACCGGCCGATACATTCATGCACAGCACAATCCAGATGAGCCAGAATTGCGGTGTCTTATGCGCGTCTTTAAGATGCACATGGCCCGTCGTGATCATCGCATTGGCCGAGGCAGGCGGCGGCGTCCAACCATCAGGCTTCCAGCCCACCGGCGGCACGCGATAGCCAAAGGCACCCGCGATCATAAAGACGAAATAGCCAATCGCCAAAACGATAAAGGTTTGCCACACGCCAACAGAAGTGGCGGTTTTAAATCCGTCGAAATGGACGAATGAAAACGCGCCTGGCCATTCGATGAAATTGCCGCCATTCATCAAGCGGGTTGCCAAAGGCGAGCCGATCATGGCGCCGCCACCAAAGCCCATAATAGCCATGCCGGTTGCCATGCCCCGACGATCCGGGAACCACTTCACAAGCGTCGACACGGGCGAGATATATCCAAGCCCCAACCCAATGCCGCCGATAAAGCCCGAGCCCAGCCACATCAGCCATAATTGGTGCAGGTAAACACCAAGGGCTGAAATGAGCAGACCACCGCACCAGCACAACGCGGAGACAACGCCCGCTTTGCGCGGACCTTCACGCTCAAGCCAGCCGCCCCAAATCGCGGCGGAAGAACCCAGCAACACGAAGAACAGCGTATACATCCAACCGAGATCAAACTGGGTCCAGTCGCAATCGGTTGCAAACAGGGCATGGCCCGTAATCGCCACCTTGCCCCAAAACGTCGTGGCATCGCCTTGGCAGGCCAGTGCCTTGCCCGCGCCTGTCGCAAGCCCCACGGTCCGGCTTAATGGCAGCCAGAACACCGAGAAGCCATAGGCCATACCAATACACAAATGAATGGCGAGCGCTGCGGGTGGTACCAACCACCGATTAAATCCCGGCTGAGCGACCGTTCGCGAACGATCCAGCAGGCCAAGACCTGCTACGTGACTATCCGTCATGCGTGTTCCCCTTTTGCTTTTCTTATTGTTTGTCTTCGGCGCGACCGATGTCGCACCTCAAGGCGATCTTATGTCGCTTCGCACGGATCGTGGATTAAACTGCCCACCCCGTCAAGCACGAACGGGTGCGACTTATTTTATCCGTAAGGGATATACCGTTCTTCAATCGAGAGTTGCATCAATTAGCAGCATCGCAATTTTGGATGTGTTGCTCTGATCGATAGTGAATCTGGCATACGTCGATACGTAGTTTAGACGCTTATGCCCATCCACTTTCCTTCCTAGGTTAGAGAGGCGTTTGCGGGCCGATCATCACCATGGCCTCGGGCTTTATTCCGCCATCGGCGTTCATGCGGTGGACGGTTCTTTAAACGCGTCACACAAAAGGAGATGAACATGCCTACTACGCCAAATAAAGGACATCAGACCCATAGTGCGGCATCGGATAAGGGAGCGAAAGCCACGATGGCGGGCCCAAGCAAAACAGCCGGCTCAACGCCAGATGCAAGCCGCAGCGCCCAGCCTGCTCCGTCAGGCAAGCCGCAAGAAAGCCATAAATCGGGTGAGCATCGCCGACCATAAGAATTCGGGCGGCGCTTCATCGTGTGAAACGCCGCCCGATTTTAGTTTAAACGCCAAATGCTAAACGTTTGATCAGACTAAGCCAGATCAAACCGATCCGCATTCATCACCTTGTTCCATGCGGCGACGAAGTCATGCACAAAAGCGGCCTTTGAATCGCTTTGAGCATAAACTTCAGCAATCGCACGCAATTGCGAGTTGGATCCGAAGACGAGATCAACGCGTGTACCCGTCCACTTCACCGCACCTGACGCGCGATCACGGCCTTCAAACACATCGCCTGCGTCAGAGACGGGCTTCCACTCGGTATTGATGTCGAGCAGATTGACAAAGAAGTCATTGGTCAGTGTTTCAGGCTTATGCGTGAACACGCCATGCTTGGCTTGTGCAACATTCGCATTCAACACGCGAAGACCACCAATCAGCGCTGTCATCTCTGGCGCCGTTAGCGTGAGCAATTGCGCTTTATCAATCAGCAATTCTTCAGCCGATACGGTGTATTCTTTCTTGAGATAATTGCGGAAACCATCCGCCATTGGCTCAAGCACCGAGAAGCTTTCAACATCTGTCTGCGCTTGCGAGGCATCGGCACGACCAGGCGTGAAAGGAACCGCAACCGCATGGCCCGCTTTCTTGGCTGCTTGCTCAATGGCTGCCGCACCGCCCAACACGATCAGATCGGCGAGAGATACCATCCGGCCATTCTTTTGCGTGCTGTTGAAGGCCTTGCGGACACCCTCAAGCGTTTCGAGCACTTTTGCCAATTGCTTCGGCTGATTGACTTCCCAATCCTTCTGCGGAGCCAAACGAATGCGAGCACCATTGGCGCCACCGCGCTTATCCGAACCACGGAAGGTTGAAGCAGACGCCCAAGCCGTTGTGACCAATTCAGAGATCGAAAGACCCGAAGCCAAAATCTTTTCTTTCAGCTCGGTAATTTCGGCATCGTGAATCAAGGGATGCGCAACCGATGGAATTGGATCCTGCCAAAGCTGCGGCTCAGGCACCAAATCACCGAGAAGGCGCGTAACAGGCCCCATATCGCGATGCGTCAGCTTATACCAAGCCTTGGCAAAGACATCCGCAAACTCTTGCGGATTTTCATGGAAGCGCTTTGAAATCGGACCATAAATCGGATCCATTTTCAGCGCCAAATCGGTGGTGAACATCATAGGCGCGTGACGCTTTGAAGGATCATGTGCATCCGGCACCGTGCCTTGGCCTGCGCCATTCTTCGGCGTCCACTGCCAGGCCCCTGCTGGGCTCTTGGTGAGTTCCCAATCATAGTTGAACAGATTGTCGAAATAATTATTGTCCCACTTCACCGGGTTGGTGGTCCAAGCTCCTTCCAACCCGCTGCTGATCGTATCAACGCCCTTGCCGGTGTTGAATGTGTTCTTCCAGCCGAGACCCTGTTCTTCGATGCTTGCGCCTTCAGGCTCTGGTCCGACATATTTCTGCGGATCAGCCGCGCCATGGGCCTTACCGAAAGTATGACCACCGGCGATCAGCGCAATCGTTTCCTCGTCATTCATCGCCATACGCGCAAACGTTTCGCGAATATCCTTGGCCGCTGCCAACGGATCAGGCTTGCCGTTCGGGCCTTCCGGATTCACATAGATCAAACCCATCTGCACGGCTGCGAGTGGATTTTCGAGCTCGCGATCCCCGCTATAGCGACGGTCTTCGAGCCATTTGCCTTCAAGGCCCCAATAAATATCTTCTTCGGGCTCCCAGACATCGGCGCGGCCACCGGCGAAGCCGAAAGGCTTGAAGCCCATCGATTCAAGCGCGCAATTGCCGGCGAAGATCATCAGATCGGCCCAAGAAATCGCATTGCCGTATTTCTGCTTGATCGGCCAGAGCAAGCGGCGGGCTTTGTCGAGATTGCCATTGTCCGGCCAGCTGTTCAACGGTGCGAAACGCTGCGTGCCGGAGGAAGCGCCGCCACGTCCATCGCCCGTACGATAGGTTCCGGCGCTGTGCCAGGCCATGCGGATGAAAAACGGGCCATAATGGCCGTAATCGGCCGGCCACCAATCCTGCGACGTCTTCATCAACGCCATTATATCGTTTTTAAGCGCATTCAGATCGAGCTTCTTGAACGCTTCGGCATAGCTAAAGCCCGTGCCCATCGGGTTTGAGAGCGCAGAATGCTGGTACAAAATTTTGAGGTTTAGCTGGTTTGGCCACCAATCCCTGTTCGACTTGGCTCCAAGGGTCACCTGCTTCGCACTGCCATGGGCTACGGGGCAACCACCGGCCTTTTGCGCGTCATTTCCGCTCATGTGTCTCTCCAATTTTGGCTATGATGGTACAGCCCTAGCATAGGCTTGCCATTAGTTTAAGTTGTATTTTCTGATTATGACGATAAGTTAAACTTATGATCAACCTCACCTTCAAGCAATTGCGGTATTTTGAGGCTTTGGCCCAGCACCGCCATTTTGGCAAAGCAGCCGAGGCCTGCGCGATATCCCAATCGGCTTTATCCCAGCAAATCAAGGAATTGGAGGGCGTGCTCGGTTCCGCCCTTTTCGAGCGCAGCGCCCGCCAGATTGACCTCACGAGTTTCGGCGAAGAATTTGCACCCCGTGTTCGGGAAATCCTTCGATCGGTGGATGAACTGGGTGATTTAGCGCGCGCCTCCCAAGATCGACCAGTCGGACGCCTACGTATCGGCGTGATTCCCACCATCGCGCCCTATCTCTTGCCAAACATTATCGGCCATTTGACGCGGCTTTATCCGGATCTGGATATCCATGTCCGCGAAACCATAACCCCCAAGCTTTTGCACGAATTGGCCGCCGGCAAAATCGACACCGCCATTGTCGCCCTGCCCGTCTCGGAGCCCGCTTTCACCGAAATCGCTCTGTTTCAGGAGGATTTTGTCCTCGTCCGCCCCAGCGAAGACAGCGACAAACCCATTCCCAATATCGAAAAACTGCGCGAGATGCGGCTCTTGCTGCTCGAAGAAGGCCATTGCTTTCGCGAACAGGCCTTGTCCTTCTGCCAGATGCACGCCTCGATGCCGCGCGAATTGCTCGATGGCAGCTCGCTTTCAACGCTTGTTCAAATGGTGGGTTCGGGGATCGGGGTCACCCTCATCCCTGAAATGGCAATCGGTGTCGAAACGCGATCGGCTTCGGTTTCCATTGCGCGGTTTAATACGCCAACACCGTCGCGCACCATCGGCATGATTTGGCGCAAGACGAGCCCTCTGACGCAACAGCTTTCGCAAATCGCCGAAGTCGTGCGTACGTCCGCCGATGCACTTCGTAAAGCGCGGGCTTAGAACGATCCGTCAGCAAAGGCGGTTTTAGGCGTTAGCCGTTCGGAAAGAGCAACGACAGCTGATGATCCGACAACAACGCTCTCTGGCCAGCCGTTATGGATGCGGTGGCTGCCGATGGCAGCGCGCTCAACTGGGCGTCCCGCATGCCCGACAGGGCGCTTGGCGTGAACGCGACCAATTGGGTGCCACTGATCAAGCCCAACCGCGTCTCATTCAAGGCGCTAGCCTGACTGTCGGTCATGCCGGCAATTTGATCAGGCGTAAGCGCACCAATTTGTGACTGGGTAAGCGCTGTAAATTGCGTTGGCGAAAGGGCCGTCAAACTTTGCGGCTGCAAGGCTGCGATTTGTCCCGTTGAAAGGGCGCCTACCTGTCCGTTTGAGAGCGCTGCGACGGCATCCGGCGTCAGCAGTGCCACACCACTCACCGGCAAGGCCTGAATTTGCGTGTTACGCATCGCTGATAATTGCGGGCCAGTGAAGACCGCCACGCGATCCGACGACAAGGTCGCGATATTGGCTTCCGTTAATCCCGGAATCTGAGCGGCAGACAAGGCCATCATATCAGCGGGATTAAAGCCCGAAATCTGATCCGTTGTCAGGACCGTCAATTGCGCATTCGTCATAATCGCAACCTGATCGACCGAGAGTACGCCGATTTGCGCGGCGGAGAGTGCACCGATTTGACGCGTGGTGAGCGCGGTAATCTGACTATCGCCCAATTGGCCAATTTGAGCATCGGTCAACGAAGCGACTGCTGGATTGTTCAGCGCTTGAATCTGGTCATGCGTCAGTGAAGCAACCGCCGCCGGGCTGAGCGATGGAAGAAGCGCACTGCTCAACACAACAATCGCCGCTGTCGACAGGCTTGGTATCTGCGTCGGATCAAGGGCCGCGATCTGATCGGCGGTCATCGCGCTAAACTGAGATGGCTTAAGGGCAGCAATCTGATCAGGACCGAAGGCACCCACCGCATCCGAGCGGACATAAGGGATCTGGCTTACTTTAACGGCGCCGACAAGATCGGCACTCATCATGCTGGCAGCATCCGGCACAAGGGCAGCAATCGCATCATTCGACAAGGCTGTTATTTGGGCCGTCGTCATGCTCGGAATCTGAGTGGCATTGATATAGGCCGCCTGATCACCCGATAGAACAGCCAACGTCGCCGGACGAATGGCCGCAAATTGCGATGCCGACAAGGTACCAATCGAAGCCGCATCAATAACCGAGATCTGGTCAGACGTCATGACACCCATGACAGCGGTAGAGAGAACCGCCAATTGGCCATAAGCCAAGGCACCAATCTTCTGTGGCGTCATCGTGTTAAATTGCGATGTCGTCATGACAGCAGCCTGATCGCCCGTCATCGCCGTGATATCGGCATCGGACAGCGCCGTGAATTGCGAGACACTCAACACGGCAAACTGGCTTGGCGTGAATTCGGTAAACTGGGTGGTCGTGAGAGAGGCAACCTGTCCAGCCGTCAGCGCCACAACCTGTGCCGTCGTCAATGCGGTAATTTGTTCTTCACTCAGGACAGCGACCACACCCGCATCAAGCGCAGCAATCTGGCTGGTCTTCATGGCAGCGAGCGCCGATGGCGTCACCACTTGAATTTGATCGCCGGTGATCGACGCAATCTGATGCGTGGCCATGGCGGCAACCTGAGCCGAACTCAAGGCCGACACTTCAAGCGTTGTCAGAGCTGCAACCTGGAGATCGGTCAAGGCTGCGACTGCACCAGTGGTCAACGCCGATGTTTGCGTATCCGAGAAGGCGGCGATCTGGTCAACACTCCAAACCGCAACCTTGGCACCCGACAAGACACTAACTTGCGCCGTCGTGAGCGCCGCAATCGAAGCGGTGGTCAAGAGTTGAATCTGGCTTGTCGACATGGCCTGTATGCCACCCGTCGAAAGCGCTGAAATCGAAGGCGCCGTGATGGCCAAAATCTGGTCGGTCGTTAGAACAGCGATTTGCGACGTCTTCAACGCACTAAGCTGGCCCGTTGACAGCGCTGTCACATCGGCAGGCGTGACCGTCGGCATTTGAGTAACGGTTAGTGCAGCAATTTGCGCCGTGCTGAGGCTTACCGCCTGATCGGTTGTGAGAGACGAAATCTGCGATGTTGTCAAAGCAGCGATATGGTTCGTATCGATCGCGGCCAACTGATCAGAGCCAATCACTTGGATCGAATCGACATTGATGGCGGCAATTTCGCGCGTTGTAAGGGCTGCAATCTGCTGCGTGGTAAGTGCCGAGACTTGAGCCGTCGACATCGCGGCGACTTGATCCGTGGTCAACTTGGCCATTTGCAAGGTTGAAAGCACGGCAACAGACGATGTCGTCAATTGTACGAATTGCGATGTGAACAAGCTCGACAACGTCGATGTTGCCAAGGATGGCGCCTGATCTGCCGTCAAGGCCGCAATCTGGTCATTATCCATAACACGCGCTTGCGTGCTGCTGAGTACAGCGATTTGAGCCGAGGTGAGCGACGGAATATTCGCGGCACTGATCGCCAAAATTTGATCGGTCTTCAGCGCCTTGAAGGCGGCCGAGGTGATAACGGCCAATTGGTCGCCACTCAAGGCCGCGACTTGCGAGGTCAGGAGGGCGGCCGATTGAACGCTCGAAAGGACGGTGACGTGCGACGTATCTAAGCCGGATACCCGATCCGTTGTAACGGCCGGAATCTGGAGATTGGTCAGAGCGCCGAACTGAACGGACGTCAGAGCGTTGAACTGTGCAATGGAAACCGACCCGATTTGCGAAGTGGTAAGCGCCACAACCTGACCCGTGCTGAGCACCGCTAGATCGTCCGGTGTAACCGCGCCCAATTGATCGTTCGAAAGCAAGGCGACTGCGGTTGTCGTCAAGCCCGGAACCTGATCGACGGTTAGCTCGCCAATTTGCGTTGTCGTCAGAGCGGCAATCTGCGCCGTACCGAAATTCTTCAACTGACCCGTTGTCAGCGACTGCACCTGCTCCAAGGTCAGCGCGACCACCTGATCGGTCGTCAGAGACGAAACCTGCGTCGTCGTCAATGTCGGAATGGTTGCCGGATCAAAGGCCTGAATTTGCGCGGTGCTCATCGCAGCCAGCGTCGCAGCCTTCAACACAGGTGCCTGCACGGTTGTGAAGGCTGCAACCTCGTCAATCCGCAAGCCATCAACTTGGTTCGTTCCAAGGGCCGCGATCTGATCGGTTGTCATCGCGCTGATATCATTGCCCGACATAGCGAGCAATTGATCAGTCGACAGCGTTACGATGTCCCGCGTCGTGAGCGAGGCCACTTGACCCGTCAAGAGCGCACCGATCTGGCCTGTCGAGAGCGATGCAATCTGACCCGTGGTCATTTTGGCGAGATCACGATTTTCGATCGCAGCAATCTGGTCGGCCGAGAAGACAGCCATAGCCGACGTTGTTACCGCGCTGATCTGACCCGTTGTCAGAGCAACGATCTGGTCCGTCGTCATGACATTGGTCTGATCGCTGTTCAACGAAGCAACCTGGCCCGTTGTCAATGCCTGCATTTGATCCGTACGGATCGCAATCATTTGATCCGGCGTCAGCGTTGCAACCGAGGCTGTCGTCAGTGCCACGATTTGATCAGTCTTCAGGACCGCCACATCGGCAACCGAGATAGCCGACGTCTGGGCGGTGCCAAGCAACGCGATATGCTGGGTCGTCAGGGCAATCGCCTGATCCGTTGTCAGAACCGATATTTGCAAGGTTGTCAGAGCCGTTGCTTGCGCGGTTGTAAGCGCATGAATATCGGAAGTCGTAATCGCGGCCGTCTGATCTTCATTCAATGAGGCCAAGGCCGGAACCGATACCGCTCTGATTTGCGCGGTTGATAGCGTGCCAATCTGATCGACCAACAAGGCATCAGCCTGCCCGATCGACAAGGCCGTTACCTGAAGCGTTGTAAGGGATGCTATATCATCGGTCGAAAGCGAGGCGACCTGCGTCGTCGTCAACACGCCAATCTGGTTATTCGACAGGATCGAAATATCTTTGGTCGAGAACGCAGCGAGTTGATCAACACCCAAGGCCGGTAGGGCGCTCAGCGAAATCGCCGCCACCTGGTCGGTCCGCATGGCGGTGATCTGATCCGTTGTAACCGCCGGGAATTGCGAGGCCGTCAATACCGAAATCTGACGCGTGGTTAAGGCCGGGAAGCTTGTATCACCAAGCGCGATAATCTGCGCCGTTGTCAGGCTCGGTACCGCACCAACCGAAATGGCTGCAACCTCAGAGGTCAAAAGGGCGGCAATTTGATCAGTCGTCAGCGCGGCGGCTTGGAACCCGGCCAAAGCACCAATTTGTGCGGTCGTTAAGGTTTTGATCTGATCGGTCGTAATCGAAGCAAGTTGCGCCGTGGTCAATACCGTGACTTGCGAGGTCTTTAAGGCAGCCAAATCGGCCGTTGTCATGTTCGAAACTTGCGCGGTTGTCAGCGCGGTCACCAAGCTTCCAGGCAACGCTACAATTTGCCCAGTGGTGAGCGCCACAATCTGATCGGTCGTCAGGCTGCTCATTTGCGGGGCGGCCAATGCAATCAACTGCTTCGTCGTAATCGCAGGAACGTCATCGGTGGTGATGGCAACCAGTTGAGCGGTTGACAACGACGTTACCGCCGATGGCATCAAGGATGAAATTTGTGCCGAATCCATCACGGCAATATTGGCTGTTGTGATGGCTGGTGCCTGATAATCCCGGACCAGTGCTACTTGCGAAGGCGTCAGCGCGACCGTTTGGTCGGACGTCATCGCCGCGATTTGTTGGAGATTGAGCGCCTGAATCTGATTGGCCGTTAACACGGCAATATCTTGCGTCGAAACAGCAACGAATTGATCGGTCGAGAGCGAAGCAAGCGTCGTTACTGTGACCACGCTGGCCTGACTTGGCGTCAACGCACCGATTTGATCCGTGCTCAAGCCCATGGCTTGGCTGACGCTCAGTTTGGCAATCTGCGCGGTATTTAGAACAATAATTTGATCGGTGCTCAACGCCGCGATATGGCCGGAATTCAACGCGCCAACCTGTCGAATGGTCAGGGATGGAATATCGGTTGTGGTGATCGCCGCCACTTCATCCGTACGGAACGAGGCAATAGCTGTCGCCGAGAAGGATGCGACTTGTCCACCATTCAACGCATTGATCGCATCCGTCTTCAGCACGCTGGCTTGCGTCGGGCTAAGCACCGCGATTTGCCGCGTTCCCAAAGCCTGCGCTTGATCACCCGAAAGCGTGGCCGCCTGCGACGTCGTCAAGGACATGATTTGACGGTTGGCCATAACCGCCAAATTGGCCGTTCCCAACACGCTGACCTGCGCCGTTGTTAACGCAACCACATTACTGGTCGACAATGCCAAGGTTTGCGCCGTTGTTAGCGCGACAATCTCATCGGTCGTGAGCTGTGAAACTTGGCCCGCCGTTAAAGCGCCAATCTGCCTGATGGTGAGCGCCTGAAAATCATCCGTCGTCATGGCATCCAATTGTGCCGTGGAAAGTGCGGTGATATCGGCAGCAGAGAAGGCTGGAATCTGATCGGTCGTCAACGCGGCGATTTGGCTGGTCGCCAATACCGAGGCTTGCGACGAATTCAACACATTGATCTGCGGTATCGTCAGCTGCGGGATCTGATCGGTTGTCAGAGCCATAATTTGATAATTGGTCAGCGACGCCATTTGCTTGGCGTTCAAGCCGACAATATCAGACGGCTGAATGGAAGCGATTTGCGATGAGCGCATATAAGGTAGGACAGACGCCGAAATCGCACCCAGTTGCTGGCTATTCAGAGCAATAATCTGATCGGAGGTGAGCGATATAATCTGTGCCGTATTAAACGTTACCATTTGTAACGTGGTCAGGGCCGGCACCTGATCGGTCGTCAACGCGCTGATTTGATCTGACGACAACGCGCCGATTTGCTTCGGCGTGAGAACCGCTAAATCATCCGTTTGAATCGCCGCGATCTGACCCGTCTGCAATGCGGCAACGTCGACGCTCGTTAGCGCACTGGCTTGTGCCGTGGTCAACGCAACGATCTCATCCGTCGTCAACGCGGCGGCTTGATCGCTCGTGATCGATTGAATCTGTTTGGTGGTAATAGATGCAAAATCGCCGGTTTCGAAGGTTTTGATTTGCGCTGTGGTAAAGGAAGAGAGTTCCTTCGCCGAAAGGGCTTGAACCTGCGTTGTCCCGAACGCGACAATTTGATCAGACGTCAGCGCCGTAATTTGATCCGTCCGCAGCGCTGCAATCTGCAGGGTCGTAAGGGCAACGACTTGATCGGTGGTGAGCGCCGCGGTCTGACCCGTGGTCAGTGATGAAATCTGCCGACCCGTGAGAGCTGCGACATTATCGGTCGATAAAAGCGCCAATTTCGCGGATGGCAAGACGGATAGATTCGACGTTGTCAGTGCGATCGTTTGTGCGGTGTTCAAGGCGCCAATCTGGCCTGCATTCAAGCCAACCGCCTCTGCCGTCGTCAGAGCTGAAATTTGCCCTGTCGTTAAGACAGCGAAATCATCACTGATCATTTGATTGAATTGCGACGAGGACAGCGACGCAATGGCGCTAGCCGAGATGGCAATGGTTTCATCCGACGTCAACGAAGCAATTTGATCGGTGCGCAGAACGGCCGCTTGCGAAGCAACCATGCTCGCCATTTCACTTGTCGAAAGTCCGGCAAATTGATCGGTCGTCAGCGCCGAGATTTGACCGGTGCCAATCGATTTAAATTGAGCACCCGTTAAGGCCGCAAAATCCGCCACTTCAAACGCAATGATTTGATCGGTCGACAGCGCTGACAGCGCATTGACGGTCAAAGCCGGCATCGACTGCGTCGTCAAAGCAACAATTTGATCCGTCGTTAACACGGCCGATTGTGTGCCCGTTAAGGCGGCAATCTGGATCGTTGTTAAAACACCAATCTGGTCGGTGGTTAGGGCTGGAATTTGAACAGATGTAATTTTTGAGAATTGCTGAGCCGACAACGCCGGTACCGCAGCACTCGAAAGGCTCGCAATTTGAGAGGTCAGGAGCGTGGAGAGCGATGCCGCGGTCAAAGCCATCGCCTGGCCACTGGTTAGCGCGCCGATCTGTTCCGTCGTCATGGCCTTTGTTTGGGCCGAGGACAGGCTTCCGATCTGTGTCGAGGTCAAGGCGCTGACTTGCGAAGCCAACAGTCCCGAAATTTTACCCGTCCGCAAACCAAGCAATTGCTGCGGCGTTAGCGCGCTTATATCGCTCGTGCGAATACTCGAAAGGAGATCGGTTGTGAGGCCGCTAATCGCGGCGGACGTCAAATTGGTCAGCTGTTGCGTGCTAAGAGCCAGTAAGAGATCGGTTGTCAGCGCACCCGCCTGCGCCGAGGATAAAACCGAGAGCTGCTTGGCAGCAATCACCTGAATATCACTGCTTTGGAACGCTTGAATCTGCGCCGTGTTCAAAGCACCCAGCGCCGAGCGGGAAAGTCCCTGCGCCTGAAGGGTCGTCAGCGCCGTAACAGCGTCCGTTGACAGAGCCGTGATTTGTCCGGCCGACCATCCGTTGATCTGCGTCACACTCAGGCTCACCGCTTGATCCGATGTCAATACGGATACTTGCGAGGTGCCCATGGCCATTAATTGCGTATTGGTAAAGGCGCTGATTTGACTTGTGCCAAAAGCGGGAATTTGACGCGTTGTCAAAACCGCAATCTGATCACCGGAGAAGCCCGAAATCTGGTTGGCACCAACAGCTGCAATCTGGTCCGTCGATAATGTCTTAAGCTGATCGCTTGTCAAAGAACGGATCTGCGTCAGATTGAGGGCCTTGATATCATCCGTTGTAAACGCATGAATCTGCGTCGTTGTCAGCGCAGAAATCTGTCCTGCGGATAGCGCGTTGATGGCACTTGAAGTAAGGGCAGCAATCCGATCACTGCCCAAGGCATTCAACTGGTCGGTCGTAAAGCCGCGCATTTGCCCGGCGGCAATCGCCTGCACTTGATCGGTTGTGATCGCTTTGATTGATGCCGTCGTTATCGCCGAAATCTGGCCATTGGTGAGGGCCGCGAAGTCATCGGTGTTAATGCTCGCAATGGCTTGTGTTGATAATTGCGAGATAGCGCTTGTTGATACGGCAATAATCTGGCTGGTTGTTAAGGCTTGAATGCGGTCGGTCGCGAGCGAAGAAATCTGTGTGGAGCTCATCGCTGATATTTGCGAGGCTTTCAGCGAGGAGATGTTGTCGGTCGAAATCGCGTTAAGTTCAGACGAGGTGAAAGAGGCGATTTGCGCGGCCGAGAAAGAGCGCAATTGATCGGTACCGAACAAGGCGATTTGGCTTGTCAAAAGGCCGGAAACCGATTGTGCCTTCAAGCCACTTATCTGGGTAGAGGTCAAAAGCGCCGTATCGGTCAGCGAGATGGAAGCGGCTTGCGAGCTTGATAGCGAGGAAAGTTGCGAGCCTGTAATCGCCGAAAACTGATCGGACCCCAGCGCTGCAATCTGATCATTGCTAAAGGCACCCAGCTGATTGCCATAAAGGGCAGCAATTTGATTGCTTAAAAATTGCGGAATTTGCGTTGTTGTAAAGCCCGCCAGCTGATTGCCACCCATACCGCGAATTTGGCTTACCGTTAGCGCGCTTAGTTGCGCGTTCACCAATTGCGATAATTGCTGGGTCGACATCGCCTGAATCTGCTTTACCGCAAGGGCAGCAAGATCGGTTGTTTCAATCGCCTTGATTTGGGCCGAGGATAAAGCAGCAATATCGGCGGTTGAGAAAATCGCGAATTGATTGGCCGTTAAAGCCACAATTTGATCGGTTGTCAGGGTTGCGGCTTGATCAGCACGAATACCGGTAATTTGTTGAACGGTAAGTGCCGCAAGCGCCGTTGTTGATATAGCGGCTGTCTGGGCCGTCGTTAAATTGGCGATAACGCCGACGGTGAAGCCGGTAATCTGTCCGCTTGTTAGGCTGTTCACTTGCCCCGTTGTCAGAGCAAGGGTTTGCGCCGATGTCAGAACATTCAATTGTCCCGCATTCAGCGAGGTAATTTGACCGGTTGATAGCACGCGGACTTGGGCGGTTGTCAGCGCTTGCAATTGCCGGAAGCTTAACGCGGCAAAATCTTGCGTCGATATCGCTTTAATCTGATCACCGGTCAGCGCACCCATGCCCGCGGCCGATAGACCCAGAATTTGGCTGCTTGATAATTCCGAGATAGCGGTAGAACCAAGGGCAACGACTTGATCGGTGTTCAGGGTCGAAAGCTGCGCGGAACCCAGAGCCGTCACAGCCGTAGAGGTGAGCCCTGCCAATTGCGTTGTGGTAAGCGCCACAATCTGGCGCAAGGTTAATGCGGCAATATCAGCCGTCGAGAATGCGGCCAATTGTGATGTCGAAAGCGCGGACAAGGCCGTTGCCTTCAACACAGCGGTTTGCGTGGCCGTCAAAGAAGCGATTTGCGAGGTCGTCAGCGCGTTGATTTGCTGACTGCCAAATTGCATGATTTGGGAGGCTCTTAACGCATTAACCGAATCGGTCGTAATGGCTTGGAGCTGATCGGACGAGAGTGAGAGCAAAGCCGAGGCCGATAACCCAATGATTTGCCCGGTACTAAGCGTCTTGATTTGACCCGTCGTAAACGCGGCAACCTGCGATGTCTTTAGATAGGCCAATGTTTGCGATGACAACACCGCAACTTCAGAAGTCGTAAGCGCCTTAACCTGCTCTACGGTTAAGCTTCCCGACTGTTTATAGCTCAGCGATGCAACGCTATCGGTGCCAAGCGCTACGATCTGCGCCGTCGATAAAGCCGAAATGGAAGTAACCGGAATGGCGCTGATTTGTTGGGCCGTAATGCCATCAATCTGCGCCGTCTTTAAGGCGCGCGCTTGGGCACTTGTTAAAGCACCCAATTGACGGGTTGAAACGCCTGAAATCTGATCAACGCTTATGGCCTGAATTTGATCGGTGGATAAAGAGCCGAAGCTCGACGCGGAGAGGCCAGAAATCTGCACGCCCGATAGGACCGCGATTCCATCCGTTGCAATGGCCAAAACCTGCCGGCCATTAAGCGCGCCGATGCCGATGGCCGGCAGCGCCTGAATCTGCGTCGTATTCATCACACTGATTTGCGTGGTTGTTAACGCGGCAATCTGGCTCGGCGTTAAAGAGCTGATGACGTCGGCATGAAGGTGATGAATAGCGAAAGTCGTTAATTTGGCGATGTCGGTGGGCAACATCGTCGGCAGATTGGCGTTGGCCAAAGCCTCAAAGGAGATCTCAACGTCACCGGTCGGCACCGCAGGCACAGTATTGCCGCCCTGCCCCGAGACGGGGCGGGTTCCATTCAGCCAATACTGATATGTACTGACTGGTAGGGATCCAGCGACTGAACCGACCATTCTGGATCGACTTCCTCATAAAAAGCACGCGCCAACCGGCCGTACGCCAAAAAGTGAACAGGTTGGCAAACCATCCGGCCTGTTCACCTCTGATCGACGCCGGTTCGGGCGTTTGATCGAAGGTGGCAGGGCCGTTAAGCATTGCCTTAGCTCAGCGCGTGAATTGCAAAATGTGTGCCGCCAGCACAATGGCGGCAGCAAAACCCCCGGTTTCGGACGGTAAAAGAAAGAAATAATCAATAAAATCAGTATTTTAATAAATTTAAAAAAGACTGAACTCAGACCCCTCTTATGCCAGAAAAATGGCGCTAATGGCGTCGTTAACCAAGAAGGAGCAAGCCCGTCCGCCCCGCCCGGTACGCGGCTTTTTGACAGGCTCCCGCACACACGAAGACCCCCTTTCGGGGGTTCATTTGACGTCTAATAGACGATCGGAAGCGCCTCATATGGCGGGATGCTCCGCGGCCTCAGACAGCTGCCGCGTGGCGGGTGCTGTCGGTTTTGAGCCATTCATCGAAGGCCGATGCGATGGAACGGACGGCAATTCGGGCCTCATCAGGCACCTTTATCTGCCAGCCATCGATCTCCACCATGCCGTCGTCCACGAAATCTTCGAGCCGGTCGAGCGCCAGCAAAAACACGACCGGATGAACATTAAAGCGGTTGGCCACGGCTTCCAGATCGACAAAGAGATCGCACATCAGCCGTTCAATCACCGCGCGCCGGAGCCGGTCCTCATCGGTCAGCACAATGCCGCGATGCACGCTTGATAGGCCTGCGGCCACCTGTTTCGACCAAGTGGCAAGGTCGGGCTCGTTCTGCGCATAGCCGAGCGGGGTTTCCGAAATCGCGCTTGGGCCGAAAGCAATCAGCGTTTCGGCCTGATCGGTCGTGTAACCTTGAAAATTCCGCCTTAATGTCCCGTTTTGCGCGGCCAATGCCATGGAATCATCGGCTCTGGCGAAATGGTCAATGCCAATCGGGGTGTAATGCGCCTCCAGCGCCACGCGCGCGGCTTGAGCGAGTGCGGCCCGCTCCGTCTGGCCCGGCAGAGTGTAGCGCTCGAGCGCCTTCTGGTATTTTTTCATCCATGGCACATGCGCATAGCCGAACAGCGCAATTCGCGCCGGTTCAAGCGCCAGCACCTCCTCAACCGTCCGCTCAATGGTTGAAACCGTTTGTAACGGCAAGCCATAGAGCAAATCGAAATTGATCGAATGAATGCCATTGGCGCGCAGCCGGTCGACGGCTTGTTTGACGGTTGCCAAGGGCTGGATCCGGTGAATGGCCTTTTGCACCTCGGGATCCAAATCCTGCACGCCAATGCTGGCGCGGTCGATGCCGCGCGCGGCATAGGCCTTCACGCGATCAAGGTCGAGGCCGCGCGGATCAAGCTCAATGGCCCGTTCGGCATCGGGTAAAAAGTCAAATTTCGCTTCAATCGTGTCCATTACGCGATGAAACGCGGCCAGAGACAGCATATTGGGCGAACCGCCGCCAAAATGCAGATGCGAGACTTTCATGCGATGTGGCAGTAATGCCGCTATTCGGGTCATCTCGCTCAGCAGCAAATCGAGATAATCGGCAACGGGGGCGTCCGATTTCACGATTTCGGCATTGCAGCCGCAATACCAGCAGAGCTTGGCGCAAAACGGCACATGGACATAGAGCGAGACGGGCTTTGACGGATCGAGCGTCTGAAGCCATCCATCCACCATTGCGCCATTAACGCCCGCATGGAAATGGGGGGCGGTGGGGTAACTCGTATAGCGCGGAACCCGCGCATCCAAATGGGTCAGCCAAGATGTTTTCATGCCGTGATCAAAAAACGAATCGATCGTGCCCTCTTTGATCTAGCGCAAAGTGTATTGCGCCCCCTTTTCCTTTGCCCCGCCTTGCCCTACTCCTGTTGAGTGCCGCTTCGGCGAGACAAAACTGTTGGCATAGGTAGGGTACGTGTCGTTGAGTTCTGTGCCGTTCTGGCTCTATTTTGGTTTTCTGCTGACGGCCTTGCTGGTGGGCAGCCGCTCCATCAGCCATCCATGGCTCTTTTTGCTGCGCAGCTTTTTTCCGAATTGGCAATTCTACCACGGGCTTGGCCATACACCGCGAATCTATTGGCGAACCGTTTCTTCAACGATGGATGAGAGCCAAACTTCTGATTGGCAGCCTTTGCTGCACCCTCATCGGCGGCAATTGATCCATCTGGTGCATAATCCCTTCGTCAATCTCACCCACGCGCAACAAACATTGATTGATCAACTCGCCACCGATCTTGCTGATCGTGACGATAGTGATCAAATGCCAAACTGGGTTTCCTATCGAATGGTTGAACGTTTGGTGCGGGAGAAAATTATCGCGCAGGGTGACATCGGCCCATGCTTTCAATTTTGCCTCTGCCTTCCTCATATTTCAACGCCTGTGGATTTTGCAAACGACATCGCCTTGCAATCACCTCTCTTGAGTTTAAGCCATGAGTGACGCTTTAGCCTTAAGCGTGAGAGGATGCGAGATTCTCTGCGGCATCAGTCTTGTGATTCAAACCGTGGAATTTTTACGCCTTAGGTCCGTCACAAGCCCGCAAGGCGTCTGGGCCTTTGAGATTCAAGGCGGCGATCTATCGCACGCCTCCCCCTATGCTCAAGCTTTTTTTCGCTTTATGGCGCGAGAGAAAATCTACGACGCGCATCTCATTATGCGGCTTTTTGCGGCCGTTGCGCTGATTGCTTTTGGTGCGTCCGTGCCGATCGTTCTGTTTCTATTTTTGGGAACGCTACTGCTGCTTACGCGCTGGCGCGGCGCTTTTAATGGCGGTAGTGATTTTATGACGATTGTCGTGCTCACTGGCCTCTTAATCGGTGCGTTAGGCTCTCCGATAGGGCAGCACGAGATCGCTTGGCAGGCGGGCTTGATCTATATCGCCATCCATTCGGCTTCATCTTATTTTTTATCGGGTGGCGTTAAGCTTTTCAATGCCGATTGGCGCTCCGGCAAAGCGCTTCCTTTGTTTCTGGATGGTGGCATTTATGGCCCGCTTGCAGCGGATAGCGCATTTCGGAACCCTGCAATTGCCATTCTATGTTCATGGGCTTTTATTCTATGGGAAGTTGCCATCCCCATCGCCTTTTTAAATCCCGTTTTCATGCTGCTTTATTGCGGCATCGGAATCGTTTTTCATTTTCTGGTGTTTTGGTTTTTTGGCCTTAACCGCTTTTTCTTTGCGTGGCTTGCCACCTATCCCGCTTTGCTTTTCGCGGCGATCCATCTGGCCTAATTTTAGGAGCGCACAAGCGGCCCGCTTCCCTTCAATGCCAACGCCAAACGGCGCGCTTGTTTAAAGAGTGGATATAACACTCGTGCCATCGTCGGCTGCGCCATAAGCCAGCGATGCAAACGATTAAACAGATCATCCGGATCAGCGAGCAGCGCCAACAGATTTACGGCATCCGCGCCGTAATAAACCCGATCATCCCACAGCGCGATCATGCCCTCATCAAGATCATAACCCTGTTGCCAATAAAATTGCGCGGTAGCATCGTTTAACCGTGCATCAATGAGCGTTACTTCGCCGCAATGCGCCTGAACATGCAGGCGCTGCACATAGTGGCTACAAAAGGGACATTCACCATCATAGAGAATTAACAGCATAGGCTTTCACCAACGCCCCTTAAGCCCGTCACTTGCCGCCGCGTTTCGGTGCCGAGCCTTTCCAAGGCTTCACACCCGGCTTGCGGGCCTCCGTCGTGTTCGGGCGGCGTTCACGGCCTTCGGTGGAGCGTGTCTCGCCGCCTGCCTTCGGCTTGTCTTTGTTCCAAGGCCGCGTGAGGCGTGCAGGCTGATGCGGGCGCTCTTTGGGCGGCGCTGCTTCCGGCACATGATCGAGCTTCTCACCGCGATCAGAGCGGATCTTGAGACGCGGACCCTTTTCGGCGTGAGGTGCTGGCGTTGCTGCCCTCGCCTCGTCCCGCCTTGGCTCCACAGCCCGCTCTTCGGAGCGTCTAGGCTCAGACGAGCGTTGACGCGGCGGACGGGCCGGATAGGCGCTTGGCGCAGCCGAACGCGCTTCGTTTGGGCGTCCATTGGCGGGTGCGATAATCACGCCCTTCTCGCCGCTGCCATCGCGCGCAACTTTGGCCGCGAATTCATCCACCTTTTGGGCGGTGATTTCAAACCGTGTTTCGCCGTCGGAAATTTTGATCGAGCCGACATCGCGCTTGGTAACGCCGCCCGCTTTGCAAATCATCGGCAAGAGCCATTTTGGATCGGCGCGATGTTTACGGCCAAGCGACAGCGTAAACCAACCCGCACCCGACATATCTTCGCGACCACGCTCCATCTCCCGTGGCCGCTCATTGCCGCCGCGTTCACGTGACTCACGTGGTCCGCGCGTCGCATCGCGGTCTCTGTCCCGTGGCCTGCTTGAGCGATCCGGCATCGGCGTGTCTGAAATATATTCCGCAGGCGGCCGTGTTTGATATTGCTGGCGCAAATAGGCAGCAGCCAATTGCTCGGGCGACATGCGCGAAAGCAATTCAGCCACCATGTCCTGCTCATTGGCTTCCGGCATCGGTGCAGCGGTTGCTGCTTCCAAAATTTGCGCGCGGTTGCGGGCATCAATTTCTTTGGCCGTTGGTGCGCCGCGCGTAATCGCCGTGACATTGGCAATATCAAGCACTCGAAGAGCGGCTGAATAGCGCCGCACCGGCACAATCAACACACACACGCCCTTACGCCCCGCGCGGCCTGTACGGCCCGAGCGATGCAACAGCGTATCGGGCTTTGAGGGCACATCGGCGTGAATAACCAGATCGAGATTAGGCAAATCGATTCCGCGCGCGGCGACATCGGTTGCCACGCATACGCGCGCGGGTCCATCGCGCATCGCTTGCAGCGCATTGGTGCGTTCCGATTGCGAGAGCTCACCCGAGAGAGTCACAACCGCAAAGCCGCGATCGGCCAGCCGCGTGGTGAGTTGCTTCACCGCTTCGCGCGTGTGGCAAAACACAATCGCGCTGCCGCTGTCAAAATAAAGCAGCGTATTGATGATGGCGTTTTCCCGCTCATGCGATTGCGCAACCACCATCTGATATTCAATATCGGCATGGCGCTCGCTCGCCGCATTCGCCGTTAAGCGCACCGCATCGCGTTGATAGGTTTTGGCAAGCTCGGCAATGGAGCGCGGCACGGTGGCCGAAAACATCAAGGTACGCCGCTCTTCCGGCGTTGCCGCCAAAATAAATTCGAGGTCTTCGCGAAAGCCGAGATCAAGCATCTCATCGGCTTCATCGAGAACGACCGCGCGCAAATCGGTGAGATCAAGCGAGTTGCGGGTGATGTGATCGCGCAAGCGACCGGGTGTGCCCACCACAAGATGCGCGCCCTGCTGCAACGCGCGGCGCTCTTTCTGCAAATCCATACCGCCTACACAGGAGGTAGTCACAACGCCCGCATCGGCATAAAGCCAGCCAAGCTCGCGCTGCACCTGCAATGCCAATTCGCGCGTTGGCGCGATGATCAGGCCCAATGGCCGACCCTTGGGCGGAAATTTCTGCGCGTTACCCAGCAAAGTCGGCGCAATCGCAAGCCCAAAGGCCACCGTCTTGCCCGAGCCGGTTTGCGCCGACACCAGCAGATCATGCCCGTCCGCATCCGCCTCCAGCACCGCCGTTTGCACGGGCGTCAGCGTCTCATAGCCTTGTTTGGCCAAAGCCGAGGCCAAAGCAGGGTGAATGGCAGCCATCATAGCCACGGGCGAAGTCTCAGAAGGGGAAGTCATGAATAAAGGCAGCCTTATAAAGCGCAAAAAGGGGAGCGAAAGCGGCATCCACGCGCCAAAAAGCGCATCCACCTCCGTCTTATGATGATTTTCAATATTCCAATAGGCGAGAAATCACAATGACTTAATTTAAATGAGGCCTTATCAGCGGCTTACCCAGCCACAAGGCGAGCAGTAATGGGCTGCTCAATCTCCGCTCTAAATCAGGGTGTGGAGATAGGCTTCGAGCTTATCAAACGATCCACTCCAACCGCCCGTCATGCTGCTACGGCCATTGATAAAGGTTTGCATTTCGTCAGGCGTTGCGGGGCCATGCACTTCCCATTGTACTTTGATCAGCGTCTTATTGGCGTCAAGGGCGGTAAAATGAATATGCGTTAGCATCGTCTCGGGCCAAGTAGGCGACATCGGATGGCGCGAGACATTCCCGTCCTGATCACAAAATTGCTGCGTATAAACCAAGCGATGCGGGCGCTCGACTTTCATATAAGAGGCCCTGCCATACATCGTAAAATGCTCATTGCCCATTTTGTAAAAAGACGATCCGCCGCTCCGAATATCGGCTTCAAAAAATTCCATGCTTGTGCCGGTAGGCGATAACCATTGCGCCAATTGCGCAGGCTCTGCCCACGCATCAAACACCGTCTCAATCGGCGCATCAAAGCTGCGATTAATGATAAAGGCTTCCTTGCCCGATGCCTGCTGTTCGAGATATTCGCCAAGCCGATCCCAAGTGCTGTGCCCATTGGCTTTTTTGATAAAGGCTTCGGTTTGGTGTGCCGCTTCCTTGGATGGCAAAGCCATGGTCATTTCCATTTTCGTTTGCCCGTTTTCCTCGGCAAACAGAACGGTAACCCTAAACATAGGCGGCTGATTTTCATTCGCGCCGTGATCATAAACAAGCTTGGCGCAATCCTCCACTTCGAAATAGGTCGTGACATTCGGATAATCGACGCCATCGGGCCCGTGCATCGTATAATTCCAATGGCCGCCGACGCGTAAATCCTTGCTGTGCGTTGTAATCGTAAAGCCACGCGGACCCCACCAATGAGCGGCTTGGCTTGGATCCGTCCACGCCTCCCAAACAGTGCGAAGAGGCGCGTCATAATAGCGTACAAGATGAAGCTCGTTATCTTTGTGTGTTCTTGTCATCGCTCGCTCCTTTGTTAGGCGGTGGTCGTTGCTACGGGAAAGTGCGGGTTATGGCTCTGTTCGGCCGTGCCGCGCGTAAAAGCGGCGCAACTCGCGCTCCGTCGGCTTCTGGCCGGTAAAAATTTCGATATACATCGGAATACGGGCCATACGTTCGGCCAGAGCCTCGTGCGTCTGCATCGAGATATAGCCGATCTGCACGAGATAGATGGTGCGGGCCCGGACATCGGCCATCGCGGGGTCGACGCCGAACCGGACGAACATCGCCCGAAGCGCGTCGAGCCGTGCCACATCGGCGGCCTGGACGTCGGCCAGCACCGATGCCGATTGCAACGACCAGCTCCGCACTGCGAATTCGAATTTCGTATCGAACAGCTGCTGATCGAACCACAAATCGTTTAAATTCAGCACCGCCTCGACAAGGCTGTCCGAATAGGCTCGCGTCCGCGCGATCAGATTGCCGGTGTTTTTCTGCCGCCACCGCGCGACCAATGCAGCCAGCAATTCATCATGGTCTTTAAAAAACCAGTAGAAACTCGTCCGCGACAAAGCGAGACGCTTGGCCAAAGGCTGGATTTTGACCGCGTCTATCCCCGCCTCAAGCAGCAATTCCTGCGCCGCATTGAGCCAGACATCGGCCGATCCGCGCCATCCGCTCTCGGGGGGGTGCTTTGTCGTCATGAGACCTTCTAACCACGCTTCGGGAGTGGCGCAAGAGAAATGTACACTGCTGTTATAAATATTGACACTAATGAACATTCTGACTAGGTTCGACCATGGCCCATTTTTAACCGGAGCATTGTCCATGTCGACCGATCCGCTGCTGCAGCCTTTCAAACTCAAGCATTTGACGCTGCGCAACCGACTGATGGTAACTTCGCACGAACCGGCCTATCCGGAAGACGGGATGCCGAAAGGACGCTACCGCGCCTATCATGTGGAGCGGGCAAAAGGCGGCATCGCGCTGACGATGACGGCCGGCTCGGCGGCCGTTTCGCTCGATAGTCCGCCAGTTTTCAACAATATCCTCGCCTACAAGGACGAGGTGGTGAAATGGATGAAGGAACTGACCGATGCCTGCCATGAACATGGCGCGGCGGTGATGATCCAATTGACCCATCTCGGTCGCCGGACGCGCTGGGACAAGGCCGACTGGTTGCCGGTCGTAGCCCCGACCAATATCCGCGAACCGGCACATCGCGCGGTTCCGAAAGTCATCGAGGATTGGGACATCGAGCGCATCACGAAGGATTTCGCCGATGCCGCCGAACGCATGAAGGCCGCGGGTGTCGACGGTGTCGAATTCGAATCCTTCGGCCATCTTCTGTCGCAATTCTGGTCGCCGATGAGCAACCAGCTCGACAATGAATATGGCGGATCGCTCGAAAACCGCGTGCGGTTCTCGCTCGGGGTTCTGGAGGCCGTCCGCAAGCGCGTCGGGCCGGAATTCATTCTCGGCATCCGCTATTGCGCCGAGGAAATGTCGGCGCAGGGCTATGATCTCAAAGACGGGATCGCGATTTCGAACATGCTGAAAGGCTCCGGCCTGATCGACTTCCTAAATGTCACGCGCGGCCATATCGAAACCGATCCGGGCCTCACCGACAATATTCCGGTCATGGGGATGAAATCGGCCCCGCATCTTGAAGCCGCGGGCGAAGTGCGCGCGGCGACGAAATTTCCCGTCTTCCATGCGACCCGTATCCAGGATGTCGCCACCGCCCGCTATGCCATCGCCTCGGGCAAAGTCGACATGGTCGGCATGACCCGCGCGCATCTGGCCGATCCGCATATCATGCGGAAAATTCTCGAAGGGCGCGAAGGCGATATCCGGCCTTGCACGGGCGCCAATTACTGCCTCGACCGGATCTATCAGGGCGCGATGGCGGTCTGCATCCACAATCCGTCCACGGGTCGCGAGGAGACCATGCCGCACGACATCGAGAAAGCGGCGATAAGAAAGAAACTCGTGATCGTCGGAGCGGGTCCGGGCGGGCTCGAAGCCGCCCGCGTCGGCGCGGAACGCGGGCATGACGTTACCGTGATCGAAGCGGCAGCCAAGGCCGGCGGACAGATCCTCCTCACCGCGCAAAGCCCAATGCGTACGGAAATGCTCGCAATCGCCGAATGGCGTCTCGCCCAATGCGAGGCCCGAGGCGTGAAATTCCAGTATAACACATGGGCCGATGCCGATAGCGTCCAGGCGCTGAACCCCGATATCGTGATCGTCGCCACGGGCGGCCTGCCGCATACCGGCTCGCTCACCGTCGGAGCCGATCTCGTGGTCACGAGCTGGGACATTCTAAGCGGGGATGTGAAACCGGGCTCGAATGTGCTGATCTATGACGAGGCGGGCGATTATTCCGCGCTCCAGGCGGCCGAGATCATCGCGCAATCGGGCGCGAAGCTTGAAATCATGACACGCGACCGAAGTTTCTCCCCCGAGGTCATGGCGATGAGCCTGACGCCGCATATGCGGGCCTTGCAGAAACACGATGTCCGCTTCACCGTGACCTATCTCCTCGAGAAAGTCCGGCGGGAGGGCAACCAGCTCGTCGCCACGATCGGCAGCGATTACGGCGGCATCGAGAAGGAGCAGATCCACGACCAGATCGTCGTCAATTACGGCACGCTCGCCAATGACGAGCTCTATTATGCGCTCAAACCCCATTCGTCGAATCTCGGTGCGGTCGACCACAAACAGCTCGTCACCGGCCGCCCGCAAACGCTCATCAAAAATCCGGACGGACATTTCCAGCTCTTCCGGATCGGCGACGCGGTCGCCTCGCGCAATACC
Source organism: Hyphomicrobiales bacterium (assembly GCA_947455025.1). Classification (GTDB taxonomy): domain Bacteria; phylum Pseudomonadota; class Alphaproteobacteria; order Rhizobiales; family Beijerinckiaceae; genus CAIUPE01. The sequence goes on from CANGLU010000036.1 coordinate 26,469, forward strand.
CATGCGGCGATCTATGACGCGCTCCGGCTGGTGCGATACGTGTAAGCGGCCGGCGGCTCGGTGGGTGTTTGGGAGTTAGCAACGAGGCTAGTGGCGGAGGAGGAATTAGTGAGCAGGTGAATTGCTTGGCGGAGGGACGAGTAGTTTCAAGCAATTTTGACGGAATATTTGATCTTAGATCTTCCACTAGCCAATAACTTCAATATACAAAAATTACAAATTGAAATTTAATTTAAGCGATAGCTTCTTGTGAAAGCGACTCAGCTTAGTATCTTGAATTCGTTTAAATTGGTGGTCTCAAGGATCTAATGCAACGAGAGCGGTGAACGCTTCGTTCGGTGTGTGGTAGTTTAAGACACGTCTTGGTCGGCCATTCAAGCGATCCTGCACGAGTTTGATCCGTTGTGGTGTGATCTCATCGAACGCTGTTCCTTTTG
>CANGLU010000037.1 GCA_947455025.1 Hyphomicrobiales bacterium
ACACCTTGATCGATATACAGAATTTCGCCTGATGCCAAGTTGACGCCAACCACCAAAGCGCTTAAGAACCGATCACATTTGATTGGGTTTAGGGTGAAAACCGCCATGCAGCAAGCTTCTTCCGCGCACTCCCTCCACCCCCAGCCGCTCACCGACGCCACGGGCTGGATCGAGCCCGTTCCGACCGCCCTTCTGGTGCTGGCGGATGGCACCGTGCTTTCGGGCCACGCCATTGGCGCGGAAACGACCGCCACCGGCGAAGTCTGCTTTAATACCGCCATGACAGGCTATGAAGAGATCCTGACGGACCCCTCTTACGCGGGCCAAATCATCACCTTCACCTTCCCGCATATCGGCAATGTCGGCACCAATGAGGAAGACATTGAGACAGTCGACATGGCCGTTTCCGATGGCGCAAAGGGCGTTGTCATCCATGCGGACATCACCAGCCCGTCCAATTGGCGCGCCGTCAAGCATTTTGATAGCTGGTTGAAATCGCGCAATATTCCCGGCATTTCCGGCATTGATACGCGCGCTTTAACGGCCCATATCCGCGATCATGGCATGGCCAATGCGGTGCTCGCCTGCAATGCCCAGGGCGTGTTTGATGTGGCGGCGCTGAAAACCAAAGCCGCGCAACTGCCCTCCATGGATGGGCTCGATCTTGTCCCCAGCGTCGGCCTCAAAAAAGGCCTCGATTGGACGGAAGCCAGCTGGTCCTTAGAAGAGGGCTACGGCACGCTCGGCAACGGTCAACACCATGTGATTGCAATCGATTTTGGCGTCAAACGCAATATTTTGCGGCTTTTGACCGATCGCGATTGTCGCGTCACCATCGTGCCTGCTACTGCCAGTTTCGATGAAATCAAGGCGTTAAAGCCCGATGGCGTGTTCCTGTCCAACGGCCCTGGTGATCCGGCGGCCACAGGCACCTATTCGGTGCCGGTGATCAAAGCGCTGGTCGAGCACAATATCCCGACCTTTGGCATTTGCTTGGGCCACCAGATGCTGGCCCTAGCGGTTGGTGCCAAGACCATGAAAATGCACCAAGGCCACCACGGCGCCAATCATCCGGTCAAGGATTTCACCACCAATAAGGTTGAAATTGTCTCGATGAATCATGGCTTTGCGGTAGACCGCGACAGTCTGCCCAAAAACGCGGTCGAAACCCATGTGTCCCTGTTTGACGGCACCAATTGCGGCATTGCGCTGACCGACAAGCCCGCTTTCTCCGTGCAGCACCATCCGGAAGCCTCCCCCGGCCCCCGCGACAGCCATTATTTATTTGATCGCTTCGTCGCGATGATGAAGGACAAAAAGCCTAGAGCTGCATAAGTATTGCTGCTCTACTTGACGTTAGGGAATTTATGTGATAATTTGCCTAACAGTTTAAGTGCAATTTCGGGTTTTAAAATTTCTCAACGCCCAAACGTAAAAAAGCGATGGGTTAGAAAATTAAAGACCAGAACCACGCCATAGGTCAGGATACGCGCCACAATCGGGGCGAGCTGCAAACCGTCAACAAAAAGCCGCATCGCGTAGCCGGTGAGTAGAAATCCGCCCGCCATAACGGCCATAAACCGCAATACCGCCGAGCGGTGCGATCGCTCGGATTTAAAAACATGCTTTCGGGTTAATCCATAAGAAACCACCCCACCGGCCGCATACCCCACAAGCGCCGCAAGGATGGGATCGATGCCGAAAACAAAAAAGCCAGCCAAAAAAGCGGCATAATCAACCGCCGTCGCAACCGCACCAACGCCGATAAAGGCTAACACTTGGCGAAAGAGACGGGAAATAGCGACCTTGGACATGCGCAACCCATAACGAGTTTTTATGCAAAGGTCATCCTCCCGATCAAATTTGATTTGCATTTGTATATGCAAATGAACTACAAATAAGCCTCGGCACAAGGAATTGCCATGGAAATAACAGGCTTTGATTGGGACGAAGGAAACCAAGCAAAATGCCTAAGCCATGGAGTTACAACCGGAGATATTGAAGCTCTGTTTTCTAAACCGCTGCTTATAATCGACGACCCGTACGACACATCGAGAGAGAGACGATATCGAGCCATCGGCCAATCGCACAATCGTTTCATTTTTGTCGTGTTTACGCTTCGCAATGGACTAATTCGGCCAATTAGTGCCCGTTTCATGCATAAAAAGGAGATTAGTCGCTATGAAAAAGACAATCCCGACCTTCACCAGCGATGAAGAGGCGGCTGATTTTGTTGCAGCCGCCGATCTCAGCAAATTCGATCTCAAAGGCCAAATGGTCACGTTTGAGCTGCGCCCGAAAGATAAAACGGTTAGCCTGCGCCTTCCCGATGGGCTTTTGGAAAAAATCCGCGTTCGGTCTGCCAGCATTGGCATGCCGGCTCAGAGGTTCATGCGGTTAGCCCTAGAGAAAGCCGTGATGGATGAGGGCAAACGATAGTGCACCTTAATGAAACGCCGCTTTTCGTGGAAAGTTCATCTATTCCGCTTGGAAAAGTCAGGCTTTGCCTTTCCTCGGGTATGATTCTGGTCTAGAACGAATTCGATTAGAGCGCGATCGGTTGAATTTCGATCCTTCGCGCCCAAGTTTGTCCGGCAAGGACGCGCACTGGCCTTCGGATCGGCCAAAAGGCGCGGCCTTTTTTTATGTGCGCGATGGCTTCAAATCGCGGCACAGCGATAGTTGAAGGCGAGTGAACGAGCACCATGCCAAAGCGCACCGATATTTCCTCGATTCTCATCATCGGCGCAGGCCCGATTGTCATTGGACAGGCTTGCGAATTTGATTATTCCGGCACCCAAGCCGTCAAAGCGCTGAAGGAAGAAGGCTACCGCGTCATACTGGTCAATTCGAACCCGGCGACCATTATGACCGACCCCGACATGGCGCACCGCACCTATGTCGAGCCAATCACGCCGGAAATCGTTGCCAAAATCATTGAAAAAGAGCGCCCAGACGCGCTGCTCCCCACCATGGGCGGTCAAACGGCGTTGAATTGCGCCTTGTCGCTCAAAAAAATGGGCGTGCTTGAAAAATACAATGTCGAGATGATTGGCGCGACAGCCGAAGCCATCGACAAGGCGGAAGACCGCGAATTGTTCCGCAACGCGATGACCAAGATCGGGCTGGATACGCCCCGCTCGCACCACATCAAAACCCTGCCACAGGCGCTGGAAGCATTGGCCGATATCGGCCTGCCCGCGATTATCCGCCCCTCCTTCACCATGGGCGGCACCGGTGGCGGCATTGCCTATAACAAGGCGGAATTCATCGAAATCATCGAGCGCGGCATCGACGCCTCCCCCACCAATGAGGTGCTGGTTGAAGAAAGCGTGCTGGGCTGGAAAGAATACGAGATGGAAGTCGTCCGCGATAAAGCGGATAATTGCATCATCATTTGCTCGATCGAAAACATCGACCCAATGGGCGTGCACACGGGCGACTCGATCACCGTCGCCCCCGCCCTCACTTTGACCGATAAAGAATACCAGATCATGCGCGACGCCTCGCTCGCCGTTTTGCGCGAAATTGGTGTAGAGACGGGCGGCTCGAACGTTCAATTCGCGGTCAATCCCGAAAATGGCCGCATGATCGTGATTGAAATGAACCCGCGCGTGTCGCGCTCGTCGGCTTTGGCATCAAAGGCTACGGGTTTTCCCATCGCCCGGGTCGCGGCCAAGCTCGCGGTCGGCTACACGCTGGATGAGATCGACAACGATATCACAGGCGGCGCAACGCCTGCCTCGTTTGAACCCAGCATCGATTATGTCGTCACCAAAATTCCGCGCTTTGCCTTTGAGAAATTCCAAGGCGCCGAAAAGACGCTGACGACGTCTATGAAATCCGTTGGTGAGGCCATGGCGATTGGCAGCACCTTCCAGGAATCCTTGCAAAAAGCGCTTCGCTCGCTTGAGACGGGGCTTTCCGGATTAGACGATATCGAAATCGAAGGCTTAGGCCTTGGCGATGATCGCAATGCGATCAAAGCAGCGCTCGGCACACCGACGCCAGACCGCATTTTGCAAGTCGCACAAGCCTTCCGCTTTGGCTTTACCATTCCGGAAGTGCATGACTCCTGCAAAATCGATCCGTGGTTCTTGGAGCAGATCAAAGACATTATCGACACGGAAAGCAAAATCCGCGAATTCGGTATTCCGAAGACGCCAGAAGCGCTCCGCCGCCTCAAAAGCATGGGTTTTTCGGATCAACGCATGGCCATGCTGACGGGCGGCCACGAGGCCGATGTGTCGAAGGCACGTCGCGCCATGGATATCCGCCCCGTTTATAAGCGCATCGACACCTGCGCGGCCGAGTTCGCCTCGCCAACCGCCTATATGTATTCGACCTATGTCGCACCGTTTAACGGTGCCCCTGCCAATGAGGCGCAACCCTCCAACCGGAAGAAAGTCGCCATTTTGGGCGGCGGCCCCAACCGGATCGGCCAAGGCATCGAATTCGATTATTGCTGCTGCCACGCCTGTTTCGCGCTCGCCGATGCGGGCTTTGAAACCATCATGATCAATTGCAATCCGGAAACGGTTTCCACCGATTACGACACGTCGGATCGGCTTTATTTCGAGCCACTAACGGTTGAAGATGTCGTCGAAATTTTAAAGCTCGAACAATCCAATGGCGAACTCCTCGGTGCTATCGTTCAATTCGGCGGACAGACCCCGTTAAAGCTCGCCCATGCGTTGGAGCAAGCCGGAATACCGATCCTCGGCACATCGCCTGACATGATAGATCTGGCCGAAGATCGTGATCGCTTTAAACGGCTGCTCGACAAGCTCGGACTAAAGCAGCCGCAAAACGGCATTGCCTATTCCGTAGAGCAATCCAGAATTGTCCTACACGAGTTAGGCCTACCTCTGGTTGTACGTCCGTCCTACGTCCTCGGTGGCCGCGCCATGGAAATCCTGCGCGATGAACAAGCGTTTGACCGCTATCTCTTGGGAACCCTCCCAGAACTAGTGCCAAACGATATCAAAGCGCGGTATCCGAACGACAAGACAGGTCAGATCAACACGCTTTTGGGCAAAAACCCGCTCTTGTTTGATCGTTATTTGACGGATGCCATCGAAGTCGATGTCGATTGCGTCTCCGATGGCAAAGACGTGTTCATCGCGGGCATTATGGAACATATTGAGGAAGCAGGCATTCATTCCGGCGATTCCGCCTGTGCCTTGCCGCCCCATTCCCTAAAGCCAGCCATGATTGCCGAATTAGAGCGGCAAACAAAGGAACTTGCTTTGGCCTTGAATGTTGTAGGCCTTATGAATGTTCAATACGCGCTCAAAGAAGACACCATTTTCGTGCTGGAAGTAAATCCTCGCGCCTCGCGGACGGTTCCTTTCGTGGCGAAAGTGGTCGGAAAGCCGATCGCAAAAATTGCCTCGCGCGTTATGGCCGGACAAAGCCTCGCTTCCTTTGCCTTAAAAGCAGAACCTTACGATCATATTGCCGTGAAAGAAGCGGTCTTTCCGTTTGCCCGCTTCCCGGGTGTAGACGTTGTCTTGGGCCCGGAAATGCGCTCAACCGGCGAAGTCATCGGCCTTGATCGTTCCTTCGGTGTGGCATTCGCAAAAAGTCAGTTGGGTTCGGGAACCGTGGTTCCGAAAAAAGGCACGGTTTTCGTCTCCGTTCGCGATGGCGATAAAGAGCGGATCGTCCCGACAATGAAAATGCTATCTGATCTCGGCTTTGAGATCATCGCAACCGTCGGAACACTGCGTTACTTGGAAGAGCACGGTGTGAAGGGCAAAGCCATCAACAAGGTGCTCGAAGGCCGCCCTCATATCGTCGATGCCATTAAGAATGGCGGCGTCCAACTCGTCTTTAATACGACGGAAGGAAAGCAGGCCTTGGCTGACTCGCGTTCTTTGCGGCGAACCGCCCTCTTGCATAAAGTGCCGTATTATACGACCCTTTCAGGAGCGATCGCCGCCGCCGAAGGTATTAAGGCGTATATGGCGGGTGATCTTGAAGTGAAGGCACTGCAGGATTATTTCGAAGGTAAGGCGGCGCAAGCCTCTTAAGCATTTTGAACCATGAGGGCCAAGCAATACGGCCAAGCATTCTATTTTATTGAATAAACACGAACGGATATCGTTATGGATAAGATCCCGATGACCACCAACGGCTTCAAGGCGCTTGAAGAGGAATTGCGCCAACGCCAACAGGTCAATCGCCCAAGAATTATTCAGGCCATTGCCGAAGCGCGCGCGCATGGTGATTTATCGGAAAATGCCGAATACCATTCTGCCAAAGAACAGCAATCGTTGAACGAGGGGCGGATAGCTGAACTGGAAGATAAAATTGGTCGCGCGGAAGTGATCGATGTATCCAAACTATCAGGTTCAACCATCAAATTTGGTGCGACCGTCAAATTGATTGATGACGATACCGAAGAAGAAAAAATGTATCAGATTGTCGGCGATAGCGAAGCCGATGTTCGAGACGGAAAAGTTTCTATTAGCTCCCCCATTGCTCGCGCTTTGATTGGCAAAAAGACTGGCGACGCCATCGAAGTTAACACACCTGGCGGAGGAAAAAGCTATGAAATCATCGATGTTCTCTACCGATAATCGTCGCCGTTTTTTTTCTAAACTCGCGCTTATCGGCTTTGCAACACTCGTTGTTACGGCGTGCAATACGGTGGGCACCAACCGCGTATCTGCAGGACCGATTTATTCCGCGATTACCGTTGATGTCGAACCTGTTCGAGCAAAAAACATCGGCGATTATGCCGATAAAATCGGAGCTTATGTCAAACAGGGCCTAGCAAAAACCTATGCAGGCGCCGTTGACAGTAAAAATAAAGCGCTTCCAACCCTCACGGTTGAAATTCACTCCATCTATTTTGGTGTAGCCGCTTCAGAGTTTCCAATGAATATGGGCATAAACGAACCGATCATGCCGCATTTTCGTTCATCGAATGATACGCTCGATGGATATGTCGTTATTCGAAAAGGCGGGAAAGAAATCACCCGCACCAATCTTTACGTGACCAATGAACGACGCAGTCATAATCCGATCAGCTCCATCGATGACGAAGAACGGTTGGCTGAATTAACTCAACGTTACGCAAACGAAGTGCGTCGCGAGCTTGGCGATTAAAACGGTGACAAGTGTCGCCGCTTCATCGCCAACCGTTTGGGCGCTTCTGTTACCGGAAGCTGGTTTTCGCAGTCAGGTATTGGGCTTAGCCGAAGCGATCGGCGGTAAGCTCGTTGAGAAAAATATTGATTTAAGGCCCCCTTGGTCAATCCTGCCTTCAAACCTCTGTCCTTTTCCGTTTTGGGGACTTGATCCAACCCTTGATCAACTTAACCCGCCATGGCCCGATGTCGTTATTGGATGCGGTCGGCGTACGATTCCGATAGCGCTTGAAATCAAGCGTCGATCGGCAGGCAATACGGCGGCGATTTATATTCAAAATCCAAAGGCTTCAACGCCTGCGTTTGATCTCGTTGTTTCGATGAAACATGATGATCAATCCGGTCCAAATGTCATGACTGTCGATACAGCCATTCACCGCGTAACCCGAGCGAAATTAAGCGCCGCGGCTGACGAGTGGAAAGCCCGTTTGGGTATTCATCCACGCCCTCTCATCGGCGTTATTCTCGGAGGCCGAAATCGATCCTTTCGCTTTACCGACGCCGTTCTTAATCGCGCTATCGTGAACCTGACGATCTTGGCAAAAGATAACGGCGCCAGCTTTATCATAACACCGTCGCGTCGGACGGATTTGCATGTCGTTGAACGTTTCAAAGAATTCGCGCAGGCGATGCCAAATGTCACTTTATGGGATGGCGCGGGCGACAATCCCTATTTCGGAATGTTGGCACTCTGCGATGGCCTGATTGTAACAGAAGATTCCGTTTCAATGGTTTCGGAAGCCATCGCTTCAGGAAAGCCCGTCGCAACGATCCCGCTTGAAGGCCATGCACCAAGGCACATCGCGTTTATTGAGAACCTTTTAGAAAAAGGCGCCATGACCCGGTTTAATGGCGCGCTCCCGTTAGCCTCGCCCATAACATTGCCAGATTACACGCAATTAGCAGCCGAGCGCGTTAAACGCCTACTCGCATCGAAACATTAATTCGCGATCAAGCCGCCGTCACAGGCTGATCCGGAAAGGCCAATTGCTCACGCGCACGCCATTCCGGTGTGACATAATTTAAAATCAGGGATTGCCGCACACCTGGAATTTCACGCGGTTCAAACCCGTGCCACGTATTATCGGCTGGCACAAAAATCATGGCGCCATTCGCTTTAAAGGGCGAGGTCGCAACATGCGTATCCTTGTCGCTATAAATATCGGTACCCAATTTGTCATGCCCGGCTGCTGACGATAGATAAATCAACATCGTGAATTTTTTCACGCCAAGATCGGTATGTGGCTCTAACCAGAAACCATTGGTGTCTTGGGCATATTCAAGCCGCAAATACGTGCCCGAAAGATCAAGTCCACACGCCTTGTTAAACATCGTAATCGTGGATGGGCTTTGCAGGAAATTCGCAATCTCACCGCAAACCTCATATTTCGCGCGGTTTTCAATATCGAAATATTGCCGCGTTGCATTGTGCACTTCCCGTTTGCCTGAAATACCGCCTAGTTCCGGCACCGGAAAAGGCAACACGGTTAGGGCTTCAGCTGCCGCTTTCGGGAAAACGTCGGAAACAAACCAATGCCGATAGGGCGTTTCGGAGCGAATGGCCGACGACAAGCTCTTTTCGAGCGTTTCGGAATAGACAGCGTGGGAAATGGTCATTGAACGATTCCGTTATTAAACTCGGCGAACCTGCACCCGGAATAGCCCGAAGCCTTCCGAGCTACAAGAAAAAAGCATAGGTAGCAGCCGATCCTCCTCGTCCACCCATGCAAAAATGGTGTGTCCAGTCGTCACGACCGGTTGCATTCTGCATATCTAACGCTACATCTTAGAGCAACCAAGGATTGAGGAAGCACCATGACGTCGCGGCACGAAAAGCTCATCATCGTAGGGTCAGGGCCAGCCGGATACACGGCGGCCATCTATGCGGCCCGTGCAATGCTCAGCCCCGTGCTGATCAGCGGACTTCAGCCGGGCGGGCAGCTCACGATCACCACGGACGTAGAAAACTATCCCGGCTTCGCCGACCCTATTCAGGGGCCATGGCTCGTGGAACAGATGCGCGCACAAGCCGAACATGTCGGAACCCGCATGGTCTCCGACCTTATCGTGTCCGCCGATTTATCGGTGCGCCCATTCCGTTTAGAGGCCGATAGCGGCGATGTTTACACCTGCGATGCCTTGATCATTGCCACGGGCGCCCAGGCCAAATGGCTCGGTATCCCGTCAGAAGAAAAATTTATGGGCTATGGTGTGTCCGCTTGCGCCACCTGCGACGGTTTCTTTTTCCGCGGTAAAAACGTCATTGTCGTCGGCGGCGGTAATTCGGCGGTGGAAGAAGCGCTGTATCTCGCAGGCCTCGCATCAAAGGTTACCGTCGTTCACCGCAGAGACTCGTTCAGAGCCGAAAAAATTCTGCAAGATCGCCTGTTCGCGCACCCAAAAGTCGAAGTGGTTTGGAACCACACCGTCGAAGAAATTATCGGATCAGGAACACCCGTTTCCGTAACAGGTGCTGAGATCAAAGATACCGTCACTGGACAAGTAACGCGTCTTGAGGCCGATGGTATTTTTGTTGCCATTGGTCACAGTCCGGCGAGCGCAATCTTCTCGTCGCAGCTTAAAATGAAACAAGGTGGTTATATTTGGACCGCCCCAGATTCCACCGCAACGTCGATTGAAGGTGTCTACGCCGCAGGCGACGTGTCCGATGATGTCTTCCGGCAAGCGGTAACCGCCGCTGGCATGGGCTGCATGGCGGCCTTGGAAGCCGAACGCTGGTTGGCCGCCCATGAAATGCATTTAAAGGCAGCCGAATAATGGCCACAACCACAAATTTTGCGCCGCCTTCCGATATTGATTGGGACAAGGTCAGGATATTTTATGTCGCCGCCGATGCAGGTAGCTTCACCCATGCAGGCGATGCGCTTTCGATAAGCCAATCAGCCGTTAGTCGGCAGGTCAGCGCATTAGAGCGTGATCTCGGCGTACCGCTGTTTCATCGCCATGCGCGCGGCCTCATTTTGACAGAGCAAGGCGAACATCTGTTCCGCACAGCAAAAGAAATGATGCTGAAGCTCGAGGCCGCTCGGATCAGATTAACCGATAGCCGCGAAAAGCCGAATGGCGACCTTCGTGTGACAACCACCTTGGGATTGGGCACCAATTGGCTTACCCCACGCGTCGGCGAATTTTTAGACCTCTATTCGGATATCCGCCTGCAATTGCTGCTAACAGATGAAGAGCTCGATTTGGCCATGCGCGAAGCTGACGTGGCCATTTGGCTTCGCCAGCCCACGCAAGGGGATCTCATTCAGCGCAAGCTCTTTACCGTGCATTTTCACGCCTACGCATCACAAGATTATATTAAAAAGCGCGGCGCGCCAAAATCGATTAGCGAACTTGAAGAGCATCGCATTCTAACATTCGGTGGCCCGACACCTTCCCACTTGCTCGACGTGCATTGGCTAACCACCATGGGACGCGAAAGCCGCAATCCGCGTGCTGCTGCTCTGACGGTCAACAATATTACAGCCCTCACCCAAGCCGTCGTGCGTGGCGCAGGCATCGCTGTGTTGCCAGACTATTTGGTCGATAAAGATGCGGGTCTTGTCCAGGTGCTAAACGACATGGATACGCCCTCGCTAGAGAGCTATCTCGTCTATGCCGAAGAGCTCAAAAACGTTGCTCGCGTGCAAGTGTTCAGGGATTTTCTCGTGAGCAAAGCGCAGCGCTGGGCGCATTGATACTTTTAATTGGGATCACCCTTGCGTGCGAACCGTGCTGGACCGCACGCAAGCGCAAGATGAATTAATTACCGCAGGCTTGCGGTAAAGCGCTGGATTTTGGCGCACGCATCTTCAAGCAATTCGTTGGACGTTGCATAGGAAATGCGGAAATTCGGGCCAAGACCAAAGGCCGTGCCGTGCACCGCTGCTACGCCTTCGGCTTCCAGCAATTCGGTTACAAAATCCTCATCCGTCTTGATCACTTTGCCAGATTGGGTTGTCTTGCCAATCGCGCGGGCGCAGCTTGGATACACGTAGAACGCGCCTTCGGGCATCGGGCAGTCCAGCAAGCTCGCCTGATTCAGCATCGAAACAACAAGATCACGGCGGCCTTCAAAAGCCTTGCGGCTCACTTGAATAAAATCTTGCGGACCATTGAGAGCCTCAACCGCCGCCCATTGCGAAATGGAGCACGCACCCGACGTCTGTTGGCCCTGGACCATATCCATGGCCTTCATCAGCTTGTCCGGACCAGCCGCGTAACCAATACGCCAGCCGGTCATGGCATAGGCTTTCGATACGCCATTCATAGTCAGCGTTCTGTCCATCAGATTAGGCTCAATCTGGGCAGGCGTCGTGAACACAAAATCCCCGAATGTGAGATGCTCATACATATCATCGGTGAGCACCCAAACATGGGGATGGCGCACCAACACATCGGTAATCGCCTTCAACTCATCGCGCGTATAAGCGGCGCCTGATGGGTTGGAGGGCGAGTTTAAAATAATCCATTTCGTGCGCGGCGTAATCGCACGGTCCAAATCGGCGGCCTGAAGCTTGAAGCCCTTTTCAAGGGTCGTCGGCACAAACACGGGCTCGCCGCCGCATAGCAACACCATATCGGGATAGGAGACCCAATAGGGAGCGGGAATAATCACCTCGTCGCCCTTGTTCAGCGTCGATACAAAAGCGTTATAAAGAACCTGCTTGCCGCCCGTGCAGACGATCGTTTGGCTGGCTTTGTAATCCAGACCATTTTCGCGCTTGAACTTTTTAACAATCGCTTCGCGCAGCGGCGTAATGCCCGATACTGGCGTATACTTTGTCTCGCCCCGAACAATAGCGTCAATCGCGGCCTTCTTGATGTTTTCCGGCGTATCAAAGTCCGGCTCCCCGACCGAAAGAGAAATAATGTCCCGGCCTTGGGCTTTCAGCTCGCGCGCTTTTTGCGTGACCGCAATCGTGGCGGAAGGCTGCACGCGGGACAAGGCATCGGCAAGAAAACCCATGGTCAAACTCCGAAAATGACACGTTAAAGATAAATAAGGCGCGCGGACCCTAATCCCGCACACCCGTCAGAGCAAGGCCAGATCGGATAAATTCATCGGAAATTACCTGACAATTCCACCCGATGTTCGGCTTGCATCGGCAATTGGTGGGGAGGCAATTCTTAACAATCATTAATAACCATAACAAATTTGTAATCTTGCGTTCATCGACCATGCAGCAATCGTGATTTATGGTTGATCCATGCCGAACACATTGCTCGGCCCGAACTATCGCTTGCAAGGGAGATCATCATGATTCGTCGTATCGCTACTGGCCTGATTATCGCAGGCATCGCATTTGCCCCAGCCATTGCTTCCGCAAAAACTTACAAGACCGAAAAGACCTGCGTAAAGCACCACATGGTTTGGAAAGACGGAAAATGCGCTAAGGCATAAGCCATTAGCTCAATCCGAAGTCGAATACACAAAAGGCCCGGAATATTCCGGGCCTTTTTTATTTCACTCAATTAAGCCAAACGGTTCGAGAAACATCGCCACCCACCCCTTGCCCTGACGCCTGACTCAGCCCATTTTGGTGGAATGGCAAAATCTCCTAAATCATCAGCAAAATCGACCGGCAAAGCTTCAAAGCCTGAGCTTTTACCCCTTGATGAACACTTGGCCGCGCTTTTAAACCCCGCGCTAACACAAGAGCGTCAATCCAAAGCTAGCGCCCGTGCCCAAATCGAGAGCGGGCGCACAGAAGGATTCGGCGAGGCGCCACAAGCAGCCTACAGCACGGAGCAAATCCAGCCGACCAATATCACAATGGCTGATATTGCGCTTAAAAAAGCCCTTCGTATCGCCGATGCCACGCCAGAAGGACCACGCCGGGGCGACCGCATTCGCGACAAGGACATCTCCCGTGATGCCATGCTGCAAGACGCGCCCCGCCGCGTCCGCCAAGGCAATGTGAAACGCGATGTCACTGACGAGGATGATGAGACAGTCACCGGTTCCGGCGCTACGCTAACCGCACTCAAAGAACTGCTGGAAGGCGGCGACCCGCGCTTTCGCGATAAGGTCGAATGGACGCCGCATCGTCCGGCCCGGCCCGAGAAATCCGAAGGCGGGCTGCGCTTCGAAATCGTATCCGAATACAAACCAGCCGGTGACCAACCCACCGCCATCAAGGCGCTCGTTGAAGGCATTGCCGAGCATGAACGCGATCAGGTGTTGCTCGGTGTTACGGGTTCCGGCAAAACCTTCACCATGGCGCAAGTGATCGAGAAGACACAGCGCCCCGCGCTTATTCTCGCGCCGAATAAGACACTCGCCGCGCAGCTCTATGGCGAGTTTAAGAGCTTTTTCCCTAACAATGCGGTGGAGTATTTCGTCTCCTATTACGATTACTACCAGCCCGAAGCCTATGTGCCGCGCACGGATACCTTTATCGAAAAAGAATCGACCATCAACGAGCAAATCGACCGGATGCGCCACGCCGCAACGCGCGCTTTGCTCGAACGCGATGACGTCATCATCGTAGCGTCCGTTTCCTGCATTTACGGTATCGGCTCGGTTGAAACCTACACCGCCATGACGTTCGCCGTTAAGGTCGGTGAAGTGGTCGAGCAACGCCAGCTCATCGCCGATCTCGTGGCGCTGCAATATAAGCGCTCGGGCGGCGATTTTATCCGCGGTTCCTTCCGCGTGCGCGGTGACATTATCGAAGTCTTCCCCGCCCATTATGAAGACCGCGCTTGGCGTGTGTCGATGTTCGGCGACGAGGTCGAAAGCATTGTGGAATTCGATCCGCTGACCGGCAACAAAACCGCCGATCTTGAAGCCGTAAAAGTCTACGCCAATTCGCATTATGTCACGCCGCGCCCGACTTTGCTGCAATCGATTAAAGGCATCAAAGAAGAGCTGAAGCATCGGCTGGATGATCTTCACCGCTCGGGCCGACTGCTCGAAGCACAACGGCTGGAGCAGCGCACGCTGTTCGATCTCGAAATGCTGGAAGCCACCGGCGTGTGCCAAGGCATTGAGAATTATTCGCGCTATCTCACTGGCCGCAAGCCGGGCGAGCCGCCGCCGACTTTGTTCGAATATCTCCCCGATAACGCGCTGGTGTTTACCGATGAGAGCCACGTCACCGTGCCGCAAATCGGCGGCATGTATCGCGGCGATTTTAAGCGCAAGGCCACGCTCGCCGAATACGGCTTCCGCCTCCCCTCCTGCCTCGATAACCGCCCGCTGCGGTTCGAGGAATGGAATGCCATGCGCCCGCAAACCGTGCATGTCTCCGCCACCCCCGGCGAGTGGGAAATGGAGCAGACCGGCGGCGTGTTTGTGGAACAGGTCATTCGCCCCACCGGCCTGATTGATCCCGAAGTCATCATCCGTCCGGCGCGCGCGCAGGTCGATGATCTCTTGGGTGAAGTGCGCGAAGTTTCCGCGCAAGGTTTCCGAACCTTGGTCACCGTGCTCACCAAGCGCATGGCCGAAGACCTCACCGAATATCTGCATGAAAACGGCGTGCGCGTGCGCTATATGCATTCGGATATCGACACGATTGAGCGCATCGAAATCATCCGCGATTTACGCCTTGGCACGTTTGACGTTTTGATTGGCATCAACCTGCTGCGCGAAGGCCTCGATATTCCAGAATGCGCGCTGGTGGCCATTCTCGATGCGGATAAAGAAGGCTTCTTGCGGTCGGAAACCTCGCTGATCCAGACCATTGGCCGCGCGGCGCGTAACGTCGAAGGCAAGGTCGTGCTCTATGCCGATAAAATCACCGGCTCGATGGAACGCGCAATGGCCGAAACCTCGCGCCGCCGCGAAAAACAACGCGCCTATAATCTCGAACACGGCATCACACCGGAATCGATCAAACGCGGCATTTCGGATATTTTAGACAGCGTCTATGAGCGCGACCATGTGCAGGTCGATATCGGCATGGCCAATGCGCCAAGCGCCGGCCACAACATGAAAGCCACGCTCGCCGATCTCGAAAAACGCATGCGCGAAGCAGCCGCCAATCTCGAATTCGAAACAGCAGCCCGCCTGCGCGACGAAATCAAACGGCTGGAAGCAACAGAGCTGGCCATCGCCAATGATCCGCTGGCGCGACAATCCGATGTCGAGCGAGAAGCAGGTCGGTTTAAAGGCGAGCGCCTATATGGCTCAGCCGCGAACCTGCCACCAACGCGGGCGCATAAGCCGACAGATGCGGATATGGGGCCGCATAATTGGGGTGGTGGGGAAGCAAAGCCACGGAAAAAATAAATACTCCCGTCATTGCGAGCGATAGCGAAGCAACCCAGTTGATGACCGTATATTAAGCGCTCGGGTTCACCGGCGCCCTATCATGAAACGTCAACTGGATTGCTTCGCTATCGCTCGCAAGGACGGTGCGGCGAGCGAGCTCAAACCGGTATCCGCACCGTCGCCCGCAACCCGCCCATCGGACTATCGAGCAGCATCACGTCACCGCCATGCGCGCGCACAATATCACGTGCGATCGAGAGCCCTAAGCCAGATCCGCCCTCATCAATATTACGCGCTTCATCAAGCCGCACAAAAGGCTTGAACACTTCCTCGCGGCGGCTTGCGGGAATGCCCGGGCCGTCATCGTCGATATGGAACAGCAACCAGCGGCCATCCAGCACGGCGGAGAGCGCGATCTTGTCGCCATGGCGCACGGCATTGTTGACGAGATTAACGAGACACCGTTTGATTGCATCGCGCCGGATCGTTACTTCCGGATCACCTGATACATCAATGGTGGTCGGGTGCCCTTGCCGCTCACCATCGGCTTTCAATTCATCCAGCAAGGCACGAACCGATACAGGCTCCGCAGGTTCAGCGGCGTCACCGCGCGCGAAAGCGAGATACCCCTCCAACATCCGCGACATTTCATCGACATCTTTTTTAAGCGCTTCAAGCTCGGCGCTGTCTTCTGACATTTCTAACGACAAGCGAAACCGCGTTAAGATCGTCCGCAAATCATGGCTGACCCCGTTGAGCATGGCTGTCCGTTGTTCAAGAGCGCGTTCGATACGGCGTTTCATTTCCAAAAACGCCATACCCGCTTGGCGCACTTCTTTGGCGCCCCGCGGCCGATAGTCAATCTCGCGTCCTTTGCCAAAACTTTCAGCCGCTTCGGCCAATTGCAACACCGGCTTGATCTGATTGCGCAAGAACAAAATCGCCACCAAAAGAAGTACCAAAGATGTGCCAACCATCCAGAGAATAAAAATATGCGTGTTCGATGCATAGGCCTGCGAGCGTTGCGTAAGCACCCGCAAGATTCCCCAATCCAGCTGAACGCGAATTTCAATCAAATCGGATGAGCCGACGGTATCGATCCAATAAGGCCGCTTAATGATGTGATCAATTTCATGCGAAAGCGCACTATCAAGGATTGAGAAAAACGGACGAGCACCCGACATTGGCAACGGCCCCGCTGGCAAGATCTCGATATCAAGTCCCATACGGTCGCCCGCAATCTTGATCATCTCATTGGTCAAGATATGCTGTTTTGAGAGCTCCATGACATCAATAACAGAGCCAATATCCCGAACCACCGAAGCGGAAAGACGACGCGTTACCAATTGCCAGTGCCGCTCCATAAACACGTAAGCGACAACCGATTGTAAAAGCACCATGGGCGCAATGATGATAATCAGCGCACGCGTAAACAGCGCTTTTGGCATTCGGCTTGCCAGCCAGCCCGTCGCTCGACGATAGGGCTTTAAGAGAGTGCGGAAGGGCGTTGCCATTTTGGCCATCGGTCAATCCACCAACAAGCGATAGCCAAATCCGCGCACCGTTTGCAGGTGTAACGGATTGGAAGGGTCCACTTCAATCTTGCGGCGCAGTCGATTGATCTGAACATCGACCGTTCGTTCACCCAATTCATCATCACCAGCAATCGCGTCGCGGGGTACTGTTTCACCTGCTTTACGAGCAAGGATTTGAAGCAATTCACGTTCCCTGTCGGTTAGCCGAACCACTTCATTGCCATGTTTTAATTCAGCCCGTTCGATTTTAAAAACATAACCACCAAATCGAACCATATCTGATGGTTCTGTTGCTTTCGCCGTCGCTACAGCCGTGCGACGCAACATATTGTTAAGCCGCAATAAAAGTTCACGAGGCTCGAACGGCTTTGGCAAATAATCATCAGCACCAATTTCGAGACCTTGAATGCGATCATCGGTTTCAATACGAGCGGTCAACATCATGATCGGAATATCCGACTCTTTTCGCAAAAAGCGAGCAAAGTCGAAACCGTTTTCACCGGGCATCATCACGTCGAGAATAATGCCGTCAAATATAAATAAAGCGAACCGGTCACGCGCCTCGCTTGTATCTTTAGCAACCGTAACCCTAAATCCGTTTTCAATAAGAAAGCGCGACAGCAAATCCCGCAAGCGTCGATCATCATCCACAACTAGGATGTGGGGCGCATTCGCTGATGTCGCCACACGAGGACGCGCTGCATTCATCGTGATTGACCTTTTGCGGCAACCACCTGCTGAACGCCTCCCCGTTCAGCGGGATCAATCATCGCTTCCAAAAACCGCCTTGCCACTAGGGCATTGGAAGGACCTATCTCGGCAATTGCACGACCGATCCGTTTCATTTGAAGAGCGGCAAGACTATCGGCAAGATGTTTACCCTGAGCGGTGACGTGTAAATGACGCTGACGACGATCCTCAATACCCAATCGGCTTTCGATAAACCCTTTCGAAATTAATTCTTTGAGCACCCGGTTCAGGCTCTGCTTGGTGATCTTTAAAATATCCAATAATTCAGCAATCGTAAGGCCAGGATTCCGATCAACAAAGTGGATGACACGATGATGCGCCCGGCCAAAGCCATAATCTTCCAATAATCGGTCGGGATCGCCCACAAAGTCGCGATAGGCAAAAAACAATAATTCAATGAGCTCAAACAGCGCGGCGGTGTCGCCGCGGTCGGGTATCAGAGCCGCCGATAACAATTGATCCTGCCTCATGCTCGACACCCTATGCCAGTTTGACGCCTTCGTCAGTATTTATGTCAGTGATGTTGACATATTTCAACCCGATTGTTACCTGTAGGGATAAAGGCGACCATGATCGCCACAATCCTATGGAGCGCCCTATGTCCGTGATCCCTTTTGACCTCCGCGACGGCTATATCTGGCTCGACGGCAAACTCGTCGACTGGAAAGACGCCAAACTCCACGTCCTCAGCCACGGGCTGCATTATGGCTCGTCGGTTTTCGAAGGCGAGCGCGCCTATGGCGGACAGATCTTCAAATCCACCGAACATTCCGAGCGGTTTCTGCATTCGGCTGAAATTCTCGGCTTCGATATCCCTTACACGGTGGCAGAACTCAATGCGGCGAAGGATCTCGTCGTTACCAAAAACGGTTTTAAAAATTGTTATGTCCGTCCGGTTGCCTGGCGCGGCAGTGAAATGATGGCGATTTCAGCTCAAAACGCCACCATCCATGTTGCAATTGCCACGTGGGATTGGCCATCCATGTTTGATACGGCCCAAAAAATGAAGGGTATTCGGATTGATATTGCCGATTACCGCCGCCCTGATCCGATTACCGCCCCTGTCCATGCCAAGGCAGCCGGCCTTTATATGATCTGCACGATCTCCAAACATCGCGCCGAGAAAAAAGGCTATGCCGATGCCATGATGCTTGATTGGCAAGGTCGTGTGGCTGAATGCACCGGGGCCAATATCTTCTTTGTGAAGGACGGTGCGTTGCATACACCCATCGCCGATTGCTTCTTAAATGGCATTACGCGTCAAACCATTATTGCTCTCGCCAAAGAGCATGGCATCGCCGTCCATGAGCGTCGGATCATGCCGGAAGAACTAGCCGGTTTTCAGGAATGCTTCATCTGCGGCACGGGTGCCGAGGTAACACCGGTTTCTGAAGTAGGTTCGTACACCTTCACGCCAGGTGCCGTATCGCGCACGATGCTTGACGCCTACACCGCAGCCGTCACGCCAAAGGCGATGGCTGCAGAGTAATCGGCTACCGCTAATAGAGCCGACCGCCTGTAGGTACTGGGCGGTCGGGTCTGATCAACATAACCTTGCCGTTTTCATCCGGCACGCCAAGGGTTAAAACCTCAGACATAAACGGGCCAATTTGGCGGGGTGGAAAATTCACAACCGCCAAGACTTGGGTTCCAACAAGTGCCTCTGGCGTATGGTTTTCCGTGATTTGCGCCGACGAACGCTTCACACCAATATCGCCGCCAAAATCGATCCTTAATTTAATCGCGGGCTTGCGCGCTTCCGGAAACGGTTCGGCCGCGACAATCGTACCCACGCGGATATCGACCTTCAAAAAATCGTCAAAGCTAATCTGTGCCGTTATACCGGTCGAACCACTCATCCGTTTACGCTTTCAAATCGATGGATCGAGATCGGGATTTCCGCGCGATGCGGGCGGGCGATCCGCCATCCGCAATCCGCGTTCGGCAACACGGTGCAATACACCCGATAGAGGTGCCGTCAACCGGCACAAATCGTCTAACCGACTGATCACCATTCCGCCACGTTTTAATTCTGTGTCCATTGCCGCCATCGTGCGGGAAAGGCCCGGATCCTCGTCGTGATACCAAACATCCAGAAGCTTCGCGAACATCAGCACGCTGCCCTGCAATTTAATAAGCCCCATCGGACCTTCCGTATCAATGCCTGCAGCAGCTAGCATAAACCGCATCGAGTTCATGGCGACTTGATTGAGCGCGGCGATCGATAAAGGGTCGCGGGATAAGGCCGGCGTCATCCGCTGCAACGCTTGCTTATAAGGCGTAAGCGCATCGAAACGCCGCATCAGCACGTCGAAAATCCGGTCTTTATCGGACTCAAGCGCAAGGTCTGCATTGTCACCGGCCAGAACAGCATGGTCGATCCGCCGCGCAAAAGCTCCGAGGATGGCACCCTTTGACGGAAAAAGGTCCCTAAATTCTCCCAAGGAGACATCAGCGCGTTCGGCAATATCGCCGATCTCAATCTGATCCCAATCCCGTTCGCCGGCCAGAGCCATCAACGCGTCAATCACGCGGTCACGCGCCGAATGACCAGAAATTTCTGCCGCTTTAGCCATGACACGCCCTCCGGTTGAACCTTATGCATAGCAAATGGCGATCCAAAGAGCGATTGTCTATAGCCCTTAGCCTGACAATTCAGCCGCGCGACGCCTAGCCGCACGCACTGTTCCAGCAATAAGGGGCTCTAAACCCGCATCCGCCATCAAAATGTGTAAACCGGCGGCCGTGGTCCCGCCCGGAGAGGTTACATTTTGGCGGAGCGTTGCTGCGGAAAGATCGGATTTAAAGAGCAGCTCACCTGCCCCCTCAACCGTTGCTCGGGCGAGTCGGAGCGCTAATTCGGGCGGAAGCCCTTCGGCCTCCCCCGCTTTGGCCAAACATTCAACAAGATAGAACACATAAGCCGGACCAGATCCTGACACGCCCGTCACCGCATCGATCAGCACCTCCCGATCAACCCATTCCACCCGTCCCACCCCTTTAAGAAGCGTATCAGCAATCGCTTTTTGTCGGGCTGAAACCTCGCTATTGGCAACAGCTCCCGATATGCCGCGCCCAACCGAGGCCGGAAGATTAGGCATAGCGCGAACAAAGGCACGCGCCTTGGGTAAACGATCCTTTAGGTTGGCAATTGTCTTTCCAGCCAAGATCGAAAGAACCAATGTCGATTCACCGGCAAGTGGAGCAAGCGTCGGCGCCGCTGCATCCAGCATTTGCGGCTTAATGCCCAGAACGAGCACATCCGGTGCTGCCAATGAACCCGCAGCCGGATTAACAGCAATGCCATGCTTGGCGCAATAATCCGACATTTCAGCCGAAGGAAGCGGATCAATAATCGTAACTGCACTGCCCTGAAGCCCAGATGCGATCCAGCCTTCCAGCATAGCGCCGCCCATTTTTCCGGCGCCAACAAGAACAAGAGATTTTGGAAATTCGGTGGTCATCGTAAGCTTCACCTTGAAAAAAGGCTTGGCCGATTAGGCCTCGCCAACGGTTTCGAACATGGTAGCGGCGAGCGCCTCAGCAGCAGACTTCCCCGACCACATGACAAATTGAAAGGCTTGAAAATGCCGATCACAGCTATCGACGGCCAGGCTCAATAAGGCCTCGCATTGCGCGCCACTCGGCTCTGCGCCGCCCGAGAGCATGAGAGAATGGCGAAACATAACGACGTCCGTTTCCGACCACATATCAAAATGGCCGATCCAGAGTTGTTCATTGATGCGCGACATCAAATCCGTGATTTCAGAACGCTTGCGTTCGGGGATTTTAAGGTCAAACGCACACGCCACATGCAAGGCCTCGATATCCTCGAGCCATGTGAACGCTACATCATAAGATGTCCAACGTCCGGCAATCGAAATCGCAATCTCGTCATCGCCCGCACGGTCAAAGCTCCAATCGCGGAGGCTGGCCAAACGTTCAACGATATCGAGCGGATGCTCGCTGCGGTCGTTATTAAAGGAATCACTAAGCGACATTTCGTATCCAGCGCCTCGACCCGTCACTCCGAAGGGAGCGCTTTAAGTCATCAGGCACTGCGGACGCTCACGGATTCGCGTGAATCGCACAATCATCGGATTTTACTGTCCACAGACGATTACATTTTTGTCTGTGCGGTATTTTCGATCGATTCGAGCGAATCAGGACAGTTTTTGCTCGAGCTCGGCAAGGCGAGCGGCTAATTTTTCATTCTCTTCGCGCGCCAAAATGGCCATTGTGCGGACGGCTTCAAATTCCTCGCGCGAGACGACATCGAGATCACGAATCAAACGCTCAAGCTGCGCCTTCATCACGCCCTCAGCCTCTCTTTTAACGCCGGTTGCGACGCCAGCGGCATCTGTCATCAGGCGAGCAAAATTATCAAATAAGGGATTGCCGGACTGCGTCATGTTCAATGGTTCCCAAGGAATGTGAGGTTCTGTTGCTTTTCTCTACCACGCTTAGCGCCACTTGCCATCCCGTTCTTGACGCCATGCATCGGACAAGGCAAGCGTGAGAAAATGAGGTTTTAAATGCCAATATTTGTTTTGCCCTTTCCACAAATCGACCCGGTCTTGATTGAATTCGGGCCATTTGTGGTCCGCTGGTACGCCTTGGCCTATATTGCCGGGCTTATCCTCGGCTGGCGTCTGGCCTTTGCTGTAACGGATGCGTCTTCGCTATGGGGGACAAGGACACCACCCGGCCTACAAGCCGTCGACGATCTCTTGGTCTATATGGCGCTTGGAATCGTTGTCGGTGGGCGTCTCGGCCATATCGTGTTTTATGAACCGAGCTATTATCTGGCCAACCCGACCGAGATTTTAGCCGTCTGGCATGGCGGCATGGCCTTTCATGGCGGATTGATCGGTGCCTGCGTCACCATGGTCATCTTGGCGCGGGTCCATCGCCTATCCATTCTCGCGCTAACAGATATCGCAGCGATTGTGTCTCCTATCGGTTTGTTTTTTGGGCGCATTGCCAATTTCATCAATGGCGAATTATGGGGGCGCCCTACCGATGTCCCATGGGCCATGGTCTTTCCCCGCGCCGATGAGCAACCGCGCCATCCCAGCCAACTCTATGAAGCCGGCATGGAGGGCCTTTTTATCTTTCTCGCTATCGGGCTTGCTGCCAAATATGGTGGCCTCAAACGTCCGGGATTTCTCTCCGGATTATTTGGCGTGCTTTATGCCCTCGCTCGCACCTTATCCGAATTCTTTCGCGATCCCGATCCTAAAAGCGAACTCTTGGCCGGAGGCTTTACCATGGGCATGGTCTTGTCCGCGCCGCTCGCTGTATTGGGTCTGTGGCTGATGTGGCAAAGCATGCGTGCTAAAAGTCAACCATGACCTTACTCGGCGAAGACATTAAAACGCTTATCGGGCTGGAGGGGCCTATCAGCGTTGAACGCTATATGACGATGGCCTTAAGCGATCCCCGCTACGGGTATTATATGACCCGTGACCCTTTTGGCGAAAAAGGTGACTTCACCACCTCGCCAGAAATATCGCAGATCTTTGGCGAGCTCTTAGGGCTTTGGTGTGCTGATCTTTGGCTGCGCATGGGAAGCCCCCATGCCATTTCTTTGGTCGAACTCGGCCCTGGTCGTGGTACCTTGATGCAAGACGCTCTGCGCGCCATGAAACGTATAAAAGGCGTGCTACAATCCGTTCAGGTTACCTTGGTTGAAACGAGCCCCACCCTCCGTAAAGCTCAGCAAAATTTATTAGAAACCTTCGATCTGCCCATTCAATGGCACAACGATGTGTCATCGCTTCCACAGCTACCGACCCTATTGATTGCGAACGAATTCTTTGATGCCCTCCCCGTTCGGCACTACCAAATGCATAACGGAAAATGGCATGAAAGGCTTGTCGGTCTTAATCAACACGACGAGTTGACCTTTGGACTGGCACAAGAACCCGAAGCAGCCCTTATTATCGAAGCCGACGAAGGCAGCATCCTTGAACGCAATCTCGTTGGTGAGCGGATCATGCATGACCTGTCCGCTCATATCGCACAATATGGCGGCGCCGGAATCGCAATCGATTATGGCCATAGCCAATCGGGAATGGGCGAAACATTACAAGCGCTACACCATCATCGGTTTGTTGATCCCTTGGAAGAACCCGGCGAAGCGGATTTAACAACCCATGTCGATTTTGAGCGCTTGCTCGATATTGCCCGACGTCAAGGCAATGCGATCAGTGGACCGATTGTGCAGGCTGACTTTTTGGAAGCCCTTGGCATTAGGCAGCGCGGTGCCGCTCTGCTAAAATCCGCTCATTCCGATCAGGCAAAAGCCATTATGTCAGGCCTTGATCGACTAATGGATCGAGCACCAAAACAAATGGGAAGCCTTTTTAAAGTGATCAGCTTCTACCATCCTGAAATGCCCAAGCCTGCAGGATTTAATGAATAAGATGACCCAGTCAGCGTTAGCGCCCCTTCAAGATAATGCCCTAGCCTTTAACGGCATCCAGCACGCTTTCTTCACGCGACAGGGGGGCGTGTCTTCCGGGCTTTATAGTTCGCTCAATGGCGGCCTTGGCTCATCGGACGATACCGAAAGCGTTCATGAAAATCGCCGCCGCATGGCTGCCTTTATGGGATCCTCTCACGATTCCTTTTTAAGCCTCTATCAAATTCATTCCCCCGACGTCGTAACGGTTACTGAAGCATGGACCCTTCAAAATCGCCCCAAGGCAGATGCCATGGTGACCCGTATGGAAGGTTTAGCCCTGGCCATTGCAACAGCGGATTGCGGCCCCCTTCTCTTTGTTGATCCGGAAGCCCGCGTGATTGGTGCTGCTCATGCCGGATGGAAGGGCGCCTTTTTCGGCGTACTCGAAGCGACTGTCTCGGCTATGGAAAACATCGGCGCAAAGCGCGCGCGGATAACGGCCGTTTTGGGACCAACAATCAGCCAAAAGGCCTATGAGGTTGGCCCCGAATTTAAAGAGCAGTTTATGACCTCGGACTTAAACCATTCATCGTTTTTTAAAGATGGCGAAAAGGAAGGAAAGAGCTATTTTAATCTTCCGGCCTTCATTGGGCACCGCTTGGCGAAAGCGAATATCAAGCAATTCGTTTCGCTTGATCAATGCACCTATGGCGACGAAAAGCGTTTTTTCAGTTTCCGCCGAACGACCCATAAAGGCGAGAACGATTATGGCCGCCTGATTTCCGCGATCATGCTCACTTCACAATAATATCGGGTGTTTGCCAGCCAATATGCTGACCGGCATCCACCGCCATCATTTCACCTGTTACATTTCGAGCGCGGGCCAAATAGAGCACCGCATCGGCAATATCGTTTGGGTCAACCACGCGACCAAGCGGAACGCCCGAAGCTTCTTTGCTTAATCCATCCTCGCCATCATACGGGTTGGGCAAAGTGGGTCCGGGGCCAACAGCATTGACCCTGATGAGGGGCGCAAGGGCCTGAGCCATGGTCGTCGTTGCAATATGCAACGCCGCTTTAGAAAGCGTGTAAGTGAAATGTTGTGGCGTCAGTTTTAACACACGGTGATCAATAATATTCACAATGGAGGCATTGGTGTCCGCCAAGGCCTGCCTTGCAAACCCGCGTGCCAATTCAATTGGGGCCAGAAGATTGATCGCCATATGCTGATCAAACGAGGCCTCGGTAAAATCCATAAACGCATCGGAATGAAAAATCGCCGCATTATTAACAAGCAAAGCGAGCGGACCAAATATCTCTGAAGCACGACCCATTAACCCGTCTCGTTCAGCAGCGTCCAAGAGATTGGCCGTAATGGCTTTTGCCCTGCCACCCTTCCTCTCGATGTCGGCGGCGACAGCGCGTGCCTCATCAAGGGAGCCATTGGCATGGATAATAACGGCATACCCAGCTTCCGCCAGTCGTCGAGAAATTACCGCCCCTACACGACGCGCTCCACCTGTAACCAGAGCAATGGGCTGCGACAGTGATAGTGGATCAGGTGAGGACATTAGGCTCTTTCAGATCATATTTTACATAAGTGTCACTTCATAACACGCACGAACCGGCCATCCGGTTTACCATTTAGTTACCTTATTTACAGTCATAGCTTCGGAACTGCGGTTCGGATCGTTAAAATACGATAGATATCTCAGTTCAACCTTAGGAAGCACCAATGTCCCGGCATACATTAAGCTATTTCGCTGCTTTGCCGGCTTTTTTAATGTTTGGCGTGGTTTCTGCCCATGCTGACGACATTTTGGGAGGCTCCGTTCCTAGTCAAGCCCAATGGCAAGGCGGCTATATCGGTGCCCATGGCGGCGCCGGTCTTGGTACCGCAGGTAGCCTTACAACTGGCGGCACATTGGTTGGCATGCATGGCGGTATTAATTTTCAGGCCAACCAATTGGTTGGCGGCGGCGAACTCGATGTCACCGCATCGCAAATTAAAAACAATGCGACGAGCGAAAATTTCACACAAAAGTGGATGACCTCTGGCCGTGTAAGAGGTGGCCTCACCTTCGGCAATCTACTCACATATGGCACCGCTGGCCTTGCGGCCGGCTCCATGAATTACACCAATACCTATTCAACAGATGCGACCAAAATCGGTTGGGTTTACGGCGGCGGTGTTGAAGCCTTGGTGATGCCGCATGTTGTTTTGCGCGGCGAGTTTTTGCATTACGATCTCGGTAGCGCATCCTATTTAAATTCAAGCGCTCAGTCCGTATCGCTTGATACGCAATCGAACGTATTCAGATTCGGAATTGGCTATAAATTCTGAATTGAGTAATTTTTAACGACCTTGGATTCACATTCGAAGTGCAACGGATTTGAGCGACTTGGTAAAGACGTCTTGAGGCGTTTTGTATCCCAGTCGCTTTCGAGGTCGATTATTAAGAAGGCTTTCGATTTTGGCAAGT
>CANGLU010000038.1 GCA_947455025.1 Hyphomicrobiales bacterium
GCAGGTTGGTAACTCGAACTATGTCGCAAACTCGGTTTCGGGTGACGCGGTTCTTGGCCAGGCTGGTGCGGATGGTTTCGGATCGATCCAGTCGGGTGCGCTTGAACGCTCGAACGTCGACATTACCGAGGAACTGGTGGATTTGATCACCGCCCAGCGTAACTTCCAAGCCAACTCGAAGGCGATTGAGACGGAAACGACGCTGACGCAGACGATCATCCAGATCCGCGGCTAATAAGCTCCCCCCGGCACGCTGGACCTGCCCCTTGTGGCGGTCCAGCGTGACTATTCTCCATCAGACGGTTATATTGACCACAGCGCCATCAATCTTGCGGTTGATCGGACGCATTTCTGAAGCTCTCCAAAGCAAAAATAGACATGGCACGACACTTGCTAGGTAGGTGTCGGGTGTCATGTTTTTGGCGCATTCGCCGTTTTGGAAAGTAGCAGGTATTCGTCATGGATCGGATTGGACAGGTAGCGCTCAATACGATGCGTCTTCTGACAGATAATCAGAAGATCACGTCGGCCAATCTTGCCAACGTCAACACGATTGGCTTCCGCAAAGACGTCTCGACCGACGTTACTTCGTCGTTTCTCCGTGACAATACCTCGTTTGAAGATCGCATTTTTGCGACCCGTCAAGAAGCTGGCGTTGATCTTACAACCTCAAACCTTAACAATACCGACCGTCCCCTAGACGTGGCCGTTGATGGTCAGGGTTTTATTGTTGGCAGCACACAGACCGGCGAAAAAGTCATTACGCGCCGCGGCGATATGAAAATCGGCCTAGACGGAAAAATCCGCAATGGCGACGGCCTAACAATTCAAGGAAGCGGTGCGGATATCACCATTCCTCCTTACGAAAAAATTGCAATCGCGAATGACGGAACGATTTCATACAAGCCACTCGGCTCTGAAGGTAACACGATGGTGCCTGCCGGACGGATCGATCTTGTCACCGTCCCGCCTGCAAATGTCATCCGTGGCCTAGACGGATATATGCGCGTGAAAAACGGCCCACTTCCTGCGGTCGATTCAAACATCAAGCTTTCCTCAAATACCCTTGAAACCAGCAATGTGAGCTCGGTCGATTCAATGGTCGAAATTATTCAAAACCAGCGTTCTTATGAAATGCAGATCAAGCTGATCGGCACGGCGAAAGAACTCGATACCGAAACTGCCAAACTGATGCGCTCGTCATAAGACTGAAGCGATAACTTAACGAACGACACGACCCAGCGGAGTATCCCATGCCAGATGCATTAAACGTAGCGAAGACCGGCCTTAACGCTCAACAAGAGCGTATGAGTGTCATCTCGAACAACCTCGCCAACGTTAATACCGTTGGCTTTAAACGCGATCGGGCCAATTTCGAAACGCTGCTCTATCAAGACCTCCGCCAAAGCGGCGCGCAGACATCGCAAAATACCCAGTTACCAACGGGTCTCTCGATTGGTACGGGTGTGCGTATCGTGTCATCGGAAAAGCTTTACAGCCAAGGCAATATCATCAACACCGACAACTCGCTCGATATGACGATTCAGGGCGACGGCTTCTTTCAGGTTCTGATGCCTGATGGTCAGATGGGTTATACCCGCGCTGGTAATTTCTCGAAAAACTCAACCGGATTGCTCGTCTCATCCAACGGCTATCCGGTTGAGCCTGCCATTACGATCCCTGCCAATGCATCCTCGGTTTCGATTTCGACGGACGGTATTGTGTCTGTTGGCGTCCCCGGCCAAGCAGCACCAAGCGTGGTTGGAACCATTCAGATCGCATCGTTCCCCAATAATGGCGGCTTGAAGCCGGTTGGTGAAAACTTGGCCATGGCAACGGGCGCGTCCGGTGCCGCCGTTATCGGTAATCCTGGTAGTGCCGGGCTTGGCAAAATTCAACAAGGCTCGCTTGAATCCTCGAACGTCAATGTTGTCGAAGAACTCGTCAATATGATCGAGACGCAGCGCGCTTATGAAGTGAATTCGAAGGCCATTAATGCCGTTGACGGCATGCAGAAATTCCTCACGCAGAACATCTAAGGAAACAATCATCATGAAAGTAGCAGCCTCTCTTCTTCTTGTTTCCGCTCTTGCCCTTGGCGGTTGTTCCGCTGGGCGCGAAGAAAAAATTTCTGCTTCCATGCAGGACGATTACAACAAGGTTGTCTCCGTTCACGAAAAGGCAGCCGATGGCGCGATTTATTCGGCATCGCAGCCCGGCTTCTTCGTTGGTGATCGCCGTGCCCATACGGTCGGTGACGTTTTGACGGTGAATTTGGCTGAAACGACGCAGGCTTCGAAAGCCAATGAAGGCGTTGTCAATCGTCAAGGCAGCACGACATCGACCTTGCCCGGCATTATCGCCGGACCACTCAGCGCCATTGGCATGACCAACTCGTCGGTTGCGACCGCGACCAATACCGATGGAGCCGTCAAACAAGCCTATGATGGCAAGGGAAGCGCTACGCAGAGCAACAGTCTTTCTGGTACTTTAACGGTGATGGTGACCCGCGTTTACGAAAACGGCAATATGTGGGTTGAAGGGCAAAAAATGCTCTCGCTCAACCAGGGTGAAGAATATATCCGCGTGAGTGGACTTGTGCGTCCAGAAGATATCAAGGCAGGCAATCTCGTCGAATCCGGCCGTATTGCTCAAGCGCAGATTAGCTACACCGGTTCAGGCGATCTTGCCGATGCAAGCAAGCAGAATTGGTATGGTAAGTTCTTTGGCTGGGCCTCCCCGCTTTAATCTTAACTCCTTTCGACTGACCTAAAGGTCCAACGCTATGACACATCAGATCACACGCATCGCCCTAGCGTTGGCCCTCATCGCGCCGCAAGGCGCTTGGGCGCAGCAAGCTCCTGCTGCCCCTGCCCCGCAAGAACAACCTCAACAACAGGCGGCCTTGGTGCCTCCTGTTGCACCGACCCAGCAATCGGTTAACGTTCCAACCGAGCGCATCAAAGACGTCGCAAGTGTTGCAGGCGTTCGATCAAACCAACTTGTCGGCTATGGTATCGTTGTCGGCCTTAACGGAACGGGTGATGGTAACGTCGCAGCAACGCTCCAGAGCATGCAAAGCATGGTCTCGCGTTTCGGCGTGAACATCGATGCCGGCTCGCTTAATGCGAAGAACGCGGCTGCTGTTATGGTTACGGCAGAACTTCCGGCCTTTGCTAAGCCCGGTCAAAAAATTGATATTACGGTCGCAACCCTAGGCGGCGCGAAAAGTCTTGTCGGTGGTAATTTATTGATGACGCCACTGGTTGGTGCTGACAACGAAACCTATGCGATGGCGCAAGGCAATCTGGCCGTTGGTGGCTTGGGTGTATCGGGCGCCAATGGATCAAGTGTCACCGTCAACGTGCCGACCGTCGGACGCATTCCCGGAGGCGCCTCCGTTGAGCGCACGGTTGCTACACCTTTTGAATCCATGCCAGCTTTAATGCTGAATTTAAACACACCCGATTTTTCAACCGCGCAACGCGTTGTCGATGCCATTGATAAATCCATGGGACCCGGCACCGCGTCGGCGCTTGATGCGGCTACCATTAAGGTCACGGCCCCACGCGACGTTAATCAACGCGTTTCGTTTATGGCTGCCGTGCAAGATATTAAAGTGGACCAAGCCGCGCCACCCGCTCGCGTCATCGTCAACTCACGCACGGGCACGATTGTTATCGGCGACGGCGTATTCCTGACACCTGCTGCGGTTTCGCATGGCAGTTTGACGGTTCGCATCACGGAAAGCCAAACGGTTACGCCCGGCCAAGGCGGCATTGCCACCGGCCAAGGTGCGGTTGCGCAAGGCGGACAGAACACCACGACACAAAACAGCCAGATCGACGTCAATCAGCCCAAAGTTAAAATGTTCTTGTTCGCACCTGGCGTGCAGCTTTCGAAAATCGTCGATGCCGTAAATTCGGTTGGGGCTTCGCCAAGCGATCTGGTGGCTATTCTCGAAGCTCTGAAACAATCCGGCGCCTTGCATGCCGATTTGATTGTGATTTGAGGTTATTATGAACAATACGCTCAAGCTTGATCCCTCCAGCGTTCCGCCTGTCCGGACCTCATCGCTTTCCAAGAGTGCGATGACGTTTGATGAAGCCAAGCGCGTCGGTTCAAAGGCAACGCTCGATCAGGCAGCAAAAGGCTTTGAATCGCTTTTTGTGCAAACCATGCTCAAGCAAATGCACGAAGCCAAGCTTGATGATGGTCTGATGGATAACGAAGACCAGAAGCCGTTCCTCTCAATGCTCGATGGCGCCTATGCCGATTTGGCTACCAAGCAGAATAAATTCGGCATTGCGGAATCGATTTCCCGAACATTTGCCAAGAATATCACGGATCCATCCTCGAATTCGAAACCCTAACCAACCCAAGCTGATACCGCTTTAAGGAACTAACGCGTGGCAGATATTTTAAGCATCGGATCTTCCGGCCTTTCCGCCTATCGGAAATCGCTTGAAGTTACCGGCAACAATATCGTGAATGCCAATACCGACGGGTATACCCGGCGGAGTGCGCAGCTTGTCGGCGTGGGCGAAGCCTCGAGCGGACCTACAACGCTTAAAGCCTCCTCGGGTTCGGGCGTGAATGTGGATGTGATTAACCGCGCAACCGATTCGTTTGTGCAGTCCGAGATGCGCTTGGCGCAATCGAATTCAGCCGAAGCGACTGCGCTGTCTGATCGCTTAAGCCGTCTCGAAAAATCCATGTTTTCGGGTAGCGGCGATATTGGAAAACTGGCACAGACTTTCTTTTCGCGCATGCAGGATTTTGCGACGACGCCATCCTCCATCCCAGTGCGTGCAACGGTCTTGCAAGCGGCTGATGATTTAGCCTCCGGCTTTCGGACGCAAGCGACAACGCTTTCCCAAGAATCGGACGCCGTTGTTGCAGATGCCAATAATCAGCTGACCCAGTTAAACAGTCTGACCAAGCAATTGGCGGATGTGAACTCGAAGCTTGACCAAATTAACGATACCAAAGGCGGCGCGAATGATTTGCTCGATCAACGCGATAAGCTGATCAATGATATTGGCAAGATCGCCACTATCACAGCTTCAACGCGTCCGAGCGGGGCGACCAATATTTATCTTGGTGACAGCACAGGATCGCCGGCCCTTATCGATCAAAACGGCGCAAAGACGCTGGCGGCTTCGCGTATCGACGGACATGTTCAAATTACGCTTGATCCTTATGGGGCAAGCACGCCCTTACCATCCGCAACGGGCGGGACTTTGGGCGGCATCGTTGCCTATGATGACCAGATCAGCATGCTGAAAAATCAGCTCGATCAATTGGCGACAGGCTTTGCCAAAGCCGTCAATGATCAACACCGGAAGGGTGTTGACCTGAACGGCAAAATGGGCGGCGCGCTTTATTCCCCCAATACATTCACCGTTTCGGCAGCCCATACGAATAAAGGGCAGGTTGCCGCGCAACTCGATGTTTCAAATGTCCAAGAGATTGGCGCCGGTACGTACAAAGCGCAATTTAACGCCGGCTCGGGCCTATGGACCATCACAAGTCCGCAAACCAACAAGCAAGTAACAGGCAAAGATTCCGTTACCATTGACGGCATGACTGTACATTTCGTCGGTGCGGCCGCCAATCAAGATACATTTACGTTTTCGCCGCTCGCGGATGCCGCGGCGGGTATGCATGTCCTCATTACCGATCCAAGCCAGTTGGCGGCATCGCTTCCCCAATTGGCCGAAGCGCTTCCCGCCAATAGCGGCTCGGCCTTGATGACGTTGAACTCGTCCGGCGCGCCTGTGGCGTCTTCAACCGTTCCTTCGATTAAAGATATTTTCAACCGGTCGCTTTCACCAACGGGTGCTGTTGGTGTGAAGAAAGACGGTGTTGTTGCTTCTGTTCCGGCTGGTGCGAACAATGTAACGCTCTATTCCTTAGGCGAAATATCGGCTGCCACCTTCAAGCTTGATTTGAAGCCCGCGTCTTTGACACCTCCAGCCGATAGCGTGTCTGATCCCTCGACGCTGCATAGTTTGAATTTCGGCCCGCTCAATTTGACGGTTAATTCAACGCCGCTGCCGTCGATCACTTTGTTTCCCGATGGTGTGCCAACGGATCCTGCGACGCAGGCCAATCCCGCGCAGGCCGTTGCGGATGAAATGAACCGGGTCTTTGAAACGATCAACTATCCCGCCTCCAACAGCACAACATCGCTGGGTGATTCATTTTATGCGAGCGTGAACAATGGCGCGGTAACGATTAACGCGTTGGGTCAGAACACGATCAGCTATGCAGCGTTTCAGCCACCAGGCTCAACAACGCCGATCTTGGCCAATTGTACCCAACGCGCACCGGCAGGCGATATTGATGTTTTAACCCGCGAAGGTGTGCAGATTGCAGGCTTAACGTCGGCTTCATCCGCGATCCTTAAAGACAGCGCGGGCAATCCGATCAACAGCTTCTCGGCTGAGGCCATGACGCCCGGAATTATGACGGCGACAGAAGCCATGATCGGCGATTCGAGCGTTATTCCCCCGATTGCCGAGGTGCAAACCTTTGACCTGAGCCATGTCATTAGTGGCCCCGCTACGCTGCATATCGGTTCGCAAAGCATCACACTGGGTGCAGAGGATAACACCCCTGATAAAGTGGGTGCGAAAATCGAAGCTTATTTTTCGCCATCAAACCCTTCCGCACCTTCCGATTGGGCGGACAAGACGGTTGCTTATGATCCGCAGTCGAAAGTGCTTTCGGTTACGTTTTCGACGTCGGCTGGCAAAGTTCCCTTGCTATCCGCACAGATTCCACAAACGGAAACGAATTATCGTAACCTTAAACTCGTGACCTCGACATCGCCGATCACGACAGCCAATCAGTCCACATTGATCGGCCGCGCCAGCACGATTAATTTTGATGTGACGCCTGAAACAGATAGTCCTTGGACATCGCCTTTACCGCCTTATGCGTCTAACCCTGGTGCCGTCTATTCAATCAAGCTTGCGGGCGTGGGTCACGCCATCCGTCTCGCCGGTGATGCGATATCGGGGAAGAGTTCAGCCGATATTGCAGCAGCAATGGCCCAGCGTGTAAACGCTTTGGCACCGCAGCGTTCGATCATCGGTGCCTCGGTTGATTTGTCACAAAGCACAACAACGCCGCTCACCTTCACGATCACTCTGGACGGGGGTGCGACGAATGTTACGTTCAACCGCGCCATTGATCCGGCGACGGGTACGTATGGGCCGAGTGGCACGTTTAGCGTTGACGGCAATCCGGATATCAAGATTGCCTTAGCAACGCCTGATGCCTCGAACCCTTCGCAACAGCAGGTGGTGATTTCACTGCCGCAACAACTAACCCGCACGCCGCCTCGCCTTCAGATTACGGGAACAGGTGCGACCGCGTTGGGCCTTGCAGGAACGGTAAGCGAAAAGATTTATTCAAGTGGTACGACCACCCAATCGGAAGCCGATGCCAAGACGGATTTATCGGCTGATTTCGGCGTACCGCAAGGCGCAATCGCTTTGACGGCAGATAACCATATCATGATCACCCGTTCGCTATCCGGTCTTGCGACCGAGGCGAGCCTGACCGGTGTTTCAACCAGCAACAAAGCCATGCGTGATCAAGTCGCGCAATACGGGTTTGCAGGCTCTGATCTGACCGCTACGGTCAATGGCACAACGCTTTCGATTTCGTCAGCGGTGGGCAACGATGCCATGACGGGTGACGCGACCGATCTGGCCGATACATCGGCGAGCGTGTCGCGTATTGGTCAAAAGCTAACCATTACTTCGACGGTTCCCGGACAAGGCGTGCCGGAAGATCTAATTGTTGCCGTTCAAGGACAACCGAATGGCACACGGCAAATTGCAGCTTCCTATCCAACCGATTTGACCGCTACCAACCCGACCCTTCCAGATGTGGAAGTCGAAGTTGCGCCCAATAATCAACTTAAAATCTATTCGCTTCAAACCGACAGCACCGGACAATTGGTGCGCGATGCGAATGGCAACCCGATTAAGGGTACGCTGATGGCAACGCGTAGCTATGTCTCGGGTGAACCTGTTTCTTATTTGGGCGCCAATTTCACCGTTGATGGCTCGGCCAATGTGGGAGATCTTTTCCACATTACAACCGATCCCAATCGCACGGGCGACAACCGTAATGCGCAATCATTGTCGGGTCTTGCGACAAGCGATCTGTTTGGCAAGGGCTCGGGATCGCTGCAGGATATTTACACATCGACTGTTGGACAAATCGGATCATCGTCGGCGGCAGCGCAGAGCGCGGCAGCGTCCGCCAAAACCGTGTCCGACAGCATAACGGCAAGTTATGACGCTTCAACCGGCGTAAGCCTTGATACCGAAGCCGCCGAGCTCATCAAAATGCAGCAAGCCTATCAGGCCTGTGCGCAAATTGTTTCAACCGCACAGATGCTCTTCAGCGCTATTCTGAAGGCCGCCGGAGGATAATCCATGCAAATCGGAACCAAGCAATTTTTTCAAACCCAGGTAACGAGCATGTCTGATCTGCAATCGCAGATTGGAAAGATCCAGGAGCAGGTTGCCTCGGGTAAGAAAATTCTCGTGCCCTCCGATGATCCCGGCGCCTATACGACGGCGGCCAAGCTCGGCCAATCGGAAGCGGCCATCAATCAATATAGTCGCAATATTGGTGTCGCAAAGTCGCGCCTTTCGCAGGAAGATACGGTGTTGAGCTCCGTTGCCAATGTGGTTGCACGGCTAAATGAATTGTCGATCCAAGGCAGCAATGGCACCAACGACGCCAATTCGCGCGCAGCCATTTCGGATGAGATGGATCAACTGTCCCAACAGCTTGTTGCCCTCGGCAACACCACGGATCCAAACGGCGATTATCTGTTTGCTGGATATAAGGGCGACAAGGAACCCTTTAAAACAACGGCCGATGGCGTGTCCTATCATGGCGATACGGGGCGCAAGGAAGTTGAATTGGCGCGCGGTGTGACAACACCAACCTCGAGCAACGGTCTTGAAATTTTTATGAATGCGAGCCGCTCGGGCAATGAATCAATTTCAATTTTCCAAGTCATCAAAAATGCAAAGGATCAATTGGCCAGAGGGCCGCTCACCAACGATAATGTGAGCCAGATTCAGGGGGTCATTGATCACGTATCCACCTATCAGTCGATTTGTGGTTCGCGTCTTCAGAAGGTCGAAATGACGGATCAGAACAGCCAGAATTTATTGGTCAATGTGAAGGCCGATAAATCGGCCGCCGAAGACGCCGATATCGCGCAGCTTGCCACCGAATTGCAACAAAAGACGCTGACGCTGAACGCGGCACAAACCGTGTTTGCGAAGGTTTCACAATTGTCTCTGTTCAATTATCTGAAATAAAATCGTTCTCAGGAGCCCATCGGTCCCGAAGGCCCTGAGAACGATGTCAGATTGGTTGTACCAATCACCGACTCCGTCGGATTTTCCGGTACCGCCGGCGCGTCGTTGAAGCTTGCGGCGAGATAGGCGGAGCGAATGATCGGAATCCGATCTAAAAACTCGTGCCATTCGAGATCGAACGGGGCGCCCATCCACTGCCGATTGCCGATCAGCGTATCATTGATCGTTTTCACCCGTTTGCGGGCGGTATCGACAAAGATCAACTCTTCGCTCGAGAGGGTATTGAGGCCTTTGCCCTGAAGCGAGGCTTCGAGCATGTTGAGCGGGTCAAGGACGGCCGAGCGTTCAGCCCTTAAGGCCAAAGATTGCTGCTCCAGCATTTCGGCATGCCGGATTTCACGGAGGCGGTCCTGGATTTCGCGGTATTGCGCATTTTGCTGAAATTGCTGGACGGCGACGATCACGATCAGGATCAAGACCACCATAAAAATCGCGCCGATTGAGAAGAAACTGTCCACGACTTACCACCCTACCTAATGACCCAGCCGAACCAGGCTGCCTGACTCATGACGGGCACTCTACGACCCATCTGGTATAGAAATTGCTAATCCCTGACCAGCTTAATTTATTGGAGAAATGCCTGCCATGGCCGTCGGTGACATCTCAGCTGCCAATAGTTCTTTTTTAGATCCCATTTCGGGCGCAATTAAGACAGCGGCAGCGGCGACAGGTGTTGATTTTACCTTTCTGTTCCAGCAGGCAAAGGTGGAAAGCGGTCTGAATGCGCAGGCCAAAGCGGGGACGAGTTCCGCAAGCGGCCTTTTTCAGTTTACCAAGGACACTTGGCTCAAAGTTGTCGAGCAGCACGGCGACGATATGGGGCTTTCAAGCGAAGCATCCGCTTTGCGAAGCGGTGTGACCTCGGCCGCGGATCGGCAGAAGATTCTCGACCTCCGCAACAATCCCGAAATCTCGGCACGGCTTGCGGCCCATTATGCCATCGACAACGCAAAGGCGTTGCAGGCACAGGGCCATAAAGTAACCGGTCCAACGGATCTCTATCTTGCCCATTTTCTGGGTTCCGGTGGCGCTGCCAAGTTTCTGTCAGGCATGAAAGACAACCCCAATGCGCCTGCTGCAGCCATTCTTCCAAGTGCTGCGAATGCCAATAAAGCGATTTTTTATAAAGATGGTGCGCCTGCATCCTTCAACGATATTTATCAGCGCTTTGCCAAGCGGTTTGACGGCGGGGCTCCGGTCAGCAAGCAGTCTGTCCAGATGGCGGCGAATGTGCTGGCCGAAAATCAATCGCCTGCACGGGTGGCCGTGGTCGATTCCCTCGTCCAGCGCTTGAAACTTCCCGATACGCTTTCCGCCAATCGGCCTAAGCTTGCGGAACAGGCCGCCGCTTCTGGCAAACCTTTAGCCGACGGATCCATTGCAAAAGCGGCGCGGCCTAACTTCACGTCCAAGGCGCCTGTCATGCCGACGGCACCTCGCAGTGGTACGGCTGCACCGCAACCTGCACCAACCAATGTGCCAATGGCGAATGACAATGAAGCACCTGTCAGTGTCGATTCATTGGCCAAATTCCTCGACTCGGCCAGCAAATGGTCGGCTGATCCGGGCAAGATGAACGAGCAGGCGCAAAAAGGCTTAACGTCCCGCGACGCATCCGACGGGGTTCACTCGCACCCAACGATTTAAAATTCGAACATTTCCACGGGGTCGTCAGGATCATCCGCATGAGGCGGCAAAATCTCAGCGATGCCTTGCTCGATCAAATGCTCACCATCAAGCGGATAAACGAGAACAATGGTACCGGGTGAAAGTTTCCTGTTCATCAGAACCCCTTCCTTGATCAAACGCATCCGCACGCGATCCGACAGATTAGGCGTCGGCTTAGGAAGAAACGGTCCATATTGTTCCAGAATTTCATCGGTGCCGGTTTTATGAAGATCAACCGGTTCGTCGATCACCATAAGAGGAGGCTCTGATCCATGATTATCCATCACCAAATCGGCATGATGATGCTCGTCAG
Organism: Hyphomicrobiales bacterium; assembly: GCA_947455025.1. Taxonomy (GTDB): domain Bacteria; phylum Pseudomonadota; class Alphaproteobacteria; order Rhizobiales; family Beijerinckiaceae; genus CAIUPE01. Next base: position 11,404 of record CANGLU010000038.1, read on the forward strand.
CGGGTTCGGCGGGTTGGTCAGCTATGGGCTCATGCTCTACCGCAGCCGCCTCCTCGGGTGAATTTAACGGCTCGTCGCTTTCCAATTGCGGCTCTGGCTCGACAAAGTCTGTGGCGCGCGTGGAAATCAGTTCCTGCCAGAGGTGCAGCAAGCGAACCCGAGCATCCAACGCCGAATTTCCGTCAGCCGACTCGGCAATGTCTGCGAGTTTGGCTTTAACTTTGACGATCGCATCCAGGCGTTCGCGCTCCGTCATGGGCGCAAAGGCGTATTCCTCGTCCGGAACGTTAACTGCTTCAGCCTTCGCCATCGGTCTTTGTGTTTCCTTGCTGATCGTGGGGTCTTACCCCTACCCCTGAGCCCCGTCTAACCATAGTCACGCCAAGCTTTAAGGTGAAGCCTTAAATTTCGTGGCATATTTATTGCTAAATCACTGTCAGATTAACAGACAGGATCAAACGCTATGCGCGTAAAGACGGCAACGCTCGATAATTTTAATGTCCTGACGAAGGCATTAAACACAAATGATACCGACCTGCTGGCTCAATTGATCGACAAAATTGGTCTTGAAGGGCTGATGGACCGCGATTTGCTGCATTTGGCGCGCGGTTCACGGCAACCGAGCGTCGTGATGTTTATCACAACCCTAGCTGTCGAAAATATGCCACAGCAGGAGCGGGCATACCTTGTCTTGCACGCCTATCGCTCGATTATGGGCAATGCCTTGGTCGAAGAAATTGCCCCGTTGGGTGCGGATCATATCGTCGTCCAAGCCGTAAACGCGATTATTAATCACCATGAACAAATTGATCCGCCCGGCATTGTGACCGATATTGATCTTGCCAATTGGTTTGATGCGATCGAACTAGCCGTCGATTTCGGCAGGCTCACTTTGGCCGAGACATTAATCGCAGGCTTTATCGCCAATAAGCCCGCCGACACCGCCATTGTCAGCTTGAAATACCGCCTTTCGGAGCGCCAGGCGCTGCTGCCACCACAGACCGACTGGAACGCCATGGCGCGTTGCCATGAGCTTGTGCTGCAAGCGATTGATCGCAAAACCTATGAAGAGCTCTGGGACCACGTTAATCTTCATGCCGTTGAATGTTATGCCAAGGCTGAAAATTGGGATCGCGTTGCCGAGCTTGCCAAACATTCTGAATATAATGCTGAAAAGCATGTCGCCTTTCACCGCTTAGCCGAGGCCTATTGCCAGCAGGGTGATTACCTCTCCTCGATCCGTGAAATGGACCGTTTCATCGAGACAATTTGCGAGCAGATCGATCTTTCCATCGATGAGAAGGCGCCCGAGAAGGCTGATGGCGCAGCATCCGGCGACGGTAAAGATAAAGACGCGTTTAACCCCGAGCAGGCCGGCAAGGCCTTGGCCGAATTGCAGGAAATTCTCGAGCCGACGGGCAAAGCGATCTTTTTGGTATCGGGTACGTTGCTGGGCTATGCTCGCACCGGATCCGTACTCTCGCATGATAAGGATATGGATGTAGGCCTGTTTGGCTGGGAAGAACAATTTGATATTGTTCAACGCATTCTTGACAGCGGAAAATTCAAAATCTTCTTTGAATATATTCGCGGCAACCGGACCTACCAGCTTCCCGTTGTCCATTTCGAAACGGGCACGACGATTGATATGTTCTTCTATCGCAAAGAGAACAATAAATTCGTTACCGGCATCAATGCGCCATGGAATTATTTGCAGCGTTTCGAATTCTCGCCCTTCGTTTTAAGAGAAACCACATTCCTTGGTACGAAGGTTTGGGTACCGCACAATATTGATCAAAATTTAACGGAAAATTTTGGAAATTGGCGTATCCCCGAGCCGGACTACGTATCTCATGTCGAGTCACCGTCCATGATGGGAGCCGGAGAATTGGTTCATATGCTTGTTTGCCGGCTTAATCTCGTTTCCGCGATTACCGAGCAAAAATACAGCCGAATTCCGAGAATTCTCGCCGTGTTGGACCATTATGCCGATCGTCCCGGCCATATGGAAACCCATCTCCGCGAGATGCTCCAGACCTATGCCAAATTTATTGATAAAAAATTCTCGCGCCGCTCAGCCTCGTAATCAACACCAGGGTTTAAATATCGTATCATGAATGACTTTGCATTTATCATGTTGGCGGGCGGAAACGGTTCGCGCGTCGGCTGGGATATACCGAAGCAATTCATTCGGATCGCGGGGAAGACGCTGCTTGAGCACAGTCTGGATTGCCTTGCATCCGCCTTTCCCGAAGCCCGCATCATTGTTGTTGCACCACGCGACCTCGAAGACATCACCCGCGCCCTCGTCGAAACCTATCCGATGGCCGAGACCATTGTCGGCGGATCGACACGGCAAGGATCAACCCTTGCTGCCTTGAAGCATTTATCGGCTGAGCCGCCGAAAAATGTGATTATTCATGAAGCGGCACGGCCTTTTCTCAACAAATCGATTCTCTATGATGTAATCGAGAACCTCGAACTGTTTGAGGCCGTGGATGTCGCCATTCCGGCAAGCGATACGATTATCGTTGAATCGGACGGCATCATTCAGTCGATCCCGCAACGCGACAAGATTTGGCGCGGACAAACCCCGCAAGCCTTCCGCTTTACCCGCCTTTATTCAGCCTATATGCAGCTGGGGCCCGAGCGCCTGACGGGCTTCACCGATGATTGCGGTGTTGTGCTGGCAGCCGACCCGTTTGCACGTATCAAGATTGTGCGTGGCGCCGCCGAAAACATCAAGATAACGGAAGAAAGCGATCTCGTTATCGCCGATGAATTCTTCCGGTTGCGGACATCTAAGCTCGATACCAATATGAAGGGTATCGATTTGAAGGACCGCGCCGCCGTGATTTTTGGCGGCACGGCCGGCATTGGCAAAGCGATTACGCAGGTGCTGAATGATGCTGGCTGCGCTGTTCATGTCGCATCCCGTTCAACCGATTGCGACATCCGGAATTTTTCCGATGTTGAACAGGCCATCGGACAGGCCAATCACCGCTTTGGATCCATCAACTTTGTGATCAACACGGCTGGAACTTTGCTGAAGAAATCGGTCAAGGATCAAACCTCCGATGATTTCGCCGAGCAGGTTGCGATTAATTTGGTTGGTGCTCTCAATATTGCCAAAGCAAGCCATCCCTATCTCCTTAAGACAAAGGGTATGCTGCTCAATTTTTCCTCCTCCTCTTACACGCGTGGGCGGGGCGGCTATGTGCCTTACTCCGCCAGCAAAGCAGCCATTGTGAACATGACACAAGGCCTTGCGGAAGAATGGCAGGACGATGGTATTCGCGTGAATTGCGTTGTGCCGGGGCGCACCGACACCGAAATGCGCCGCAGCAATTTTTACAATGAAGATCCGGCTACACTGCTGAGCCCGTATGAGGTTGCCCTGCAATCCGCGAAGGTCTTAGGCCTTTCGACATCCGGCACCGTTATTCGGGTTTGAGCGTGTGAAAATGGAACGGCATTTCCGAAAGTTAATCCGATAAAATGGTGATCAGTTTTACCCCGAAACGGTTTGAGGATGATCGCGGTTGGTTTACCGAAACCTTCAACGCGCGCAAATTGTCGGGTTTCATTCCACCCCTCAACTGGGTTCAGGACAATCAATCTTTTTCAAAGCTTGCAGGAACAGTTCGCGGCTTGCATTTTCAATCGCCTCCCCACGGCCAAGCCAAACTGGTAAGCTGTATCCGGGGTGCGATTTTTGACGTTGTTGTTGATGTACGAAAAGATTCGCCAACCTATGGCCAGCACATCAGCATCGAGCTTTCCGCCGACAATGGCCGCCAGCTCTATATCCCCGTCGGATTTGCGCATGGGTTGATGACGCTCCAGCCCAACACGCAAGTGAGCTACAAGGTTTCAGACTATTATGCGCCCGAGTGCGAAGGCGGTATTGTATGGAATGACCCCGACTTAAACATCGCGTGGCCGATCCATTCCGAACAGACGCCTCTCTCGCCGAAGGATGGCGTGCTGCCGCGGTTAAAGGATTTCGAAAGTCCTTTCGCCTATGACGGCGTGCCCCTTTCGCTTATCGAGGCACCCTGATGACCCTTGATCACTCAAAAAAATTGCGTGTCTTTATTACTGGTGGCGCCGGCTTTATCGGCTCTTGCCTGGCGCGGCATCTGATCCAATCGTCAAACCATGAGATTGTGGTTTTTGATAGCCTGACCTATGCCGGCACGTTGACCTCGCTTGCGCCCATTGCCAATGATCCGCGCTATCGGTTCATACGCGGCGATATCCGCGATGCGGCGATGGTTGAGAGCAGCCTTCTTGATTTTGATCCGGACATCATTGTGCACCTCGCGGCTGAATCGCATGTTGACCGTTCGATTGATGGTCCGCAGGATTTCATTGAGACCAACCTTGTTGGTACCTATGTCATGCTGCAAGCGGCGTTGAAGCATTGGAACCATCTATCGTCGGAGCGAAAAAAGCGCTTTCGCTTTCATCATGTTTCAACGGATGAAGTATTCGGCTCGCTCCATGATGAAGGCTTTTTTGAAGAAGCAACGGCTTATGATCCGCGCTCTCCCTATTCCGCCTCAAAAGCGGGATCCGATCATTTGGTAAGAGCGTGGTTTCACACCTATGGTTTGCCGGTAACGATTACCAATTGCTCCAATAATTACGGGCCTTATCATTTTCCCGAAAAACTCATTCCGCTCAATATTCTGCGCGCAATCGCCGGCAAGGAAATGCCGGTCTATGGCCGTGGCGAAAATATTCGCGATTGGCTCTATGTTGAAGATCACGCCCGCGCCATTCAGCTCGTCTTTGAGCGAGCGGAACCGGGCACGACTTACACCGTCGGTGGCCGTGCGGAACGCCGTAACATCGACGTTGTTGAAACACTTTGCGCGATCTTGGATCGGCTTACGCCGCGCGCCGATGGCGGCTCTTACCGCCAACAAATCGCGTTTGTGACCGACAGACCCGGACATGATTTCCGCTACGCCATTGATTGCTCGAAACTCGAAAGTGAACTCGGGTGGCGCCAAAGCGAGAGTTTCGAATCGGGGCTCGAGAAGACCGTGCGGTGGTATCTCGACAATGAAGTCTGGTGGCGCCCTTTGCTTGACCGAAACGCTGTGACGGATCGCCGTGGGTTAAACACCAAATGACAAGGATATTGGTCACGGGTGGCGAGGGACAAGTAGGCCAAGCCTTGCAGCGATGCGATGGGCCGCATGGCTTTGAATTTCTTTTTCCGACGCGGGATCATTTCGATCTCAGCCATGCGGAACAGATGATGTCCTATGTCAACGAACATACGATTGATGGCGTCATTAATCTTGCGGCCTATACAGCCGTTGATAAAGCGGAAGACGAGCCAGACGAAGCGTTTCGGATTAACCGCGACGCTGTTTCACACTTGGCTGAGCTGACTGCGAACCGCGACATACCGCTCTTGCATGTATCAACCGACTATGTGTTTTCAGGCGAACTCGATCGCGCCTATCGGGAAGACGATGCGACGGGCCCTGTTAGCGTTTATGGTGCGAGTAAAGAAGCGGGCGAGCATGCCGTTAGGCTTCATAACCCGAACCATGCGATTATTCGCACCTCGTGGGTGGTAAGCCCTTTTAGAAATAATTTTATCAAGACGATGCTCCGCTTGGCGTCAGAGCGCGATCAGTTAAACATTGTGAGTGATCAATTTGGTGCACCAACATCGGCCAAGGATTTGGCTGACGTCTTGCTCTTGATCATGCAACGGCTCCTCGACGACGACAATGCCGCACGCGGTACATTCCATTTCAGCAATGATGGCGTTGCGAGCTGGGCCGATATTGCCGAACTCGTGATGCAGCATTCTGGATCGCTCGGCGGCCCCCATGCGCAAATCCATCGCATTGCAACGTCGAACTATCCGACCCGCGCGATACGACCTAAAAACTCACGCCTCGATACAACCAAATTTGCAACCCACTTCGGATACCGTCCGCGCCCTTGGCAAACCGCCGTGCGGGACATTGTTGGCGATTTGCTGCAAGGAGACAGACCGTGAAGGGAATTATCTTAGCCGGCGGCGCCGGAACCCGGCTTTATCCGGCAACGCTTGCCGTCAACAAGCAGCTCCTGCCCGTCTACGACAAGCCGATGATTTATTATCCGCTGTCCGTATTAATGCTGGCCGGCATTAAAGACATTCTCCTGATCTCGTCGCCAGAATTCATTGGCAATTATCAGAATCTTTTAGGGGATGGCTCCAATTGGGGCATTAAAATTTCCTATGCCATTCAGCATGAACCTAATGGTCTCGCACAAGCCTTTGTGATTGGCCGTGATTTCGTGGGCTCCGACGATGTAGCACTCATTTTGGGTGACAATATTTTCTACGGCGCCAATTTGACCGAAAAGCTTGTCGCGGCCACCATGCCAAAATGGGGTGCAACCGTTTTTGCCTATAATGTCGATGACCCCGAGCGCTATGGCGTTGTAAGCTTTGATCAAGACGGGCGCGCAACATCGATTGAAGAAAAGCCCAAAGCGCCAAAATCGAATTGGGCCGTGACGGGTCTCTATTTTTACGACAATTCCGTACTGGACATCGCCGCCACCATCGAACCCTCAGCGCGTGGTGAATATGAAATCACCGATGTGAACAAGGTTTATCTTGAACGGGGCAATTTAACCGTCGAAAAATTGGGCCGCGGCTATGCCTGGCTTGATACGGGAACGCATGATTCACTGATCGAAGCTGCCGAATTTGTACGTACGGTACAAAAGCGGCAAGGCATTCAAGTCGCCTGCCTTGAGGAAATCGCCTTTAATAAGAAATTCATCAGTATCGAGCAACTTAAAGCAGCGATTAAGCCGTTCGAAAAATCGGACTACGGCAAATATATTGAGAAGATAATACGCGGTTGATGTGTGTTGCGTTCGGAGTTGAGTAATGTCGATTAATGAGTTGATTGAAACCGGACTATCCTATCAGCGTTCAGGCGATCTTGAACGTGCACGGGATACATTCGAGAAAATCACGGCGCTTGAAGACACAAATGTCATCGCGCATTATTCGCTTGCCTCGGTATTTTTTAATCTCGGCTTGTTTGACAAGGCCTTCTACCATGTAGAGCGATCTATTAAGCTGAATGACAAATTTGGCCTCTTTTATGTTACCCGCGCGGCGATTCATGAGCACCGCGGCAATCCAGAAGCCGCGTTTTTCGATCGCTTAAAGGCGGCCGAGCTATCGTCCGAATTCGATCGGTCGAAATTCGGCAATGATCTGCTCGATATCGTGCTGCCACGCAATATTTCCGTTTTCATCAATGACGACGTGTTAAAAGACGTTAAGAAAACACTTGAACAATGCGAAAATCTTGTTGTTTCGGGTAAAGTAGAAGATGCCATCTATTTGTATCGGCGGTATATCGCGACAGACGCCGCCGATCGTTACATCACCTATTTCAATCTCGGAACGCTCTACTCCACCATTGGCGAAGACCATGCCGCCTGGGGATGTTTTAAAGCCGTAACCCAAGCCGCACCTGATTTTCTCGCAGGCTATCTTAATATGGGTTTGGTTCTCGAAAAGCTGGATCTAAAAAAGCACGCTTTAGAGGTTTGGGAAATGGCCCGCGCAAGGCCAAAGCCGCGTGATGCCTTTAACGAGGATGCCTATCTTAAGATTTTGAACAATCTCGGTAGGCTCTATGAGATTGAGCGCGAATATGAGCAATCCGAAGCGGCTCTGTATGAAAGCTTGAAGCTGGATGGCAATCAAGACGGCCCTCTTCAGCATTGGCTGCATTTGCGACAAAAGCAATGCAAATGGCCTGTCTTAACCAATGATGCCTTCTGTCAGAAGCCATTGGCTGATATGGCCTCGCCGCTTGCGATCTTAAGTTTGAGTGATGATCCGGCGGTACAATTGGCCTGCTCGCAGCGTTTTGTACGCGACCGCGTGCAGCAATACCCGCGCCGTGTTCCGACCACCAAACGCTACGGCCATGATAAGTTTCGGATCGGATATGCCTCATCCGATCTTTCCATGCATGCCGTATCGCTGCTGACCGTTGAATTATATGAATTGCATGATCGCAGCCAATTTGAAGTTCATGCCTTCTGCTGGAGCCCTGAGGATGGCACGCCATTCCGGCAACGGGTTAAAGGCGCTTTCGATAAATTCCATGCGGTTGGCGCGCTGACCGATGACGAGATTGCCGATCGCATCCAGCAAAATGAAATCGATGTCTTGGTTGATCTTCAAGGATTGAGCGGTCGCGCGCGCCCCAATATCATTGCACAAGGCGCCGCACCCATCCAGATTGCCTATCTCGGCTATCCGGGCACAACGGCCATGCCCTATGTCGATTATGTAATTGCGGATGATTTTATCTTCCCGCACTCGCTTGCAAAAGATTTTAGCGAAAAGCCGATCTATTTGCCCCGAGTTTTCCAAGTATCGGATTCAAAACGGCAAATGGGGCCGCCTAAAAGGAAGTCCGATTTCGGAATTTCCGAAGATACTTTTGTGTTCTGTTGCTTCAACAATAACTATAAATTCAACGAGAAGCTTTTTACAATCTGGCTCGATATCATCAAGAATACCAGTAATACGGTTCTTTGGATTCTTGAAGACAATCGGTGGTCTAAAGAGAATCTCATCACCTTGGCTGCAAAAAATGGTGTGACAGAAGATCGCCTTGTCTTTGCGGGGCGGATTGATCCGCGTGATTATCTCGCGCGCTTCCAATGCGCCGATATCTTCTTGGACACCTACCCCTATAATGCAGGCACAACAGCCAATGATTTGCTGTGGGCGGGATTACCTCTCTTAACCTTGCGCGGTTCCACCTATGTCTCCCGTATGGCAGGCAGTCTCGTCCATTGCATCGGTCTCGATCAACTCATTTGCCATAGCCATGATGAATATCGGCAAAAGGCTATTCATTTTGCCAATAACCGTGACGAGCTCACAACCATTCGCCAGCAATTGGCGCATCAAAAATCGGCCCTCTTCGATATGAAGCACATTGTTTCAGAATACGAAGAAGGCATCAAAACCATTGTAAGGGGTTAAACCGCATGCCGGCTGTAAAGCGCTTAAACATCATGGGCTGGCGCGGGATTAACCATTCCTACGCCCTCGTCAACCAATTCCAATTGCTGTCCCTTCGCAAAAATTCGGACATCGAGATTGTTCACTCTGATCGACCTTTTGCGAGCCCTGCCTGGAATGAAAGCGCCAATAGCTCAGGTCTATTGGCGGAAGATGTTGCGTGGCTAAAATCCATTCCGCAGGGCGAGAATGACGGTACCTTTGACTGGCGGTATCAAATCTATTCACCCAATGAATATTTGCCACCCGTCGGCCGAGAAGCCTCGCTTGTTTTCATGGTGACCGAGCTCGGGATCGACCCAAGCGAAGAACAGACTAAAAATCTTCTGGCAGCTGCCAATAGGGGCGAACTTAAAATTGTTACACCAAGCCAATGGTCTAAATCCTGTCTGATGAAATCAGGATTTACCGATGGCGCCATCAAAGTCATACCTCATGCCGCTTCGCTTGATTATTTCCATCCGATTGATCAGGAGGAAATAAAGTCAGCGCGGCAAAACCTCAGCATCGCAGATAGCGATATCGTGTTGCTCAATATTTCGAGCCCTTTTTGGAATAAAGGCTGCGATGTATTAATTACCGGATTTGCGCGAGCCTTAGAAAAAAATAAAGATCTTCTTCTGATCATAAAGGAACAAAAGAACCTTTATAATCTCGATAGCCAGCAGGCGATTCACCAGAGCTTGAAAGACCACAATATTGATTCCGGTCCGGTTCTAAGCCGCGTTAGGGTTATCCAGGATAATCTAAACCTGCAACAATTGCGCACTCTGTATAATATTTCGGATTGGTATGTTTCACCCTATCGAGCTGAAGGATTTAATCTGCCGGTATGCGAAGCATTGGTCTGCGGTACCCCTGCGATCGTCACCGAAGGCGGCGCAACGGACGACTTTGTCGGCGTAAGTGCAGGGTTTAAAATCCAATCAAATCCGATGGAACAATTAGATCCCAATGGTAAGCCAATCTATTACCGGGAACCGAGCCAGGCCCATCTCACGGAAATTTTAAGTTCATTAAAGCGTCATCAAACGATCACGCCTATTATCGACTCGAATTTCAACAGCTGGGATCATGCCGCGCAACAATTAATCAACGCATTTCAAGCTTGAGGGCTAAGAGATAGTCCCAAGCGTCACCATCTTTTGCACCCATTACGAATCGAGAGGAAATAGCATGCAGGAATTTTGGAATTTTTATAATGAAAAAGCTTCCAGCCTTTTACAAAGAGAAGTTTCCTTTCGTAAAATGTTCGAATATCTAGATCAAATCCAAGGCTCAGTGATCATCGTCGAAACCGGTTGCGTGAGAAACCGGGATCCTTGGGCTATGACGGGCGAAGGGCATTCAACCTTGCTTTTTGATCACTACATTAATTGCCGCAAAGATGGCTCAAAAGCCTTTACCGTGGATATTAATCCACAGGCCGTTGAAGTATGCCGCTCGCTTGTCAGCTCCGAAGTGACGGTGCATGAGGGCGACAGTGTTGCCTATTTGAATTCGCTTACCAAACAGCTCTTGGGCATTGGTCGTCATATCAACCTCCTATATCTCGACTCATATGATGTGGATTATAATTACTGGTATCCATCAGCAGCTCATCATCTAAAGGAATTGACGGCTGCATGGCGGGCGATTGATTCAAATACTTTGGTTGTGGTCGATGACTGCCCGATGAGTGCCAATCTCGTCGCAGGCGCCGATGGCCAGTTTCAACTGGATCGCTTTTATAAGCCGATTGTCGGCGGCAAGGGACGTCTGGTGGCGGAATTTGCCGAAGAGGTCGAAGCCAAAATGGTATTCAGCCATTATCAACATGCATGGAACGGCTTTCAAGGATAAGTATTAATGACCTCGCCTTTCGATATCCTTCAAAAGCACCAATTACCAAATCCGAAAACGCTTATTCAAATTGGCGCCAGCGGCGGGCAGGAATTGGAAGATTTTATTGCAGCCGGCATTACCGACGCGCTCTTAATTGAACCGCTTGATATGCCGTTTTCGGTGTTGCAGCATCGCGTCCAAAATATCCCGTCCTATGTGCCTTTCAAAGCATTGGTCTCTTCCACCAATGGCAAGGAATTTAATTTCCATATCGCAAGCAATGGCGGGCAAAGCAGTAGCCTTCTAGAGCCCGGCGATCATCTTGAAGCCTATCCGCATGTTACCTTTTCGGACACGATTAAGCTAACGGGATACCGTTTGGATTCGCTTTTCGCCTATCTTCGCAATGAAAAGCAAATCGGCTTTGACACGGTGGATATGCTCTATATCGACGTACAAGGCGCCGAGCTTTATGTGTTGAAGGGCGCAGGCGAAATGCTTGAGAACGTAAAATATATTTGGACCGAAATTGGTACTGGCTCGGGCTACAAAGGTGGCGCGAGCTATAAAGACCTGATCCAATATCTGGATCTTTTTGGCTATCAATTGATCTATCTTGAATGCGGGCCGAACACGTTTGGCGACGCGCTATTTGTTAAGATATAAGCTAAATAGCGCATCGCATTAAGGCTTACTTCCAGCTATCAGGTAAGTGTAAATCAGGTAGATGGCTGATATTCCCACGGTCGAGGGGATGCGGCAGATCGGCGAAGCCTTGTATACGGGCACGTGTTCTTTTGATCATCGTAATCTCGAAAACGCGCGGCGCGAGAAAGCCGTTCATATTGACAATTCCAACTGCATTATTGGGATGAAGATGAACGAGTGCGTGGGTTAGTAAAAGCTTCTGAAAGGTCGATTCGACAATTTTGAAGAAATCGGATTGGCTCCATGTCTCGACCGAATGAAATTCGATCACCATGATGCGAAATTTATCGAGCGTTTCTTTCGAGCAAGCCAATAGCGTGTCGTATTCGCCGCCTTCAATATCCATTTGCAGGATCAAATCGTCTGTTTTGGCTGTTGGCTCGGACTCATTCACCCAATCGTCGAGCGAGATAAATTCGGCGATGCTGTTGGCGCCCAAGAATTTCCGGATAAAAGACTTTACGATCGTCCCCTGTGGCACTTCGCTGACGGAGTAATCTGCCAGATGTGAGTCCACGCCCAGTGTGTGCATATGCTGTTCAAAACTTGCAATATTATCGACACCAGGAGAAAAACAGGCCTTTAGTCCGGCCAAATCATTGGGCACGAGATAGCCGCCATCGGCATCGGCACCAATCCGAATTAATTCGTGCTCTGTTTTAACGGGGCGAAGTTGGCGAACAAGATGACCGATCCGTTCCATATTGATCATCGGATCGATAAATATGCCCTTTTCCATCATTTCATAACGCATATTCGGTTGTGACATCGTGTGTTCTCCAAAACGGCATATTAAACTTCGGGTATCTTTTGGGTATTAACGGCAGGTGACCATTAAATCCATGAGCGAAGATGGGCTGCCTTATTGTTTCGCTAAATCGGCTAATTTCATTGTTACTTGTTCGAGCATTTTTGTAGGGTCAGCCAGGTTGGGCGAGTGTTTCAATATTTCTTGAAGATACAACGCCGCCATGCGATAATTCTCATCTCTGTTGGCGAATTGAGCTAATGCAAATAGGAGCTGCAGATAGTCATCGCCCTTTAGGCGGTTCAACATCGCCGTAATCAGGTGAAGAGGCATCGAATTTGTACGATCCGAATGCCAAATATTTGCAACATGGATGACACTGCTAACCGGTAAATGGCCATGCTCCAATTGCCGTTGAATTTCGCGCATGGGATAGACTTCGAGTGGCTCCGGCTTTTGCCAATTTAATTGCGACCAATATTCGCCGAGATTTCTTGCCATGGTCTGGAAGGTCGACCCAGAAAAGCCAATGATTTGTGCATGGGCGAGAATGAGCATGTCGATGGCACCATCGATCACCGATGCCTTATCGCGTTGAATATTGCCGTGATAGGATCGGCCATCCTCATCTTGCGATAATGCGAGCCAATCAGCACCGCCCTGTTTCTTTTGCACATAGGATGTTTTGGTTCGTGAAAAGACATTGGGATGGCCGCTGGCCAGTCGTTCGGCTTGCGGATCATCGGAACAGACAAAAAAGGCGCAATCGGGATTGCCTTGGGCGATCTTGAAAACTTCCAAATCGGTCAAGCCAATGTTCAAATCGGTACGGCGCAGATGCAAACCATAAAACGGCTTTTTAAGCGTCGAGCGAATGAAATTTTCTACCTCTGACGTGATATAGGGCGTGAAGTGAAGATTTCGCATTTCGGCATGGATCAGCGTTTCCGGTATCCATTGCGGAACAAGAGCGGGATAAAAGAAGATCGATTGCCCGGATTTTAGTATTCTATCCTCGAAATCATCCAGCGAGGCATAGTCATAGGCCGAAGCAAAGGGAGCACTCAAGGCATCGGAGGCAATGCTATCATGGAGAAGCATGGCATAGCCATTGAGCTTGCCATTTAAACTTGTCAAAGATTCGGTGCTGACATTGGCGTCAGGAAAAAAAAGATCCGCATATTCGGCGGCGCACCATTGATTGATGGGCCAATGGATCATGTAATCAATGTTAAAATGGCGAACGATAGCCATACCTGACAGTAAGGCATTAAGCCTGTTGCCCAAGCCGCCGTCGCAGTAAATGATTATTTTTGAATGCGTCATAATGCAAAATGGAATTGCGGCGTGATACCGGACGCCAGCAAATTAAAATAAAAGCTTTTCATGATGTTTTTTTCATTATCGTTGGTGTAATGGCGATAATGGCTTTCATTCATGAAATTAAATTTTGTGTTCATGATTGAATTGATCAGATTTAGACTAACCCGATCCAAACCCGCATTCGACAGCAGAACATTGGCCATAAAGAACAGGATATGCTCGCGGAAAACGCGCATTTTAAGGGGGATGACGTCCGTATTGGTAACGCCGAATTTATCGATGATTTCGATCACTTCGACGGCCGTTTCAATATAATTCGACAGCTTTTTATTGCTGGTTGACAAGCTTATTTCATCCGTATCCAGCAGCAAATAGTTGTCGTCGGACAATACCGATATTCGCTCGGCCAAGAGATAGGCTTTCGCCATAAAAGGCTGATCTTCGCCCCATCTCCTTGATTCAGCAAACCGTATATCGTTGTTCGCAATTAGGCTTGCTTTTATGAGCTTGCCGCCTGCGCCCAGCGTTTGAAACGCATTTGTCTCATACAGCGATACACCGAGGTAATTTTTATCGAAAACGTTTTGAAAGGGCACTTTTCCGTTAAAATATTTTCTTTTCACAACGACGACATCGGACGCGGTCTTTTCAGCACAATCGACCATTCGTTCGAGTGCGTTTTCCGCGAGGCAATCGTCGCTGTCCAAGAAGTAGACATATTTTTCGGCACAGTTTTTCAAAAACTGGTTTCGACAATACCCAGGACCTGTGTTGAACACATTTTTATAGAGTTCGACCGAGTCCTGTTGTTTACCAACATGATCCTTCAATGCGTTATAATAGCTCGCATCCGAATTATCGTCGATGACGATAATTTTTATTTCATTCATTCCAAGCGTTTGCTGACGCACCGATTCGATCGCTCTTATAACCGAGAGCCGGTTATAAGTTGGAATGATGACGGACACTAACTTAGCCATTTAGTAGATTCCAGGTTGTGATAAACCTCTTAGCCCTGCTTGAGGAGCTGGAGAACCGACTGTGGTGACTGGTTAGCCTGTGCGAGCATGGCGGTAGCTGCCTGCTGGATCACGTTGTTCTTGGCGAGCTGAGCCGTTGCTTGTGAATAATCAACATCTTCGATCTGACTGCGTGAAGCCGAAAGGTTCGTCGATACGTTGGTTAGATTGTCAACGGTGAACTGCA